>NZ_JBHWIY010000011.1:172612-314455 GCF_042731715.1 Streptomyces sp. NPDC059832 | reverse complement strand
GCGAAGGTGCTGTCCGTCGCGGGCAAGGCCGGCAAGGTCATCGACCCCATGACCTACATCGCCAAAAGCGCCGGCGCGGGCCTCTCCAAGATCGGCGACATCACCAAGGGCCTCAAGGGCATCAGCACCATCGAGATCCCCAAACTCCCCGACGGTTCGGTGCAGTTGCCCGACGGTCGCCTCCTGGAGCCCAACGGGAATCTGGTCGCCCCGAACGGCGTGGTCGAAACGACTCCGATCCCGCACGACACGGTCCCCCACACCTCGGGCCTGCCGTCGTCCTGGCAGATTCAGCAGCCGGTGCCGTCGGGAGTTCACGCGGGAGGCGGCTTCGACCACGTACCGGGCGGAGCACCCGGCCACGTACCGAACGGATCCTTCGGCCCCGCCCCAGCACACTTCGACCCGGCGAGCCACGTACCCGGCGGAACACCCAACCACGTACCGAACGGATCCTTCGGCCCCGCCCCAGCACACTTCGACCCGGCAAGCCACGTACCCGGCCATGTCCCGGGCGGCGTCGGCGGTCACGTCCCCACCGACCACTTCCCGACGGGCGCGGGGCACGACATTCCTGGCCACACGGCTCCGGGGCACGACCTGCCCACGGGCGCGCACGGACCGGGCCACGACGTACCCGGCAGCAACCCGCACACGACGGACGCCCCGCACACCCCGGGCCACGACGGACCGGGCGCGCACGGGCACGACGGTTCACACGGCGGCGGGCACGACGGGTCGCACAGCGGCGGGCACGCGGACGACGTGGCCGCGCACGGCGACGACGCGGCGCACGTCGGTGACCACGGCGGGAATGTCGACCCGCACGGCGCCGCCGGTGACGCGCTGCACGGCGCCGACGACGCGACGACGGCCGGGCATCACGGTGCGGACGGGCCGGGTGGCGGGGGTGCGGGTGATGGCTTCAAGTACACCCCGCACGTTTCCGCGGACGACTTCGATGATCTCCCGACTGCCGAGAAGCACGCGGTCGCGGCAGCCGAACTGACGGACGGTACCGTTCCGTTCGCCGACAACAAGGCCGCGATCGCATACGGTCGGAACCACTGGAACGACTATGTGGACAACTTGGACCCGTCCGCGAAGCAAGCCCTTCGGGACTACACGGGTGAGACGTTCCCCTCCTACCACGACATGAACGGCTACCTGAGGGGTACCGAGGGCTACGGTCCCAGCGCCGCGGTGACGCACGACATCGCCGAGATGGACCGAGTTCTGTCCACCCGTGCCGTGCCCGACGACATCATGGTCGTCCGGGGTACTGGTCTGGGTCACCTCAAGCTGGACTCCCCATTCGACATGCTGGGCCAGACGTACCCGGACAAGGGGTACACCTCGACCTCCCTCGGTAACCACCCGGTGTCCGGCTTCGCCGGCAAGGAGGCGATCCTGCACCTCCGCGTACCGAAGGGGACGCCCGCCCTGTGGCTGGAGAAGGTCTCGAAGTTCGATGTGGAGGAGCGGGAACTGCTCCTGGCCCGCGGTTCCGAATTCAAGGTGACCCGTGTCTTTATGGACAATGGTCAGGTCCAGGTCTATGGGGAAGTCCTGCCTTCGAATAAGGGAGCGGTGCACGGATGAGCAACGAACAGCGGCCCAATCCGCGGTTGAACGAGGATCTGTTGTTCAACGAGGCGCCCGGAGGGCCACCGCGCTACAGCCGTCTGTCCCACAAGCCCGTCCAATACCTGACAGTGGCGGGTAAGGACGGCGAGGTGATCGGCTACGTGTGGGCGAACGACGAAGACGACGCCGCCGGGTGGTTGGTGCGCAAGGCAGGCGGTGACGAGGCATTCAACAAGGGCGCCAGGTGGGCCAGGAAGCTCCACGACGCAAAGGCCCGTGGGATTGTGCCGACGTCCGCTCTGGCGGAGATGATTCAGGAGTCGGACCCCACGAAGAGCAGCTATGTCGTGCCCGGATCCTTGACCGAGGCACCGAACGTCGAGGTGGTCAGGAGCCTGGCCGACGCGGGCTGAGGCCCGGCCCACCCACGGCAAGAGCGGACCATGACGTACCAACCCGACGCACCGCGATACCGCGCCGAGACCGACAAGCCGGTCCATCACCTCGCCGTCGCCAACGCGCGCGGCGAGGCGATGGGCTATCTGTGGGCCAACGACGAGGATGACGCCGCGGGTTGGTGCCTGCGGCCGGCCGGCGACCGGGCCGGGTTCGACGAAGGGCTCGAATGGTCCGCGAAGCTCGGCACCGCCAAGGCGCGCGGGCTCGCACCCACAGCCGCGCTCGCCGAGCTGGCCCGCGGCTCGGACCCGAGGTGCGTCAGCCATGTCGTCCCGGACTCCCTGGCCGCGGCCCCGTCCCTGGCCGCGCTCAGGGAGCTGGCCCATGTCGTCACCGAGGCCGACGACCGGCGTCTGCTGGCTCAGCTCGACCGCGAGAACGCCGACGCGTGGCGCGAGCTGAGGAGCGCGCTCGCCGCGCTCACGGACGAGGACCGCGTCGTGCGGTGGTCCGAGGGCGGGAAGCAGCCCGACGGCACCTGGCGGATGAGCTACCCGCTCCACGGCGAGCGGCTCCAACGCCTGGTGCGCGCGCTGCCCGCCGTCGGCGCGGTGACGCCCGCGTACCTGTGGCGGGACAACCCGCCGCCGGCCGTGCCCGCCGACGGACGGCTGAGTCCGGCCGACGCGGTGCGTGCGGCCACGGCCGTGGTGCGTGGGGAACGCTTCTCCGACGGGACGATCGCGCAGGCGGCGGGGGACGGTCTTCTCGACGCCGTGGCCGAGTCGTTGTGCGCCTGGTACGAGGCCGTGGCCGACGGCTCGCGGGACGATCCCTGACGAATACGGAATGCGCGTTCGCCGTGCTCGCTCGTGCCGCAACCTGGGCTGTACTGCCTGCTCGCCCATGCCTTATGTTGCAGGAGTGAATTAGGGGATTCCCGTACGGTGCCCGCCGACTGATGCGGAATATGCCGCTCCCCCGGAGTGGGCGGGAGTGACCCGGCCCCGGCCGCCGTTCCGCACGCCGGCAGGCCCATGATGCAGCGACCATGACCGACGCAACGTACGACTGAGGCAACGGACGACAAGACGAATGGCACGGGATTACGACAGCCAGCTTCTGGAGTCGGTGGCGGTACGGCGGCGCAGGATGCGCGACGCACTGCTGTTCGGCGCGCAGCGGGCACGGCGTACGGCGGACGAGCGGCTCGGGAAGGTGTTCGCGGGGATCGCCATCGCCGCCGTGCTGTGCGCGGGATGTGTGGGGTGGTCGTTCGTCCAGAACATGCTGGAGAAGCAGAAGGCCGAACAGCAGAAGCAGCAGCGCCAGGAACAGCAGTACCAGCAGCCGACGAAAACGGCGCAACCGGAGAAAACCGGGGAATCGACGAAGAATCCCCAATAGGTCAGTAACTCCGGCAAATTCAGAAAGAGTTCCCCGCAAAGGGAACTGAGAAGGCGCTAGTAGCATGGGCACGCCAAGCTGCCCGACTCCTCAAAACGTCGCGATGATAGGTTCCCGTAAAGTGGTGAGCACAGCAACGACTTCCCGAGCGCAGCTCAGCCGGGTGACTCTGGTCGGTGAGCGACGCCGGGCCGATATCGTCCTGCCGTCCGACACCCCGATCGGGCAACTGCTGCCGGACATTCTGCAATTGCTGGACGACCGGGCGGCAGCGCGCCCGATGACACGGCAGTTGATCACGTCGGACGGCTCCGCGCTCCCCCACGACAGCACGCTGTCCTCGGCCGGGATCGCGGACGGTGCGGTGCTCCGGCTCGTCCGGGCCCACTCCGCGCCCCCTGCCCCGGTCGTGCACGATGTCACCGACCTGGTGGCCGACGATCTGGATCTGCAGGCCTGGCGCTGGCGTCCCGCCGCGCGCCGGACGAGTGCGGGTGTGGCGTCGGTGGCCTTCGCGGTGGTCGCCGCGCTGCTCGCCCGACGTGAGTTCGCCCTGGACGCGCTGACCGGCGCCCTCACGGCCGCCACGCTCGTCCTGCTGGCGGCCGGTGCGCTCATCGCGAAGATCGGGCAGGGCAACCGGGGCCTGGCGACGGCGCTCCTGCTCGCCTCCGGCAGCCTCGGCATCCTCACCGCCTGGACCGCCGCGGACGCCTACGACTGGGCGGGGACCTCGCGGCTCGCCGCCGTGGCCGCCGCGCTGGTCCTGACGCTGGTGCTCCTCGGCTACTTCTCGCCGCTCGGCCGCGGCGGGCTCATCGGCGCCGTCGCCACCACCGCGATCACCGTGGTGTGGGAGGCCGTCGCCGCCGTCCAGGACGATCTGGCCCGGCTCGGCGCGGTGATGGCCGTCTTCTCCGTCGTCCTGCTCGGACTGCTCCCCCGGCTCGCCCTGGCGGCGTCCGGGCTCACCGCGCTCGACGACCGCCGCTCCGGCGGCGCCTCCGTCAGCCGCCACCAGGTGGGCAACGCGCTGGCGGCCACCCACCGCGGCCTCGCCCTGGCGACGGTGATCACCGCGGTCTCCGCGGCGGCCGGCGGCTGGCTGCTCACGCTGGCCGACAAGCCGTCCGTGTGGACCGTGGCGCTCCCCTCGCTGGTGGCCCTCGTGCTGCTCTCCCGGGCGCGGGCCTTCCCGCTGGTCGCCGAGGTCGTGGCGCTGTTCGCCGCCGCCGCGGTCCTGGTCGTGCGTCTGGTCATGCTGTGGATGCAGCACGCCGGGGGCGCCGGTCCGCTCGCCCTGCTGGTCGTGGCCGCGGTGCTGCCGCTGCTCGTCCTGGCGGTGCAGCCGCCCGAGCATGTGCAGGTCCGGCTGCGGCGCATGGCCGATCTGGTCGAATCCATCGGCGTGGTGGGGCTCTTCCCGCTCGCCGTCGGTGTGTTCGGCGTGTACGGACAGCTGCTCAACAAGTTCTGAGTCGACGCGCAGGTGCTCCGGGCGGGGCAGCAGGGCGAATAAGAAGGGCAGACATGCCGAACGAAGACAACTGGCAGGGCGATGTGCTGCGTGCCATGAGGGGCGGCGCCGCCCAGGAGGGCGCGCAGGGCCCCGGCGGTCAGGGGTACGGTGCGCCCGCGCAGGGTCAGGGCGGTCAGGGCGGTCAGGGCGGTCAGCCGTACGGTGCCGCCGTGCCGGGTCCCGGCCTGCCCGCGCAGAACGCCCACGCCTACGGGGCGCCCCAGCAGCACGCCGGGTACCAGGACCCCCAGCAGCCCCAGCAGCACCTCGGCTATCAGGAACAGCAGCAGCCTCAGCAGTACTCGGGCTATCAGGAACAGCAGCCGGCCCAGCAGCACCCCGGCTACCCGGGACAGCAGCAGTACGCCGGGTACCCGGAACAGCACCAACCGCCCCAGCAGTACCCCGGATACGAGGAACAGCAGCAACCGCACCAGCAGCACCCCGGCCACCAGGAGCAGCAGGCCGTGGCCGCCCACCCCGTCGGGCAGGCGCAGCCGCAGCAGGTCCAGCCGCAACAGGCGCAGCCCGCGTACACCCCGGGCACCCGGCCCCACCACACCCCCGACTCCCGGCCCGTGGTGGACCGGCAGCTGGCCGCCGTCGGGCGCAAGGCGCGGCGCGGCGAGCCGTTCGCCGCACGGGCCGCGCGGGCCCTGCGGGTGAGCGTGTCCTCCTCGGCCGCCCGCGAGGTCGCCCGTACCACCGCCACCGCCGAGATGCTCCAGCAGCCGGTGACGACCGGCCGGCAGATCGCCGTCACCTCCATCCGGGGCGGCGCGGGCAAGTCGACCGTCGCCGCGCTGCTCGGCTCCACGTACGCGCACTACCGCCAGGACCCGGTCCTCTTCGTCGAGGCCGACCCGGCGCTCGGCTCGCTGCCGCTGCGGCTCGGCGCCGAGTCGCTGCGCTGGACCACCGGTGACCTGGCGGGCATCATCGAGCCGCAGATGTCGCTGCTGGACATCACCGGCTATCTCGTCCAGCTCCCCGGCAACGCCTGGCTGCTGCCCGGCAGTCAGGGCCAGATCGGCGCGATGCTGGACAGCAGGGCGTACGAGCGGGTCATGGTGTCGCTGCGCCGCTACTTCGGCGTCACCGTCGTCGACTGCGAGACGCTGCCCGCCGAGGTCGCCCGGGTCGCGCTGTCCGCCGCCCAGGCCCGGGTGCTGGCCGCGCCCGCCACGCTGGAGGGCATCACCAGCACGTACGCGGTCCTGACCTGGATGCAGTCGCTCCCCCGGCAGGTGATCGCCGGCACGGTCGTCGTGCTCAGCGAACTGGTGCCGCACCCCGGACTCGATCTCGACGAGGCGGCGGAGAAGCTGAAGGCCACCGGCGCGAGTGTCCAGGTGCTGCCGTACGACCGGCATCTGGCGGCCGGCGGCGAGATCCGTACCGAACTCCTGGCGCACGCGACCCGGGAGGCCACCACCCGGCTCGCCGCGGACGTGTTCCGGCTCTCCCAGCAGCACCACTGATCACCGATCGGCAGCACCCACTGATCCCGATGCCCAGGTCGTGTCCGCAGAGCCCCGTCGTACGCCCGCAGGCCGGACGGGACCCTGCGGACACGACCTGACCCGACCCCGAGTGACGGACGACGATGAGTACCCGACTGATCCACCGCCCGGCCAGGACCACCCGGCCGCCGGCCGCCTCCGAGGCGCGCACCATCGAGGCCCCGCCGAACCTGCCCGAGGGCAAGTCGGGCAACATCGCGATGTCGCTGTTGCCCGTCGCCGGTGTGATGTCCTCCGTCGTGATGATGACGGTCGTACGCAACAGTCAGTTCGCCGGGCTCGGTGCGATCATCCTCGTCGTCACCGTCATCGGCTCCGTGGCGCTGGTCTTCTCGCAGCGCGGCAAGGCCCAGCGCACCCGCCGTACCCAGCGCGAGGCCTACCTCGCCTATCTGGAGGACCTGCGCGAGGAGCTCTCCGTCGAGGAGCGCCGGCGGGCCGAGCAGGCCGATGTCCTCAATCCGCCGCCGCACGCCCTGTACGACATCGTGCGCGACCCGGCCCGGGTCTGGGAGCGGCGCCGGCTCGACGGCGACTTCCTGCGGGTACGCGTCGGCACGGGTGAGATGCCGGTTCGCGATCTGACGGTCGCCCAGCAGGGCTCGTCCGTCCTCTCGCCGCCCGACACCTTCATGCTCAACGAGGCGTCCGCGCTGATGGACCGCTTCCGTACCGGTACCGAACTCCCGCTCACCGTCCCGCTCGACCGGGTCGGCAACGTCAGTGTCATCGGCCCCCGCGAGGACTGTCTGCGCGTCGCGCGCGCCCTGCTCGTCCAGACCGCCGCCACGCACGCCCCCGACGACGTCGCGATGGCGCTCGCCGTGCCCGGTGACCGGCTGGCCGACTGGGAGTGGGCCAAGTGGATGCCGCACCTGCTCGACAGCGAGCAGTTCGACGGTCCGGTCGCCGCGCGCCGGATCGCCCCGTCCGCGCCCCAGCTCGCCCGCCAGATCGGTCCGGAGCTGCGCCGTCGTGCCTCGTACGCGGCCGAGGTGCGGCGCGGTCTGTCCGGCAAGGACGCGCTGTCCATGACGTCCCGGCTGCTCGTCGTCACCGACGGGCACGGCGAGGACGCCGTCGACCTGCCGCGCCCGGACGACGCGGTCGGGCTGCGCGAGATGGGCGTCAGCGTCCTGCACCTGCTCGAACACCGGGTCCAGGAGCCGGGCCACGTCAGTGTCCGGATCACCGTCGACGGCGACGGGGTGGTCATCGAGGACCTGCGCGAGCAGGAGCCGATCAGCGCCCACGGCACCGTGGACGAGGTCGGTATCCCGTTCGCCGAAGGCCTGGCCCGGATGCTGGCGCCGATGCGGCTGTCCGCCGAATCGCTGGTGGACGCCCCGCTGTCCGGGCCCGTCGACTTCGCCGACCTGCTCGGCATCGACGACGTGGCGCAGCTCGACCTCTCGCGCCTGTGGGCGCCGCGCGGCGAACGTGCCTTCCTGCGCGTGCCGATCGGCATCAGCGACTCCCACCAGTCGGTGCTCCTGGACCTGAAGGAGTCCTCCGAGCTGGGCATGGGTCCGCACGGGCTGTGTGTCGGGGCCACCGGTTCCGGCAAGTCGGAGCTGCTGCGGACCCTGGTCCTCGCCCTGGTGGCCACGCACCCGCCGGAGGACCTCGCCCTGGTCCTCGTCGACTACAAGGGCGGTGCGACCTTCGCCCCGTTCGCGGATCTGCCGCACGTGGCCGGTGTCATCACCAACCTGGAGAACCAGGCGGGCCTCGTCGAGCGGGTGCACGCCTCGCTCGCCGGTGAGGTCAAGCGGCGCCAGCAGGTGCTCAAGGACGCGGGCAATGTCGCGGACATCGGTGACTACGCGGCGCTGCGCGCGGACCGGCGGCCCGATCTGGATCCGCTGCCGCATCTGTTCGTCGTGATCGACGAGTTCGGTGAACTCCTCACCGCGAAGCCTGACTTCATCGACCTGTTCCTGTCCATCGGCCGTATCGGCCGCTCCATCGGTGTGCACCTGCTGCTGTCCAGCCAGCGCATCGAGGGCGGCAAGCTCAAGGGCCTGGACACCTATCTCTCCTACCGGCTCGGTCTGCGTACCTTCTCCGCCGACGAGTCGCGCACGGTCCTGGACACCACGGACGCCTTCCATCTGCCGCCGCTGCCCGGGTTCGGCTACCTCAAGGTCGACACCAGCCACTACGAGCGCTTCAAGGCGAGCTACGTCTCGGGCGCGTACCGGGGCCCGGTGCAGCGTACGCAGGAGGAGGACGCCGGTCCGCTCGCCCTGGAGTACGAGGCCTTCAACACCCTGGCCGAGCCCGTGAGTTCGGGCGAGGAGCCGAAGGTGCGGCGCCGGGAGACCGGGCCGACCGAGATGGGCGTCATCGTCGACCAGCTGCGGGAGGCCGCCGGTCCGGTGCGCCGCATCTGGCTGCCGCCGCTGCCCGACGCCGTCGCCCTGGACAAGGTCGCGGGGCCGCTGGACGTGGGCCCGCGCGGGATGCAGCTGGCCAAGCGGCGCGGTCCGCTCCAGGTGCCGCTCGGCCTGCTCGACGACCCGACCAAGCAGTGGCAGGGCCAGTGGTACCTGGACCTCACGGTGGCGGGCGGTCACGCCGCGATCATCGGCGGTCCGCAGGCGGGCAAGACGACGATGCTGCGCACGCTCGCGCTCGCCATCGCGCTGACCCACACTCCACAGGAGGTCGGCGTCTACGGCCTCGACCTGGTCGGTGGCGGTCTCCAGGCCGTGTCGGGGCTGCCGCACGTCGGCGGCGTCGCCGGCCGTGCGGACCGGGAGCGCGCGGGGCGCACCGTCGAGGAGGTGCGGGGGATGCTCGCGGTCCGCGAGGAGCTCTTCCGCGAGCACAACATCGACTCCGTGGAGCAGCTGCGTTCGCTGCACGCGGCGGGCCGGCTGCCCCAGCTGGCCTCGGCCGAGATCGTGCTGATCATCGACGGTTTCGGTGCGCTGCGCGACGACTTCGACGAGCTGGACGATGCCGTCGTCGACATTCTCAAGCGCGGTGGCGGCTACGGCATCCATGTCGTCGCGGGCATGCTCCGCTGGAACGACGTACGCATCGCCACCCAGTCGAACTTCGGCACCCGGATCGAGCTGCGGCTGAACGACCCCAGCGAGTCCAGCATCGACCGCAAGCTCGCGCAGACCCTGTCGCCCGACGAGCCGGGCCGCATCCTCACCGACGGCAAGCTCTTCGCGCAGGTCGCGCTGCCGCGCACGGACGGTCTCGCGGACGTCTCCGACCTGGGCGCCGTCCTGGAGCACACCGCCCGCACGATCCGCGCCACCTGGAGCGGCGAGGTCGCCCAGCCGGTGCGGATCCTGCCGCACATCCTGGAGCCGCACCTGCTGCCGGGCCCGGTCGCCGAGCCCAAGCGGGTGCCGATCGGCCTGGACCAGACGGCGCTCGCGCCCGCCGTGCTGGACCTGTTCCACCACGACCAGCATCTGCTGATCATGGGCGACAGCGAGTGCGGCAAGACGAACCTGCTGAAGACCGTCGCCGGCGGGCTGATCGAGCGCTACGGCGAGGAGGAGCTGGTCTTCGCCGTCATGGACCCGCGGCGCGGTCTGCGCGGCGCGATCCCGGAGGAGTTCCGCGGCGGCTACGCGTACAACCCCAAGATGTGCGCGGGCCTGGCCGCCGGTATCGCCGGCGAGCTGGAGAAGCGGCTGCCCGACGACCGGGCGGACACCGAGGACCTGGAGCCCGGCAGCTGGGGCAGCGGTCCTCGAATCGTGATCCTGGTCGACGACTACGACGTGCTGACCACGGCCGGCCAGTCGCCGCTCGACCCGTTCCTGCCGTACATCCCGTCCGCCGTCGACATCGGGCTCCACTTCGTGCTGACGCGCCGGGTCGCCGGCGCCTCCCGCGGCATGTACGACCCGCTGGTGCTGGGCCTGCGCGAGTCGGGGGCCTCGGCGCTCCTGATGTCGGGCGACCGCAGCGAGGGCCAGCTGTTCCCCGGTGTGTACGCGGCCCAGCAGCCGCCGGGGCGCGGTGTGTTCATCCGCAGGGGCCAGCCCAACCGTCTGATCCAGACCGTGTACACCGCGGAGTGACGCGCCCGGGAGCGGTCCCGCGTCCGCGGGCCGCTGCCCACCGCACATCCGCACCCCGGACGAAGAAGGAACGGCCGACCACATGACCAAGGACGTCATCGCCCTCACCACGCGCATGCCCGACCCGCTGACCGTGCTCGCGGGTCTGCTCGCGGGCGGCCCGGACAAGCTGGTGGGGACGACGGGCGAGGATGCCGTCGTGCAGCTCTGCGACGATCAGGGCCGACCGCTCGTCTCCATCGAGGCGCCGGTGCTGGTGCAGGTCGCGGGCGAGGCCGAGCGGCTGCTCGGGGCCACCGCGCCCCCGGTCCCGTTCTGGTGGACGGAGGCGCGCGCCACCACCGGTGTCGAGGAGGCCGAGCTGCTCGCGGGCACCTTCGCGGCGCGGATCGCGACGCTGGCCGGGGGCTCCGCCTGGCCGCCGGAGGCCGCGCGTTCGCTGGCGGTGGTGAAGACCGAGGGGGTGAGCGTCGCGCCCACGCCCGCCGCCGCGCAGCCCGCCGTCGACGCGCTCACCGACAAGGTGGCCGTCATCATCCAGGACCGTCCGGTGATCGCCATGACGGCCTGGCTCTCGGACGCGTTCCGGGCCGCGGCCAATGCCGAGCTGGGGCTCCAGATCGTCACCTCGCCGGGTGCCGTGCTCTCCCCCGCCGTACGCAACAGCCTGAGCGGCTGGCCGTCGCGCTGGGTGGTGCAGGACGAGAAGGACGGCTACTACGACGGCCTGTCCGGTGCCGTACTGCGCTGGCAGAACGGCATGTTCGCGACGGTCGAGTCGGCCGACGCCACCCCCGAGGACCCGCGCACGCCGGTGGCCGCCTCGTACCAGGAGGTCGCGAACACCGGTGAGCGTCAGCTGGCCATCTCGTTCCGCACGGTCCACCCGGCGGACGACCGGCTGGTGCTGGGCGGGTCCCTGGAGTCGGTGTGGCAGGAGTTGACGGGGCAGGCTCCGGCGGGGTGGGGCACCGCCGAGCCCGCAAACCTGCCGTGGTCGCTGCGCCGGCTGACCGATGTCGCCTTCGACCGGGCGCCCGCGCCGACCTGGCTCGTGGTGGTCGGCGGCCCGGACCGGCCGGGCCTGGCCACGGTCCGCATCAGCCGTACGAAGGCGGGTGTGGAGGAGGACGTCACGCTGGCGTTCGGCTACGGTCCCGGCGAGGAACTTCCGCTGGACGCCCTGCCCCGGGTGGCGGAGGTGCTCGCCACCCGTCATCACCTCCAGTCGATGCTGGTCCAACTCCGCAAGGCCCGCCGGGACTTGGCCGTACCGCCGCGCTTCGAGGGGCCGGGGGTCCCGCTGGCCTTCGTGCTCGGCGCGGAGGAGGTGCGCGAGATGCCCGGCGACCGCGCCCGGCGCACCCCGCTCTCCGAGCCGCCGGTCCAGCTCGGCCCGAGGTCCCGTCCGGCGCTGTACTACCCGCTGCCGGGTGACCCTTCGGACCTGTCGGGCTGGCAGGACTTCGAGCGGCTGATGCGGCATCTGAAGGGCGCCTGAGCGGAACGGCATGCCGGCGGCCCCGTCCCGGGAAACCGGGCCGGGGCCGTCGGCATGCCCGGGACGGCGTGAAGGCGGCGTGAAATCGACGGCGTGGGCGCCTGGGGGGACGTCCGAGCGGACGCCCGTGCCGCCGACAGACGATCACCACAAGAGGTCATTAACTGCTCAGAGACGCTCACTCGTTCCTGACGATCAAGCACTTTCGGTCACAAACAGCTTCCCTCGCACCCCCACAGGGGGTTGACTGGGGGTCACGCATGGTGATGCCGCCGTCCTCCACCAAGGGCGATTGCCATCGCGGGCCCGTGGGCCCGCGCCCGATGCCCCGGACCCCCGGCGGAGGAGAGTGAGCAGGAATGACTGCCTCGTCTCGCACGGTGAGCCTCTGGCCAGGGTCGGTGGGTGCGGGCGGCCCGCCCCCCGATGCGCACCCGGCGCCGACATATGAGTCCGACCGGATACCCGTTCGTATCGTTCATCCGAATCGTTTCGACGAGGGGCACCAATGAGCCACATCGCGCTGCCAGCGTTTCATATGCCGTTCCAGAGCACCGGATGCAATCCCGGCATCGAGGAGACCCGGGAGGCCGCGTGGGAATGGGCCGGATCCAACGGTCTCGTGCTCTCTCCGGTGGCCCGCAAGAAGATGATCCGGACCAGACCCGAACTCTGGATCTCCCTCATATTCCCCACTGCCTCGCAGCAGCATCTCGATCTCTTCTGCCAGTGGCTCTTCTGGGCCTTTCTCGTCGACGACGAGTTCGACGACGGCCCCGCCGGACGTGATCCGCGCATGTGCGAGGCGGCGATCGACCGGCTGGTCACCGTCCTCGACGGCGGCCCGCCGCGCGGCGCCATGGAGGGGGCGCTCGTGGGGCTGCGGACCCGGACGTACCGGGACCGGTCGGCGCGCTGGATCCGGCAGTTCCGGCGGGACACGGTCGCCTGGCTGTGGACCTACTACGCCGAGGCCGTGGAGCGGGCCGCCGGGCAGGCGCCGAGCCGCACCGAATTCGTGAAGCACCGCCGGGATTCGGTGGCCATGCAGCCCTTCCTGGATCTGCACGAGATCACCGCCGGGATCGACCTCCCGGAATCGGCCAGGAGCCTTCCCGCGTACATCGCGCTGCGCAATGCCGTGACCGATCATTCGGGTCTCTGCAACGACATCTGCTCCTTCGAGAAGGAGGCCCTGCTCGGATACGAGCACAATGCGGTGCGCCTCATCCAGCGTGAACGCGGATGCACGCTCCAGGAGGCCGTGGACGAGGCCGGGGCGCAGCTCGGGGAGATCGCGGAGCGGGTGCAGCGCGCCGAGAAGGAACTGATCGAGGAAATCGACGCGGCCGGCATCCAGGGCCCCACCCGGGCCGCGCTGGAGCGGTGCGTGCAGGACTACCGCGGTCTGGTCCGGGGCGACTTCGACTACCACGCCCGCGCGGAGCGCTACACCCGTCCCGATCTCGTCGAGGTCGACGAACGGGAGTCCCTGTCGGACCACTTCGCGGCCTGACCCACCATCGGTACGGCGCGGGAGCCGACGACCGGAGGCCCGGCGAACGGCCTCCGGTCCCGCGCGGCGGCCCGCACGGTCAGGCCCGCCCCAAGCCGCCGCCCACCGCGGCCCGTTCGTCGTCGGCACCCATCAGCGGCAGCGCCCTCAGGGCCAGCGCCCACCCCAGCCGGACCTCGCCCGACTCGGCGGAACGGCCGGTGAGTTCGGCGATCCGGCCGATCCGGTTGAGGACGGTGTTGCGGTGGCAGTAGAGCAGCTCGGCCGCCCGCGCCGCCGAGCAGCCCTGGTCGAGCCAGATCCGGAGGGTGCCGAGCAGCACCTCCCGTTCGGCCGCCGCTTCCAGGACACCGCCCAGCCGCGTGGTGACGATGCGCTCGGCGATCTCCGGCCGGCCGACGAGGAGCACCTCCGCGAGCCGGTCGTCGAAGGCCGCCGCCTCACCGCTCCCGGCGGGCAGCGTGCGCAGCGCCTGCTCGGCCAGCCGCAGGGCCCTGCCCGCCTGGGCGAGCCGGTCGAACTCCGGTGACACGCCCGCGGTGGCGCCGGTGCGGTGCCGCAGCAGGTCGAGCAGGACGGCGGACTCCCCCGCGGCCAGCCGCACGATGCCCGCGTACCGGCCCGACCGGGGCCGCCAGAAGGACCAGATGCCGTGGTCGTCGAGGACGGGTGCCGGGTTGGGCGGTGCGGCCGGGTCCTGGGCGGCGACGACGATGACGTACCGGTCGTGGACCGGGACACCCAGCGCCGCGGAGGCCGCCGCCGCGACCGCCGGATCGTCGCCGCGCCCGTCGAGCAGGGCCTCGAAGAGGGCGACGCGGCGGGTGTCCTGCCGGCCCTGCATCTCCAGCTGGGTCAGCCGGTACGACTCCGCCATCACCAGCGAGTAGCGGTCGATGGTCTCCCACACGGCGCCCGCCATGTCGAGCTCGGTGTCCGGGTCGCCCGCGGCCGGTCCCACGGCCTCCGGTGTCCCGCGCGTCGCCCGCAGATGCTCGGCCATCATCTGCCACATCACCCGGCCACCGCGCCGGTAGGCCTGGAGCACGGTGTCCAGCGGTACGTCCTGCTCCGCGCGCCGCCGCCCCGTCTCGCGCGCCGCGTGCTCGAAGCCGCCCCCGCTGGACGGGAGCCCGCCGAAGTCCTCCAGCGCGCGCAGCAGGTTGTCGCGGCAGATCTCCCACAGATCGTCCCGGCTGACGGGCGAGCCGGAGGCGTACGTACCGCTGTGCGCGTGGATGTCGTCGACGACCCGGCGGGTCAGTTCGTCGATCCCCGGCAGGAGCGCGGCAGCCAGGGCACGGCGCAGCTCCCCGTCGTCGCCGCTGCCGGTACGGGAGCGGCCCGCGCGGGGCCCGTCGTTGCGGGGGCCGTCGGTTCGAGGGGCTCGGGCACCCGGATTCTGCGCCATGACCGAAGGCTAAGGGCTGTCCCGTTGTGCTCGCGTGTTAGGCGGATGCCTTGTCGCGTACCGCTGCGAGTGGCTGCTGCCCAGGTGGGCGGCGCTCATGGTGGGCAACCGCACATTGTGCGGAGACGGGGGCACGGCCGATTCTGAGCAGGAGCAGCCGTGTGAACGCCATGTTTCCCTGGAGCGTGTCATGTTTCTCAGCGTCGCAACCGTCCTGGGCGAGTCGGCCCGCAGACATCCCGGCCGCGTCGCCGTGGTCGATTCGGGCACCCGGATCGACTACCGCGAGCTGTGGGCGGGTGCCCTGCGCTGTGCGGGCGCGCTGCGGGCCTCCGGGGTCCGGCCGGGCGACCGGGTCGCGGTGCTGCTGCCCAATTCGGCGGACTTCCTGTACGCGTACTACGGCGCGCTCGCCGCCGGGGCGACGGTGGTGCCGGTGCACGGGCTGCTGGTGGCCGAAGAGGTGGCGTACGTGCTGCGGCACAGCGGTTCCGTCGCGCTGATCGGCGGCGGTCCGATGTGGCCGGTCGCCGAGGAGGCGGCGCGCGCCGCGGGTGTCCGGGCCGTGCACGGCGTACCGACGGGCGGCGAGCCGCTGACCGCACCGGAGCCGGCGGCCCCGGAGGACATCGCGGTGATCCTGTACACCAGCGGCACGACCGGGCGGCCCAAGGGCGCGCTGCTCACCCACCTCAACATCGTGATGAACGCCTCCGTGATCGCCCACGACCTGCTGGGTCTTGGCGTCGACGACGTGGTCCTCGGCTGTCTGCCGTTGTTCCACACCTACGGGCAGACCTGCGCGATGAACGCGACGCTCCGGTCCGGCGCGACGCTCGTCCTCATGCCGCGCTTCAGCGGCGCGGGCGCGCTGGAGCTGCTGGCCGGCGAGGGGGTGAGCGTCTTCATGGGCGTACCGACGATGTACCACGCCCTCGTCGAGGCGGCGGCGCAGGACGCCGCGACGCGGGACGACACGGCGCGCCGTCTCACCCTGCGCGCCGCCGTCTCGGGCGGCGCGGCCCTCCCCGTCGCCGTGCTCGAACGCTTCGAGGCCACCTTCGCGACGCAGGTCCTGGAGGGCTACGGGCTGACCGAGACCTCCCCGGTCGCCACCTTCAACCAGCCGGAGTTCGGCCGGCGCCCCGGCACGGTCGGCCACCCGGTGTGGGGCGTGGAGGTCGGTGTGGCGGACGCGGCGGTGGAGGACGCCGTGGCGCTGCTCCCGGACGGCGAGGTCGGCGAGGTCGTGGTGCGTGGCCACAACGTGTTCGCCGGGTATCTCGACGATCCGGCGGCGACGGCCGCGGCCGTGGTCGACGGCTGGTTCCGCACCGGGGATCTCGGGGTCCGGGACGAGGACGGCTTCCTGAGCATCGTCGACCGGAAGAAGGACCTGGTCATCCGGGGCGGTTTCAACATCTACCCGCGTGAGGTCGAGGAGGTGCTGGTGCGCCACCCGGCGGTCTCCGAGGTCGCGGTGATCGGCGTGCCCGACGAGGCGCGCGGCGAGGAGATCTGCGCGGTCGTCGTCCTGCGTTCCGGAGCGGAGGCGGTGACGGAGAAGGAGCTGATCGACTGGTCCAGGGAGCGGCTCGGGCGGCACAAGTACCCGCGGATCGTGCGGTTCACCGAGGCACTGCCGCTGGGACCGACCGGCAAGGTCCTCAAACGCGCCCTGACGGCGGCCTCCTGATCCCGCCCGATCGTCCCGCCGGGCCGGTCCGGGTCGACGCGGCCCCGGACCGGGTACATATCGGGTCACCGTCCGCGAACCGCGCCGCAGAAGGGCTGAACCTCATGACTGCCGTACCCCTTCCGATACCCGGGACGTCGCCTCGGGTCAGCACGGCCCACGGGGCGGTGCGCGGCACGCTGGAGCAGGGTGTCGCCGTCTTCCGGGGCATCCCGTACGCCGCCGCGCCGGTCGGCCCCCGGCGCTTCCGGGCTCCCGAGCCGCCCGAGCCGTGGGAGGGGGTGCGTGACGCGGTGGCGTTCGGGCCGACCGCACCCAAACGGCCGTACTCCCCGCCGCTGGACCGGCTGCTGCCCGACCCCGACGTGGCGGGCGAGGGCTGCCTCAACCTCAATGTGTGGACACCGTCCCCGGCCCGCACCGGGCTGCCGGTGCTCGTCTGGATCCACGGCGGCTCGCTGCTGCACGGTTCGTCATCCGTTCCGCTGTACGACGGGACCGCGTTCGCCCGTGACGGTGTGGTCCTGGTGTCGGTCAACTACCGGCTCGGCATCGAGGGGTTCGGGGTGCTCCCGGACGCGCCCGCCAATCTGGGGCTGCTCGACCAGATCGCGGCGCTGACCTGGGTGCGGGACAACATCGCGGAGTTCGGCGGCGATCCGGACCTGGTCACGGTGTGCGGCGAGTCGGCGGGGGCGATCAGCATCGGTGCCCTGCTGGCCGCGCCGCGGGCGAGGGGCCTGTTCCGTCGGGCGGTGCTGCAGAGCGGTGCGCCGACCGCGCTGCCGCCGGGCGCGGCCGCCCGCCGCACCACGGAGCTGATCGCCAAGCGGCTCGGGGTCGCGGCGACGGCCGAGGCGCTGGCCGCGGTGGATCCGGCCGCGCTGCTGGCCGCGCAGACCGAGGTGACGTCCGGCGGCTCCCCGCTGACCGGCGGGAACTCCTTCCAGATCGTGGTGGACGGCGATCTGCTGCCCCGCGACCCGCTCGAAGCGCTGCTGGACGGTGCCGCGTCCGACATCGATCTGCTGATGGGCTCGACCAGCGAGGAGTACCGGCTCTGGTTCGTACCCAGCGGTCTGACGGAGCGGCTGTCCGCGTTCAAGCTCAGGCTGGCCCTGCTGAAGTTCAAGGTGCCCGGCGCCACGGCGCGTACGTACCGCGCGAACCGGCCGGACGCCACGCCGGGCGAGCTGCTCGGGGCGCTCGCCACCGATCTGCTGCTGCGTGTCCCGCTGAACCGGGTCGCCGACGCCCACGCCGGTGCCCCGGGAAGCACGCATCTCTACGAGTTCGGCTGGCCGTCCCCGGTGCTGCGGCTGGGTGCCTGTCACGCGCTGGAGATCGGTTTCGTCTTCGACACGCTGGACCGGCCCGACGCGGTGGCGCTGACCGGTGAGGACGCCCCGCAGGAGCTGGCCGACGCGATGCACGCGGCGTGGGTGGCGTTCGCGGTGTCCGGCGACCCCGGCTGGCCGGCCTGGGACGCCTCGCGCCCGGTGATGGGCTTCGGCCCCGGGAAGCCCGCCGTGCTGCGGGCCCCGCGCGACGAGGAGCTGCGCGGCTGGGCGCCGTACCGGAAGAAGTCCTGACGGCACCGCCGACGGCGGCCCCCGGCCCGCGGGCCGGGGGTCCTCCGGGGGGTCAGCCCTTGTTCTGCGCCGCCCAGAACTCGTCGAACGTGAGCAGCCCGTCGCCGTTGGCGTCGTGCGCGTTGATGACGGCCTGGGCCACCGTCTCGGTGACGTGGGGGTCGCCGAGCTGAGCCATCACGCTCTTGTACTCGGCGGCCGAGATCAGCCCGTCGCCGTTCAGATCGAACCGCTCGAATGCCTTGCGCGCCGACTCTATGTCCGCCACAGTTCCGCCCCTTCGTAATACCTGATCAATGACTGATCAGTGCCTGACCGATGCCTGGCCAATGCCTGACTGACGGGGGTCAGATTAACGGTCGCGACCGATGGCGTTCGCGGCGGCCGGTCGTCGATCATGGGTGGGTGGTCCGCCGCCCGGCGGACCACGGCCCGGACCGGGGAGCGGAACACCCATGGATGACGCACTGGCACGAATTCTGGCAGCCGCGGCGCAGGGGCGGTTCCCTCCGCCGGACGGTGCGACGACCGTGGTGGGGCAGCCCGATGCCCGGGACGCGGGAGTGCTGGCGTTCACCGCGCACTCGGTGGTCTTCACCGCCGAGGACCCCGACTGGGTGCGGTCCGTGCTGGCCGGCACCCCCGGCGACGCGCTCGCCGCGACGATGCATCCGCACTTCCTGGGCGCGCTGCTGGCCCGGACCGGCCGGCACATGAACACCATCGATCTGCTGACGGCCGCGGACGCGCTGCCCGGCGAACCGGAGATCGCGCTGCGGGAGATCGAGGACCCGGAGCATCCGCGGGTGGCACGGGCGATGAAGTACCGCGACGAGGTGCGGGTCTGGTCCGCCGACGGCGGGGTGGTGATCCTCGGCCGGGGCGTCGCGGGGCGCTGGGAGACCGCGATCGAGGTGGCCGAGGAGGCGCGCGGCCGGCGGCTCGGCGAACGGCTGGCGCGGGCGGCCCGGCATCTGGTGCCGGACGCGGTCGTGTGGGCCCAGCAGTCGCCGGGGAACGCCCGCAGTGTGCGGACGTTCCAGGCGGCGGGCTACCGGCCGGTGGGCTCGGAGGCCCTGCTGACCGCGGGGTGAGCGGTCGACAGGGCCGTGGTGGGGCGGGCCGGGCGGTCAGCGGAAGACGCCGGTGTGGCCGAGCGAGTAGCGGCCCGGCTGCGGGTAGACGGCGAGTCCGTGCGGGCCGCTGCCCACCGGGATACGGGCGAGCTGTTTGCCGGTGGCGGTGTCGATCGCGTAGACCTCGGCGTTGTAACGTCCGCTCAGCCAGAGGACCTTGCCGTCCGCCGAGACCCCGCCCATGTCGGGGCTGCCGCCGCCGGGCAGACGCCATTTCTTCACCAGCTCGCGCCGCGCGAAGTCGAAGACGGAGATGGAGCCCTCGCCGCGGTTGGAGATGTACATCTCCTTGGAGTCGCGGCTGACGTAGAGGCCGTGGGCGCCCTTGCCGGTGCGCAGCAGCTTCGGGGTGGTGAACTTCTTCCCGTCCAGCACCCAGATCCCGTCGGCGATCATGTCCGCGATGTAGAACGTCCCGCCGTCGGGCGACAGCTTCACGTCCTGCGGCATCGCGCCCTTGAGCGGCAGCTTCTGCTGGCCGACGACCTTCATCCCGGCCGTGTCGACCTTGAGGAGCTCGCCGGAGAACTCGCAGGAGACGATGAAGTACCGGCCGTCGGTGGAGAAGTCGGCGTGATTGACGCCCGCGCAGTCGACCGGGAGGGTCTTGGCCGTCTTCATGGTGTGGGCGTCGCGGAAGACCAGCTGACGGTCCATCGAGGCCATCACCACGGCGTATTTGCCGTCCGGGGTGAAGTAGAGGTTGTACGGGTCGGAGACCGGCACCGTGGGGCCGGTCTTCCCGGTGGCCGGGTCGATGGCCGTGAGGCTGTCGCCGATGTCGTTGTTGACCCAGAGGGTCTTCAGGTCCCAGGACGGGACGACGTGCTGCGGCTGGCGGCCGACCTTGATGGTCTTGATGACCTTGTACGTCGCGGGGTCGATCACGGACACGGTGTCGGAGTTGGTGTTGGGGACGTACACCCGGGACGGGAAGTCCTTGACGACCGGTGAGAGCTTTCCCCGGTCGGCCGAGTAGACGTCCTTGGTGTCGAGCACCGGAGGCATCCCGGGGAGCCCCGGCGGTGCGACGCCGTCGGGCTCGGCGGGCCGGGCGGCCTCGCTGCCGACGGCCTGGACGTTCGTCTTCTCGGCGGGGGTGCCGCAGCCGGTGAGTACGGCCAGCAGGACACCCCCGAGCAGGGCCGCGGTGTGTTTGGTGGAGGGAGACATCAGGTCAGCAGCTCCGTGGTCGTCACCGCGCGCAGTTGGCGGCGGTCGATTTCGGTGAGGAGGAGGGGCAGCGCGGCGACCGTGTCCGCGTAGCCGAAGTGCAGGCTCACCACCGATCCGTTGCGGATCTCCCCGGCCACCTTGCGGGTCACGGCCGCGGCGCCGGGAGAGGTGAAGTCGAGGGAGTCCACGTCGTACGAGAGAACGTTCGGGTAGCCCGCCCTGGCGGCCAGCCGCTGGACGAGCGGGGTGGCGTACCGGGTGCGCGAGGGCCGGAACCAGGTGCCGATGGAGCCGGTGAGCCTGCGCAGCCGCTGGGCGCAGCCGTCGATCTCCGCGTACGCCTCGGCCTCGCCCATCGAGGAGATGTCGACGTGGTGCTGGGTGTGGTTGCCGAGTTCGTGGCCGCCGTCGAGGATGCGCCGGGCCATCCCGGGGTGTTCGTCGAGCCAGCTGCCGACGGCGAGGACGGTGACCCGGACGTGGGCCCGTTCGGCCTCGGCGAGCACGGTGCGGGCGATGGCGGGGTCGCCCTGGCCGTGGAAGGTGAGGGCGACGCGGGCGCGGTCACGGGGGCCGTGGTCGATCTGGACCGGCTGTCCGGGGAAGCGGCGCGGTCCGGGCGCGGGCTGCGGGGACGGGGGCCGGGTGGTCGCGCCGACGGGGTTCTTCGGGCTCACCGCGTCCGTGACGGTCCCGGCCGGTGTGCCGGCGGCGTCGCGGTCCGCGCATCCGGTGGCGAGGACACCGGCGAGGGCGGCCCCTGCTCCCGCGCGCAGGGCGCTGCGGCGGTGCACCGGAGTGTCGGAGGCGTTCATGTACAGACACAGTAGGGGTGAAATGAGAAGAAAATAACAATTTAGACATATGGGCGAAGCGAATGAATCACTCGCTGAATCCCATAAATATTCACACTTTTGCAGGCAAGTGACCCATCACACCTGCGATTCACCCAAGAAATGCCCCGCTATGGGGTGGATGCACCGATTGCACCTTTGGCGGAGAGGTCGCCCGTCTGCCATAGTCGGTGACACGACCGCATGACCCGAGCCCGGTCGTCACAAGCGGCCGTGAACACACCCCCCATTTCACGGCCCCCACACAGCAGCCCCCGAAGCGCCGCATCACGGCGGACCGGGGGCTGCTGTGGTTCCGGGCGCGGCCCGCCGGGTCAGCGGTCGGAGATCCGCATCTCGAACCAGGTGGTCTTGCCGCGCGGCAGCAGATCCACACCCCAGCGGTCGGAGAGCTTGTCGACGAGGAAGAGGCCCCGTCCGCTGATGTCCATCTCCTGAACGGGCATCAGGCAGGGCAGCCCGCGCGAGGGGTCGCGCACCTCGATCCTGATCCAGCCCCGGCGGCGCAGCATCCGCAGCCCGAAGACCCGGGCACCGGTGTGCCGCACCGCATTGCCGACGAGCTCCGAGACGAGCAGCACGGCGTACTCGGCGGTCTGCGGGGAGAGCGCCCACTGACGGAGCACCACGCACGAGGTGAGCCGCCGGGCGGTGGCCGCCGACTCCGGACGGGAGGGCAGCCGGACTTCGCCCTCCGTCGGATTTCCGAACAACTCCAGCGCCTTGAACGCCTGTTCGTCCTCGACCGCCGACATCCAGCGCGCCGCCGTCGCACCGCTGCGCGGTCGCGACTGTTCCACACCCTCCAGGCCCGACATGGACACCATCATGGCCGCAAGACGGGTGCGCCGGGGCCGTTCCGACGGAATCCGCACCCCGGAATACGGTGCTCCGACGAGGTCGGTAGGCATATGCCACTGGCAGAATGCGGCCCACCGCAACCCCTCTGACCTGCACGGATACCCCGCCCGAGCAAGACCTGCGGGCCTCTCGGCGAGCTGGGCCTCAAGGTTCTCTTGAGGCCCAGCTAATCCGCCCGCACGGATGAACCCGCGTCAGTCTGTGCCCAACTGGCTTTCGGTCAGAGGAATTTGGCCTTGCCCGGACCCTCTTCCACAAAGCTGCGCATTCCGCGCTCCCGGTCCTCGGTGGCGAACAGTCCGGCGAACCAGTTCCGCTCGATCGTGAGCCCGGTGTCGATGTCCGTCTCCAGGCCGGCATCGATGGATTCCTTGGCGGCGCGCAGCGCGAGAGCCGGCCCCTTCGCCAGCGCGGCGGCCCAGGCGTGCGCCTGCTCGTACACCTCGGCGGCGGGCACCACACGGTCCACCAGGCCGATCGTCAGGGCCTCTTCGGCCCTGACGTGGCGACCGGTGAAGATCAGGTCCTTGGCCTTGGAGGGGCCGATCAGCCGGGCCAGGCGCTGGGTGCCGCCCGCACCCGGGATCAGCCCGAGCAGGATCTCGGGCTGGCCCAGCTTGGCGTTGTCGGCGGCGATGCGGAAGTCGGCGCAGAGCGCCAGCTCGCAGCCGCCGCCCAGCGCGTAGCCGGTGACGGCGGCGACGACGGGCTTGGGGATCCGGGCCACCGCGGTGAACGAGTCCTGCAGCGCCTTGGACCGTACGACCATCGCCGTATGGTCCATCGCCTGCATCTCCTTGATGTCCGCGCCCGCCGCGAACACCTTCTCGCCGCCGTAGAGGACCACGGCCCGCACGTCGTCGCGCCGGGTCGCCTCCTCGGCGAGTTCACGCAGCCGGTCCTGGGTGGCGACGTCCAGGGCGTTCATGGGCGGACGGTCCAGCAGGATCGTGCCGACGCCGTCGCGTACTTCGAGATTTGCGGTCATGGGAGGCAGGTTAACCGCCGCTAACGACGGCGGGCCCGGTGCTGTTGGTCACAGCACCGGGCCCGCTCCGTGTTCCTTGCGCGAGGAACTACTTGGTCCACTCCGACCAGGCCATGTTCCAGCCGTTGAGGCCGTTGTCCGGCTGGATCGTGCTGTCGTGCGAGTTCTTCACGACCACGACGTCGCCGATGAGCGAGTTGTCGAAGAGCCAGGCCGCCGGGGTCTTCTTGCTCCAGGCGCCGCGCACGTCCTGCAGACCGACGCAGCCGTGGCTGGTGTTGGTCGAACCGAAGATGCCGGAGGCGCCCCAGTAGTTGCCGTGGATGAAGGTGCCCGAGGTGGACAGACGCATCGCGTGCGGCACGTCCTTGATGTCGTACTCGCCGCCGAAGCCGACGGTGTCACCGTTCATCCGGGTCACCTTGAGCTTCTCGCTGATGACCATCTGGCCGTTGTACGTGGTGGTCGCCGGGGCGCCCGCCGAGATCGGGATGTCCTTGATCTGCTGACCGTCGCGGACGACCTTCATCCGGTGCGTGCTCGCGTCGACCGTGCTGACCTGCTTGCGGCCGATGGTGAAGGAGATCGTCTTGGCCTGCTTGCCGTAGACACCGGGGCGTCCCTCGACGCCGTCGAGGTTGAGCTTCACGGTCACCTTGGTGCCCGCGGCCCAGTACTCCTCGGGGCGGAAGTCCAGGCGGTCGTTGCCGAACCAGTGGCCCTCGACCGGTACGGACGGCTCGGCCGTCACCTTGATCGCGTTCTCGACCGCGCCCGGGTCGGTGATGCCGCGGGTGAAGTGGATCGAGACGGGCATCCCGACGCCGACCGTGGAACCGTCCTCCGGGGTGTACTGCCCGATGAAGGTGTTCTGCGGGACCAGCGTGGTGAAGCTGGTGTCCTTCGCCGACTCACGGCCCTTCGAGTCCTTGGCGATGGCGTGGACCTTGTACTTGGTCGCCGCGGCCAGATGCTGGTCCGGCGCCCAGCTCGCGCCGTCCGCCGCGATCTTCCCCTCGACCTCGGTGCCCTTGGGGTCGGAGACCTTGACCGTGGTCAGCTTCCCCTGGTCGGCCGAGACCTTCAGCGCCCCGCTGGTCGCGACGGAGTCCGCGCCGTCCTTGGGCGCGACGGTCACCACGGCCTGCGAGGCGGAGTTGTCGTCGGCCTTCCCCCCGCCCTTGCCGTTACCGGCGTCGTCTCCCCCGCCGCACGCCGTCACCAGCAACAGCAGCGCACCCAGTACCAGAGCCAGCAGTCCGGTGGACCCTCGCCCGCCCCGTACGCCGTTCGCCCCGGCCGATGTCCCCGATATCGGCTGCCCGTTCAATGTGGTCGTCTCCCCTCACACGGCCTGGCCCCGCCAAGGCCCCCGGGAGCCCGAAGGCTCCCTCCCCCGCGCGCTGCACATGCACGCTCAGCGAAAGATAATCACACCGGCCATCGGGAAATGACCCCCCGGATGTCACCGTTCAGTCCCAAGTTGTCCCGGCACTTCACGGAGTGGCGCGGGACGTGCCGGGCCGGGGCGGTCCGACGGGGCCTCAGCGGAGGGCGGAGCCGGCCTTCCACCGGGTCCAGTCCAGGTTCCAGCCGCCGAACCCGTTGTCCGGTGCGACCTTTTTGTCCGCGGAGTTGACGACCTCGACCACATCGCCGATGAGCGTCCGGTCGAAGAACCGGCCGGCCGGGGTGTCGCTGCTGCCGCCCTGTACGTCCTCCAGTCCGACACAGCCGTGGCTGACGTTGTCCGAGCCGAAGACGTCCTCGTCCGACCAGTAGTTGCCGTGCAGGAAGGTGCCGGAATCGGTGAGCCGGAGGGCGTGCGGGACGTCCTTGATGTCGTACTCGCCGCCGAAGCCGACCGTGCGGCCGTCCATCCGGGTCTCTTCGTACATCTCGCTGACCACCATCTTCCCGTTGTACGTGGCCGTCCCCGCGGAGCCCGCCGTGATCGGGAAGGTCGAGACCAGCTTGCCGTCGCGGCGCACCTCCATGGTGTGCTCGGCCGCGTCGACCAGGGACGTCTGGGAGCGGCCCACCTCGAAGGAGACCTTCTTGTCCTGGGTGCCGTAGACGCGCGGCGCACCCTCCACGTCGCGCAGCGCCATCTCGACGGTCACCTCGGTGCCCGGCTTCCAGTAGGCGGCGGGGCGGAAGTCGAGGCGCTTCCCGCCGAACCAGTGCCCCACCACCTCGACCGGCGGAACGGCCGTCACCCGGATGGCCTTCTGCACCACCGCGCGGTTGCTGACCGGCCGGTTGAAGTCGAAGGAGACGATCATCCCGGTGCCGACCGTGGACCGGTTCTCCGGTCTGAAGTAGCCGATGAAGCGGTGTTCGGGCACGGCCGTGGTGAAGGTGGTGTGGCGGGCCGATCGCTTCCCCGAGCCGTCCACGGCCACCGCGTCCACGCTGTACTTGGCGGCGAGCCTGAGCCGGCCCGCGCCCGCCCGGGGCGCCCAGGACAGGCCGTCGTCCGCGATCCGGCCCGGCACCTTCTGGCTCTGCGCGTCCTTGATCCGCGTCACCTCGACGCTCTCCAGCCGGCCGTCGGGGACCTTCACCCCGATCCGGTCGTCCGGACCGATGTTCTTCGCCCCGTTCCGCGGGGTGACCTGGATCCCGTCCTGCGGCGGGCCCGCCTTCCCGCTGAAGATCGATCCGGCGCCGGTGCAGCCGGTCAGTACGGCCAGCACGACGAACAGTCCTGCCCATGTCAGCACGGCGGCCGGGTTCGCCACCGCTCTCTTCGCTACGTGGTTCACGTCCCCCCAACGACGGGGGCCGGTCGGGGGAAACGTGAGTGCGGGCGCCCGGGTGGGCAGAAACAGGGGGAGGACCACACTCGGGGAGCCGCGGCCGGGACGCCGTGCGCTCCTTTTCGTGCCGGTCCCCACGAGCCGCGGGAGGCGAGCAGGTGTCGAGCGCAGCCGAGCAGGAAGCAGTGCAGCAGGCAGTTCAGGAGGCGGGAGTGCCGGGGCCGCCACCGGCCGTGTGGCCCGGCGCCCCGACGCCGCTCGGGGCCCGTTTCCGGGTGGGGCCCGACGGGGTCGCCGGCACCAATTTCGCGCTCTGGGCGGGCGGTTCGGAGGCCGTGGAGCTCTGCCTCTTCGACGAGGACGGCACCGAGCGGCGCCTCGTGCTGACCGAGCTGACCCATGAGATCCGGCACGGCTTCGTGCCCGGCGTGCGGCCGGGGCAGCGCTACGGCTACCGGGTGCACGGTCGCTGGGACCCCTGGACGGGGGCCCGCTGGAACCCGTCGAAACTGCTCCTCGATCCGTACGCACGGGCGGTGGACGGCTCGTTCACGCTTCCGGCCGAGGTGTACGGCCATGTGAGGGACTGGCCGCAGCAGCAGGTCGCCGACACCGTCCGCGACGAACGGGACTCCGCTCCGTACGTCCCCAAGGGTGTCGTGGTCCAGGACGAGGACGACTGGGCCGAGGACCGCCGGCCCAAGACCCCGTGGGCGGACTCCGTCATCTACGAACTGCATGTGCGCGGCTTCACCAAGCTGCACCCCGGGATCCCCGAGGAGCTGCGGGGCACGTACGCGGGTCTCGCCCATCCGGCGGCCATCGGGCATCTGCTGCGGCTCGGGGTGACGGCGGTGGAGCTGCTGCCGGTGCATCAGTTCGCCCACGAGGACCATCTGCTCCGTCGCGGGCTGCACAACTACTGGGGCTACAACTCCATCGGCTACTTCGCCCCGCACGCCGGCTACTCGGCGAGCGGCAGCGCGGGCCGGCAGGTCGGCGAGTTCAAGCGGATGGTGCGGGCCCTGCACGACGCCGGGATCGAGGTGATCCTCGACGTGGTCTACAACCACACGGCGGAGGCGGGCGAGCTCGGTCCGATGCTCTCGCTGCGCGGCATCGACAACCGCGGCTACTACCGCCTCCAGTCCGACGCCCGCAGATACGCGGACTACACCGGCTGCGGCAACACCCTGCACGTGGTCCAGCCGCAGGTGCTGCGGCTGATCACGGACTCGCTGCGCTACTGGGTGACGGAGATGGGCGTCGACGGCTTCCGCTTCGACCTGGCGGCGGCGCTGGCCCGCTCCATGCACGACGTCGACATGCTCTCGCCGTTCCTCGCGGTGATCGCCCAGGACCCGGTGCTGCGCCGGGTGAAGCTGATCGCCGAGCCGTGGGACGTCGGCGACGGCGGCTACCAGGTGGGCGCCTTCCCGCCGCTGTGGACCGAGTGGAACGACCGCTACCGGGACGCCGTACGGGACTTCTGGCGCGGCGCCCTGCCCGACGTACGGGATCTCGGCTACCGGCTCACCGGCTCCAGCGACCTCTACGCGTGGGGCGGCCGGCGCCCGTACGCCTCGGTCAACTTCGTCACCGCGCACGACGGCTTCACCCTGCGCGACCTCGTCAGCTACGAACAGAAGCACAACGAGGCCAACGGCGAGGACAACCGGGACGGCACCTCGGACAACCGGGCCTGGAACTGCGGCGCCGAGGGCGAGAGCGAGGACCCCGGGATCAACGCCCTGCGCCGCCGCCAGCTGCGCAATCTGCTGACCACGCTGCTGCTGTCGACGGGCGTGCCGATGCTGGTCGCGGGCGACGAGATGGGCCGTACGCAGGGCGGCAACAACAACGCGTACTGCCAGGACAACGAGATCGGCTGGCTGGACTGGTCACTGCTCGAACAGCCCGGGTGGCGGGAGCTGACCGAGCTGACGGCGCGGGTGCTGCGGCTGCGCCACGCCCATCCGGTGCTGCGCCGCCGGGCCTTCTTCTCCGGGCTGCCGCAGGCGGCGGACGGGCTGCGGGACCTGGCCTGGTTCACCCCGCGGGGTACGGAGATGACGGAGGGCGACTGGTACGCACCGGCCGCCACGGTCGGGCTGTACCTCTCCGGGCGCGACATCCCCGGCCGGGACGTGCGCGGCGAACAGATCACGGACGACAGCTTCCTGGCGATCCTGCACGCCGATCACCGGCCGTCCGCCTTCCGGCTCCCGGGTCCGCCGTGGGCGCAGGGCTACGAGCTGGTCCTGGACACCTCGCGGGAGGACCAGTCCGCGGCCCCCGGCACCGTCCACCCGGGCGACGGGACGCTGACCGTGCCGGCCAGGTCGGTGCTCCTGCTGCGCGTCACGGGGTGAGCGGGGGTGCGGGGGTGCGGACCGGGTCAGCCGAGGATGCCCCGGTCGTAGCCGATCGCGACGGCGGCGGCCCGGTCCTTGGCGCCCAGCTTGGCGAAGACATGGGTGAGATGGGTCTTCACGGTGGCCTCGCTGATGAACAGCTCGGCGGCGATCTCCCGGTTCGACGTGCCCTTCGCGACGAGTTCGAGCACCTCTCGCTCGCGGCCCGACAGCGATTCGCTGCCCGCCGCCGGGGTGCGCACCCGTGAGATGAGCCGGGAGGCGACGGCGGGCGAGAGCACGGTGCGGCCGTCGGCGGCGGCACGGACGGCGGTGAACAGCTCGTCGCGGGGCGCGTCCTTGAGCAGATAGCCGGTCGCCCCGGCCTCGATCGCGGGCAGGGTGTCGGAGTCGGTGTCGTACGTGGTGAGGACCAGCACCTTGGACCGGGCGCCGCGCCCGGCCAGTTCGGCGATGGCGGCGACTCCGCCGCCGCCCGGCATCCGCAGGTCCATCAGGACGACGTCGGGGTCCAGCCGGACCACCAGGTCGACCCCCTCCACCCCGTTCGACGCCTCACCGAGGACCTCGAAGTCCGGGGCCGAGTCGAACATGCCGCGCAGACCGTCCCGTACGACGGGGTGGTCGTCGACGACGACGAGTGTGATGACGCGTGCGGATTCCTGAGCCATGGCAGACCAACCGTACTGGTCATCGGCTGTGCCGGACCAGGGGCACCCGGGCACTGACCGCCGTGCCGCGGCCCGGCTCCGTCTCCACCTCGACGGCGCCCGCGATGCGCTCGGCGCGGGCCCGCATGCCGCCGAGCCCGAAACCGCCCGCGCCGCTGTACGGCGGCAGGGCGACCGGGTCGAAGCCGCAGCCGTCGTCCCGTACGTCCAGGGTGAGTTCGTCCCCCATGAACGACAGCGTGACACCGACCCGGGAGGCCCCGGCGTGGCGGCCGACGTTGGCGAGGGCCTCCTCGGCGATCCGGAGCAGGGTCGCGGCTATCTCGTCGTGGAGCGGCTCGACGGTACCGGTGACGGTGAACTCGGCCCGGACTCCGTGGCGTTCCCCCCAGTCGGTGACCGTACGCTTCAGCGCGCCCGGCAGGTCGTCGTGTTCCAGTGCGGCGGGGACCAGGTCATGGACCGAGCGCCGCGCCTCGCCGAGGCTGTGCCGGGCGAGGGCGGCGGCGCGGTCCAGGTGCACCCGGGCCAGCGCCGGGTCGGTGTCGCCGATCGAGGTCACCACCTGGAGCTGGGCGATGATGCCGGTCAGGCCCTGGGCCAGGGTGTCGTGGATCTCGGCGGCCAGCCGTCGGCGCTCGTCTGCGACGCCCGCCTCGCGGGCCTGCACCAGGAGCTGGGCGTGCAGCCCGGCGTTCTCCGCCAGGGCCTGTTCGAGGCGGGCGTTGGCCGACTCCAGCTCGGTGATGGTGTCGACCTGGGTGCGGGCGTGGTCGGCCTCGCGGTCGCCGATCTTGGCGAAGACCATGGTGAGGGTTCCGTGCAGACCGAGCAGGGCGACGAAGGCTGCCCAGTTCATCAGGGAGGCCGGCGGCAGGCCGCTGCCGCACTGAGCGCCCGCCATGATGACGGCGGTGGCCAGCAGCCCGGGGCGCACGGCCCGTCGCGGCAGCAGCCGGCCGGTGTCGAAGTATCCGAGGATCGCGAACACCGAGAAGAACGAGTTGCACCAGGTCAGCGCGAAGGCGATCAGGGTGCGGGCGACGTAGTAGAACTGCGACGCCCACGACTTGGGGACAACGATCGGCCTGACCCGCCCCCACCAGAGCTGGAGGGAGAGAGCGACGGGCACCAGCACCGCGGTGGTGTACACGTCGGCGCGATCCATGATGAGCGGGGCGCTCACGGCAGATACGGCGGTGCTCACACCGAGGAACCCGTAGGGCCCGTACCTGAAGAACCGTTCCCACCCGAGCTCGGCGCTCATCGCGTCGTTCCGGTGCGCCGTCGCCGTGTCCCACGCCTTCATGGGTGCAGTCTCCCCGTCTCCGGCGCGCCGGTCACTCCCAGCGGAACAGACGGGTCGCGAGCAGCGTCACCAGCGCCGTCCACAGCACCATCACACCGAGCTGCGCGAAGCCGGGCCAGCTGCCGGACGCCGCCCGGTCCAGCGCCTCGGACGCCGCTCCGAACGGGGTGAACCGGACGATGTTCCGGAGGGTGTCGGGCATGCTCTGCACCGGGATCCAGACGCCGGCGGTGAACATCATCAGGAGGTTCACGACCGAACTGATGGCGGCGGCCGCCTTGGTCGTACGGGAGAGGGCACAGAGCAGTGCGCCGAGGGTCAGCACGCTCGCCGTCGACAGGAGCAGCGCCAGGACGTAGGCGACGGGCTGTCCGGGCAGTCCGACGCCGAAGGCGATCCGGCCGACGGCCATCGCCAGTACGGCGGAGCCGAGGGCGGCGGCGCCGTGCAGGGCGATCTGCGCGGTGAGCAGCGCGGAGGGGCGTACCGGAGTGGTGGACATCCGGCGCAGGATGCCGCGTTCGCGGTAGCCGGTGAGGACGGGCGGCATGGCCTGCAGCCCGGACATGATCATGGCGAGCAGGACCGACACCGGTACGTACAGGTCGATGACGCGCCGGCCCCCGAGGTCGTCGGTGTGCTCCCGGAAGGAGGGGATGAGGCCGAGGATCGTCAGGAGCGCGGTCGGGAAGACGACGATCCAGAACAGGGCGCCGGGTTCGCGCAGGAAGAGCCGGGTCTCGGACCTGAGCACCGCCTTGCGCGCGGATGCCGGTGCGGGTGTCGCGGTGGCCGTGGCCGGGTTCGCCGTGGTCATCTCAGGCCGCCTGTTCTGTGAGGTCGAGGAAGGCGTCGTCGAGCGTCGCCTCCGAGACGCGGAGCCGGTGTGCGGTGATGTGGTGGCGGGCCAGCAGTGAGATCACCGCGTTGACCGTCTCGTCGGTGCCGCTGATGACGATCCGGTCGTCCTTCCGCTCCACGGACACCGCGCCGGGCAGCTGCTCCAACTCGGCGTCGGTGAGCGGCTGCGACGGTGTGAAGGAGATGACCGTGGAGCTGTCCGCGCTGCCGATCAGGCCGGAGGGGGTGTCGAGGGCGATGACCTTCCCCTTGTCGATGACGGCGATCCGGTCGCAGAGCTGGCTGGCCTCCTCCATGAAGTGGGTGACCAGCAGGACGGTGACGCCGCTGTCGCGTACGTCCTCGATCAGCTTCCAGGTGTCCCGGCGGGCCCGTGGGTCCAGGCCGGTGGTCAGCTCGTCGAGCACCACCACCCGCGGGTTGCCGACCAGGGCGAGCGCGATGGACAGCCGCTGCTTCTGACCGCCGGACAGTTTGGCGAAGCGGGTGTCGAACTTGGTGTGCAGACCGAGCCGTTCGGCGAGCTCCCGCCAGTCGGCGGGGTCCGGGTAGAAGGCGCTGTACAGCTCCAGCGCCTCGGCCACGGTGATTTTGGGCTGGAGCTCGCTCTCCTGGAGCTGGGCGCCCAGCAGCCGGGTGACCCGGTCGTGGTCGGCGACGGGGTCGAGACCGGCGACGCGGACCGTACCGGCGTCGGGGGCCCGCAGCCCCCCGACGCACTCGACGGTGGTGGTCTTGCCCGCGCCGTTGGGGCCGAGGATCCCGAAGATCTCCCCCTCGTCGACGGTGAAGCTCACTCCGTCGACCACGGTGCGCCCGGCGTACGCCTTCCGCACCCCGTTCACTTCGATGATTGCCATGACCACGAGCATCGTGCCGCGGGGGCCGACGCACCATCGTCCATCGCGCTCGAAAGGGCATCAGCCGATCGGTTGATACGGACTACGACCGGCGTGCGCCGGGCCCCGTCGCACCCGGTCACCGTCTGTCGGCCGAAAAACCACATGAGCGATGTCAGGGGTGAACCGTAGGCTCGCCTGTGATGCCCGAAGAACATGCAGAGCCCAAGGACCGGTCCACCGCTCAGTCGCTGATGCGGTTGTGGCCTTATGTGAAGCCGGTACGGAAGCGGCTGTTCGGCGCCGCTCTGGTCGCGATCGTCTCGTCCTGCATCGGCCTGGTGATCCCCCTCGTCCTGAAGTGGCTCGTCGACGGCCCGGTGGCGGACCGCGACCCCGGCGGGGTCTGGCTCGGCGCGCTGTATCTGCTGTTGCTGGGCATCGGCGAGGCGGCGCTGTTCGGGGTGCGGCGGTGGATGGTGGCCCGTCCGCTGGCCGGGGTCGAGGCGTCGATGCGGGCCGATCTGTACCGGCATCTCCAGCGGCTGCCGGTGGCGTTCCACGACCGCTGGGCATCGGGGCAGTTGCTCTCGCGCGCGACCACGGACCTGATGCTGCTGCGTCAGTTCCTGGCCTTCCCGCTGACCTTCCTGCTGGTCAACGGGGCGACGGTCCTGATCGGCTTCGTCATTTTGCTGATGCAGCAGTGGACGCTGGGGCTGGTGCTGCTCGTCCCGGTCGTGCCGCTGATGATCATCTGCTCGGCCTTCGAGACGAAGTACTCGACCGTGGCGCGCCGGGCCCAGGACCAGGCCGGCGATCTGACGACGGTCGTCGAGGAGAGCGTGCTCGGCATCCGCATCATCAAGGGCTTCGGCCGGCACCGCAGCCAGGCCGACGCCTTCCGTGCCCTCTCCCGGCAGCTGCGCGTCACGGAGCTGGGCAAGGCCCGTCTCCTCGCGGGCATCTGGGCCGCCATCACCGTGATCCCGGAGCTGGCCATCGGTGCGGCGCTGGTGCTCGGCACGGTCCAGGTCGCGGACGGCGACCTCTCCGCGGGCACCCTGGTCGCGTTTCTCTCCACCGCGCTCGCCCTGCGCTGGCCGGTCGAGTCGATCGGCTTCCTGCTGGCGATGAGCCAGGAGTCGGCGACGGCGACCGAGCGGTTCTTCGAGGTGATGGACGTGGCCGAGGAGGACGACGCGTCCACCGCCGGCGAGCACGCCCCGGCCAGCGCGTCCACTCGCGGTGAAATGGTCTTCGAGGGCGTGGAGTTCCGCTATCCCGACGCGGAGCCCGGCTCCGTGCCCGTGCTGTCCCGGATCGATCTGCGCATCCGGCCCGGCGAGACGATGGCCCTGGTCGGGGCCACGGGCTCCGGGAAGACGACGCTCACCGCCCTCGTGCCACGACTGCACGAGGCCACCGCGGGGCGGATCACCCTGGACGGTACGGACATCACCGCCATGCCCCGGGAGCAGCTGCGCGAGCTGGTGTCCGTGGCCTTCGAGGAGCCGACGCTCTTCTCGGCGAGCGTCGGGGAGAACGTGCTGATGGGCGCCGAGGGCGCCGGGGACGACGAGTTGCGCAGGGCGCTCGCCATCGCCCAGGCCGACTTCGCGCACGATCTGCCCGAGGGCGTCGGCACCCAGGTCGGCGAGCAGGGGCTCAGCCTCTCCGGCGGGCAGCGGCAACGGCTCGCGCTGGCCCGCGCCGTGGTCGGCCGGCCGCGCTTCCTGGTCCTCGACGATCCGCTCTCCGCGCTGGACGTGCACACGGAGGCGCTGGTGGAGGCCGCACTGCGGCAGGTCCTGGCGGAGACCACGGCGATCGTGGTCGCGCACCGGCCGTCCACCGTGATGCTCGCGGACCGGGTGGCACTGCTTTCGCAGGGCCGGATCACCGCCGTCGGCACCCATCAGGAACTGCTGCGCAGCAGCGCCGAATACGCCTGGCTGATGTCGGGCGCCGAAGGCGCGCCGGACGCGCCCGCCGGGGACGCCTGCCCCGGCCTGTCCGCCGAGGACCTCCTCGCCGAGAAGGGCACCCGATGACCAGTACGACGACGGACACAGCCCCCGCCGAGGACGCGCCGGAAGCCGCGGGCTCCGGGACCACCGGGGACCGCTTCGACCGGGACGATCTGCCCACCCCGCCCGGCGCGACCGGGGCTCTGCTGCGGTCGCTGCTGCGGCCCCTGAAGGCCCGGGTGGTGCTGTCCGCGCTGCTGCTGCTGGTCCAGCAGGCCGCGGTCCAGGCCGGCCCGCTGCTCGTCGCGTACGCCATCGACAGCGGCGTGCCCGCGTTCCGGGACGCGGACTACGGGCCGCTGATCGCGGTGGCGGTCGGGTACGCGCTGTGCTCGGCGACGGGCGGCGCCATGCAGTACGCGTTCATCCGGGTCTCCGCCCGGCTCAACCAGGACGCGCTGCTCGATCTGCGCGGGCGGATCTTCCGTCATGCGCAGGCACTGAGCGTGGACTTCCACGAGCGCTACACCTCGGGCCGGCTGATCTCCCGTTCCACCACGGACGTGGAGTCGCTGCGGGAGCTGCTCAGCGAGGGACTGCAGGAGCTGATCGGCGTCGGCCTGTCCTTCGTCTCCATCTCGCTGATGCTGCTCTGGCTGGACTTCGACATGGGCGCGCTGGCCGTGCTCTCCTTCATTCCGCTGTATCTGCTGGTGCGGCTCTTCCAGCGGCGGGCCGGAGTGCTGTACGCCGAGCGGTCCTCGGCCATCGCCGCGGTCATCGTCAAGTTCGCGGAGACGATGAACGGCATCCGCCCCGTCCGGGCCTTCCGTCGCGAGCCCGTCAACGACGCGCACTTCGAGGAGCTCAACAACACGCACCGGTGGGCCAACGGCGGCGCGATGCTGGAGATGGCGCGCTACGTCGTCGGCTCCCGGCTGGTCGCCAACACGGCGGTCGCCGGAATCGTGCTGTGGGGTGCGTACCGGGTGGCCTCGGGCACCCTGGCGCTCGGGGTGCTGGCCGCGGCCGTGCTCTATCTGCGCCGGCTGTACGACCCGATCGACCGGCTCGGCATGTTCCTCAACTCCTACCAGTCGGCCGCGGCCTCGCTGGAGAAGATCGCGGGTCTGCTGGCCCAGACCCCGTCCGTCCCGGAGGCGTCGGACCCGCGGGAGCTGCCGGCCCTCACGGGCGAACACCCGGGCCGCGAGGTCGTCTTCGACCAGGTGCGCTTCGCCTACCGCACGGGCGGCGAGGTGCTGCCCCGCTTCGATCTGACGGTCCCGGCCGGGCAGACCGTCGCCGTGGTCGGATCGACGGGTGCGGGCAAGTCGACGCTGGCCAAGCTGCTGGCCCGGTTCTACGACCCGTCGGAGGGCCGGGTGCTGCTCGACGGTACGGATCTGCGCGACCTGGCCGTGCCGGAGCTGCGGCGGGGTGTGGTGATGGTGACCCAGGAGGCGTTCCTGTTCTCCGGGACGGTCGCCGAGAACATCGCGATCGGCAGCCCGGACGCGACCCGTGCGGAGATCGAGCAGGCCGCCAAGGCGATCGGCGCGCACGATTTCATCAGCGGACTGCCCGACGGGTACGACACGGACGTACGCAAGCGGGGCGGCCGGATCTCGGCCGGTCAGCGCCAGTTGGTCGGATTCGCCCGCGCCCTGCTCGCGAACCCGGCGGTGCTGATCCTCGACGAGGCGACGAGCTCGCTGGACGTCCCCGGCGAACGGGCGGTGCAACGGGCCATGGACACGGTGCTGCACGGCCGCACCGCGGTGGTGATCGCCCACCGCCTCTCCACGGTGGAGATCGCGGACCGGGTCCTGGTGATGGAGCACGGCCGCATCGTGGAGGACGGCACCCCCGCCGAACTCATCGCCGGCACCGGCCGCTTCGCGGGGCTGCACCAGGCGTGGCGGGAGAGCCTGACCTGAGCGGCCTCCGGCCCGGGGCGCCCGGTGGGGCGGGTGGTGGCCGTCCATGGGCGCCCACCTACGGAACAGGGGTGCCCGGGGCCGACAGGACGATCGCTGAGGCGGGGCACAGGTCGACCGCCTCGCGAACCGAGTCCCGCGTGTCGGCGGGCGGCTCGGGCCGCAGCACGATCGCCTTGCCGTCGTCCTCACGCTGGTCGAAGACCTCGCCGACCGTCAGCACGCACATGCCGGAGCCGACGCAGCGCTCGGTGTCCACAGTGATCCTCATGGGTCACGCGTCCCAGGTGACCGGGAGGCTCTTCACCCCGTAGACGTCCGCGGTCTCCGGACGCAGGGCAACCTCTTCGGGCGGTACGGCCAGGCGCAGCGTGGGGAAGCGGTCGAGCAGCGCGGGGAACGCGACCTTCATCTCGACGCGGGCCAGTTGCTGCCCCAGGCACTGGTGGATGCCGTGGCCGAAGGCCAGGTGCCCGCCGTCCTGCCTGCGGAGGTCGAGCACGTGGGGGTCGGCGAAGCGCTCGGGGTCGCGGTTGGCGGTGTTGTACGACAGGATCACCCGCGAGCCGGCCTTGATGGTCCGGCCGCCCACCTCGACATCCTCCAGCGCCGTCCTCATGAACGTCTTGGCGACACTGAGGTACCGCAGCAGCTCCTCCACGGCCCGGTCGGCGAGCGCGGGATCGGCGCGCAGCGCGGCCAGCTGCTCCGGGTTGCGCAGCAGTGCGAAGGCGCCGAGGGCCAGCATGTTCGTGGTGGTGTCGAGCCCGGCCGCCAGCAGGATCAGCGCGATCCCCCTCAGCTCCTCGTCGGTCAGATCGCTGTCGGTGAGGTCGCTGAGCACGTCGTCGGTGGGGTTCGCGCGTTTGGCGGCCACCAGCTCCGCGAGGTAGTCCTGGGTCGCGGTGTAGGCCGCCAGCAGGTCCTCGTCGCTCGTCTCCCCGTTCATGAACGAGTCGACCTGCTCCTGGAAGGACCCCCGGTCCTGGTACGGCACCCCCAGCAGTTCACAGATCATGATGGCGGGGATGGGCTTGGCGAACGCGGTCACCAGGTCCGCCGACGGCCCGGCCTCCTCCATGGCGTCCAGGTGGTCGGCGGTGATCTGCTCGACGCGCTCGGTGAGCAGTCGCATCCGCCGTACGGTGAACTTGCCCATCAGCGGCTTTCGGTAGCGGCTGTGCTGGGGCTCGTCCATGAGCAGGAACTCGCCGGGCGGCGCCGGGGGTGCCTGCATGTCTCCGTAGTCGATGGTCGGGTGGAGCATGAGCTCCTTGCGTGAGCTGAACCGCGAATCGGCCAGGACCGACCTGACCAGGTCGTATCCGGTGATCAGCCAGCCGGGTTTTCCGCCGGGGAAGGTGTAGGGGCTGATGGGGCCGTGCCGGCGGGCGTCGACCAGCTCTGCCGGCGGGTCGAAGGGGCAGCCGGACTGACGCGCCGTCGGCATCGTCGTGACGGTGTGCGGGAATTCACCCATGACCATTCCTCATCTCGCGATAGTACGCGTTTGACGATGCTCGAAAGCTACGTTGCATTCAGAAGGAGTGTCAATCGACAGAAACGCATTTCCGCAGGTGAGTTGCAGGAAATTGATGCAATGACACTGGGCTCTAATGCAATATCGCGTTGCAATGAATGACGGCGAAAGCAATACTGGCGGCATGCCAGGAGAACGGTTGACCCAGCAGGACCGCCAGCGCATCGCGGCCGGAATCGCCGACGGGCTGTCCTACGCCGAGATCGCGAGGCGGATCGACCGGCCGACCTCGACGATCAGCCGGGAGATCGGACGCAACGGTGGCCCCAGCGGCTACCAGCCCCAGCGGGCGCACCGGGCGACGACCCAGCGCGCGCGGCGTGGCACACCGGCACCCCCGCGCGCGGCCGGACCACCGGGCGGCGCAACGGGAGAGGAGATCGTCGAGATGGCGGTCCGGGCGGGGCTGCCGAGGATGACAGCACGCGTACACGTCGACCTGCTGCTGTCCGAGGACGGCAGGCGCACCGCGGCCGAGCTGACCCGCAGGCTGAAGGTCAGCCCCGCCTCCGTCTCCGTGTCCGTGAACTACCTCGTCCAGCACGGCTATGTCCGGCGCGAGCGCGATCCGCAGCGGCGTCGCGACGTCTACGTGATCGACGACCAGGCCTGGTACCACTCCGTCGTTCTCAGCGCGCAACAGACGCTCGATGCGGCACATTCCGCGATGACCACGGTGGAGGCGACCGGACCCGACAGCCCCGTGGGTCAGCGGATGGCCAGGGCAGGGGCATTCCTGGAGCGGGTCAGCCTGGACATCATGGAGTCGGCCGACCGCTGGCGCCCTCTCCTGGAGTGAGGGGCCCCGGAGCGGGCGTCGACGTCCGCCGGTGCATACCCTCGCCGGACAGACCCACCGTAGCGCGCGCTCCTGGCCAAGTAGCGGGTACAGCAGGGCCATTCAGGTACGCACCAAGCTCGCCGAGGAACCCCTGGTAGGGTCCGCGGAGAGCATCCACAACGCGATGGAGATGGTTCATGAGGCTGCTCCCGCTGTTCCTCCGACGGCCGATCGAAGCGGTGTACGAACGCCGACTGGCCGCCACCCTGGCGGGGCTGCCACGCCCACAGCACGTCGGGATCATGCTCGACGGCAATCGGCGCTGGGCTCGGCAGGCGGGTCACGTGGACGTCCGGGAGGGGTATCGGGCGGGCGGCGCCAAGACCACCGAGTTCCTGGGCTGGTGCAGTGCCGACGGCATCGAGCGCGTGACCCTCTTCATGCTCTCCGACGACAACCTCGGGCGCCCCGCCGAGCAGCTCGGCCCGCTGATCGAGATCATCGAAGAGACCGTCCGGGACATCACGGCCGCAGGCCGTTCATGGGAGGTCCAGGTGATCGGCTCGCTCGACATGCTGCCTGGCGCCAGTGCCCGGGTACTCAAGGAGGCCGCCGCCTCGACCGCGGGACGCGGCGGGCTCAAGGTGGACGTCGCGGTCGGCTACGGCGGCCGACGGGAGATCGTCGATGCGGTGAAGAGCGCCTTCGAGGAACACATCGCCGCCGGTGGTGACCCTGCCGAGCTGGCCGAGCGGTTCGATATCGAGGACATCTCCCGGCATCTGTACTCGCCGACAGCCGACCACACCGACTTCATCATCCGGACCTCCGGAGAACAGCGGCTGTCCGGCTTCCTTCTCTGGCAGTCCGCGTACGCCGAGATGCACTGGGTGGACTGCTACTGGCCGGCGTTCCGTCACGTCGACTTCCTGCGCGCACTTCGCTCGTACGCGAATCGTGAACGGCGATTCGGCAAATGACCGTCTTCGGCGCCGGGGATCACCCGGGGCGAGCGGGCCGACGAGGTTGGCGGCGACCGCGATGCACCGGCCGCCGTTGCCGCTGAATGAGGACGTGGACCAGCGCGGGGATTCAGCCGTGGTCGTCGCGGGGTCTTCCTTGGCCGCCGCGGACAGCGAGACCGCCCCGCCATGCGTCGCGCGGCGGGGCGGTCTCGGATCACATGCGCTGGACCTTGTGGTCAGACGGCACCGAACTCCCCAGCCTTGACGCCCGCCACGAAGGAGGCGAACGAGGCGATGGAAGCGTTCAGCACCGGGCCGCTCGGGTTCTTCGAGTCGCGGACGGGGACCACGCCGAGTGGGGCGACGAGGTTGGCGGCGACCTCGATGCACTGGCCGCCGTTACCGCTGTAGGAGGACGTGAACCAACGGGGGGATTCGGTAGTCACGGGGTGCCCTTTCGTACCTGTTCGATCATGGCCACGGATGCCGCCTGGGAGAGCGCCTCGGCCTGTAGCTGATGGTAGGCCGTCAGTATCGGCAGCACGAACGTACTTTCCCGTTCGAGATGGCCCCGGTGAGTGGACTCGGCGTAGGACATCAGCGAGCGGTCCGGCATTGTGAGCACGGTGATGGGCAGGCTGAACGGCCTACGTTCTCCCATGGAGAACGGTGCGATCTGCAACACGGTGTTCGGCAGCTCGGCGAACTTGAGCAAGCGCGTGAACTGGGCGTCCGTGACAGCGGGAGAACCCATTGGCCGTCGGATACATCCTTCGTCAAGTACCGCGAGGATCAAGGGCGATGGCGACCGAACGAGAGAGGCTTGGCGTTTCGCCACCAGCCCGACGCGTTCGTCGGCTTGCTCGGGGGTGATTGCTTCCCGCCGTACTGCGTCGGCTTCGAGCGCCGCTGCATACTCCAGCGTCTGAAGCAGGCCAGGGATGACGCCCACCTCGTACAGCCTGATCTCCGAGGCTCGCGCTTCATGCGCAACGTACTCCGGGAACCCTTCGATGAGCGCCGTGTGACGCACGGCCAGGCTCTGGCGTTCGAACCTGTCTCCAGTGCCGAACACTCTGTCAACGCTTGCAGCAAAGCGGCGAGTTGGAGGGCGGCGACCAGTTTCTACGGCGGAAATATGCGTTCCCGAGCATCCGATGCGCGCGGCCAGTTCGTCCTGTGTCCAGCCTCGTTCATCTCTCAGCGCGCGTAGACGCTGCCCGAACTGCGCACTCGGTGATTCCTCAGGGTCCAACTCTTTCCGATTCAAACGGCCACCGCCCGATTCCCCAAACAATTTGTGCAAGTTGAAGACCCTCCGACTCTAAGCCACGCTGATCCCCCTTGGTAGCGGAACCGTTACGGAGAGGAGTGGCCCGTGTCTGCGAAAGACGGCCCCCCGAACGAGCAGAAGCCCCCACAAGTACCCGCCCCCGGGACGCTGTTGGTCGATACCAAACGTCGTGACCAGGTCGGGGAGTTCCGGGGGACGGCCGGCCCGTACTGGTCGTTGCGACCGGTCTGCGGCGGAACGGAATGGGAGGCGGAGCCCGTAGACGTTCGGCCGCCGAGTCCCATGGAGCGGCTGCGGGCCGAGATCTCGCGGTGCAACGCCCGGAGCGAGGGGCGGATCCTGTGACCGGTGGTACGGATGGCCGGTCCGGCATGAACGGGCGGCCCGAGCCGACGAGTTACCGGTGCGAAGCGCTCGCCGAAGGGCTCGTGTGCGGCACCGACGAGACGGCGCGGTACGTCCTGGGCACCTTCCGGACCGTCTCCCCCGTCCTCGCGCTGCGATGGCTCGGCGGACAGGCGCTGTGGATCGCGGACCGGCTCGGCCTCGACGCCCGCCTCGACCACCTCGCGGAGCTCCGCGCCTGGTACGAGGACCGCGAAAGCCAACGCGCCGCCCACGCGCACCTCAAGCGCGGCACCACGCTGCTCGTCGTCGTCCCGGACGCGGGCCGCACGTACACGCTGTCCGTACGATCCAGGGAGCAGGCGTCCGCGACCGCGTTCCACTGCCACCCCGGGGAGGGATCCACATCAAGAATCGCTCACTGCACCCGATACGACCCCCGGACCGCCGCAGCGCCCTGCGGTACCTGTGGTGGCTGATCGTCTGCCAGCACCGCCGGGTCTCCGCCGGGGCGCTGCTCGGCAGCGCCTGGATGGTGTGCCTGACGCTGCCGCCGTACCTGCTGTCCCGCGCCATCGACGACGGGCTGCAACCGGGGCGGTGGCCCGCTCTGGTCGGCTGGGTCGCGGCATTGCTGGGTGTGGGTGTGCTGAACGCGTGGCTGGCCATCATGCGGCACCGCACGATGACCAGGGTGCGACTGGACGCCGCCTTCCGTTCCGTGCGGGCCGTGGTCGCGCAGGCGACCCGGCTGGGCGGGGCGCTGCCGCGCCGGGTCACGGCCGGGGAGGTCGTCACGATCGGCTTCGGTGACGTCGCCGTGATCGCCGGCACGCTGACCATCACCGGCCCCGGCGTCGGCGCGGTCCTCGCCTTCGTCGTCGTGGCCGCGCTGCTGCTGGCCGTGGAACCGCTGCTCGCCGCGGTGGTGCTGCTCGGGGTGCCGCTGCTCGCGGTGCTGGTCGGACCACTGCTGGGGCGGCTGCAGGGCGCCGAGGCGGCGTACCGGGAGCGGCAGGGCCGACTCGCCGACCGGTTCGAGGACATGGTCGGGGGCCTGCGCGTCCTCAACGGCATCGGCGGCAAGGAGGTGTACGCCGAGCGCTACCGGCGCGGCTCGCAGGAGTTGCAGGCGGAGGGGTACCGCGTCGGCGCGGTGACCAGCTGGATCCAGGCCCTCGGTGTCGGCCTGCCCACCCTGTTCCTCGGGGCCGTGACCTGGCTGGCGGCCCGGATGGCCGCTCAGGGAACCATCAGCGTAGGTGAGTTGGTCGCGGTCTACGGCTACGCCGCGGTGCTCGTGGTGCCGGTCTCGTTCTTCATCGAGGGCGGCTACGACCTCAGCCGCGGGCTGGTCGCCGCCCGCCGGGTCATACGTTTCCTGGACCTGGAGCCCGATTCCGCGGGCGGTGAGGCGGCCGTGGACGGGCCCGGTCCGCCGTCCGCGCTCCGTGATCCGGACTCCGGCGTGGAGGTGGTGCCCGGGAGGCTGACCGTGCTGGCCGGCGCCCGGCCGTCGGAGTCCGCGGCGGTGGTCGAGCGGCTCGGCCGGTTCACCGGGTCGGCCGCGACCTGGGGCGAGATACGCCTGGACGAGATCGACCTGACGCAGGTGCGGCGGCGGATCCTGGTCGCGGACAACGAGGCCGACCTGTTCGCCGGTCCGCTGCGCGAGGTGATCAGCGGCGCCCGGGACCGGGACGAGGAATCCATCGACCGCTGCCTGTACACGGCCGTGGCGCAGGACATCGTCCGCGGTCTGCCGGACGGACTCGACTCTCCCGTCGACGCGCAGGGCCGCAATCTCTCCGGAGGCCAGCGCCAGCGCGTCCGGCTGGTCCGGGCCCTGCTGGCCGATCCCGAGGTGCTCCTGGCGGTCGAGCCCACCTCGGCGGTCGACGCCCACACCGAGGCGGCCATGGCGACCCGGCTGCGCGCCGCGCGCTCCGGCCGCACCACGGTCGTCACCAGCACCTCACCGCTCCTGCTGGACCGGGCGGACACCGTGTACTACCTGGTCGACGGTCGCGTCGCGGCCGTCGGCAGCCACCGTGAACTCCTGGACCGGGAGCCCGGCTACCGCCTCCTGGTGTCCCGCGGTACGGACGACGACCCCGCCGACGAGGCAAACGTCCCGCCGTCCCGGGAGGCCGTGCGATGACCACCGGATCCGAGCCGACGCCCCAGGCCCTGCCCATCGCCGAACCGTCCCGGATACGCCGGGCGGCGCTCCGGCTTATCCGGCTGGACGCTCGCGTCTTCGCCGCCGTGATCGGCCTCAACGCGCTGGCCGCCGGTGCCGGGCTCGTCGGCCCGTGGCTGCTCGGCCGCATCATCGACGAGGTCAGGGCCGGCGGCGGGGTGGCCGCGGTGGACCGCCTGGCGCTCACCATCCTCGTCTTCGCCCTGGCGCAGCTCCTCCTGGTCCGTTGCGCCGGCTACGCCGGACACCGCTTCGGCGAGCGGACCCTGGCACGCATCCGCGAGCAGTTCGCCGACCGGGTGCTCGCGCTGCCCGCCCCGGTGGTCGAGCGGGCCGGCACGGGCGACCTGATGACCCGCGGCACCACCGATGTCGCGATGGTCGGCGCCGCCCTCCGGGACACCGGGCCCGAGGTCCTCATCGCCGGGGTCCAGGCGCTGTTCATCCTCGGTGCGGTCTTCGCGCTCGACCCGCTGCTCGGTGCGTGCGGGGTGCTGGGCCTGCTCGGCATCTGGTTCGCGGCCCGCTGGTATCTGCGCCGGGCGCTCACCGCGTACCTGGCCGAGGGAGCCGCCAACTCGGCTCTCGCGGAGCAGCTGGCGGCCACCGCCGCCGGGGCCCGCACCGTGGAGGCCCTCGGGCTTCAGCAGCGCCGTGTCACGGCGTGCCGCGAAGCCATCGAGAAGTGCTGGAGCACCCGGACCCGGACGCTGTTCCTGCGCAGTGTGCTCTTCCCGGCCGTGGACATCTCGTACGTCATTCCGGTGGCCGGTGTCCTGCTCGTCGGCGGCGTACTGCACGACCACGGCACGATGAGCCTCGGCGCGGTGGCCGCCTCGGCCCTGTATCTGCGGCAGCTCTCCCAGCCCCTGGACACCATCCTCCAGCGGCTCGAACAGTTGCAGAGCAGCAGCGCCTCCTTCGCCAGGGTCGAGGGCCTCGGCCTGGCGGCGCACACCCCACCGGCCGTCTCCCCCGCACCGGCCGACGAGCGGATCGAGGTGACGGATGTGCGCTACGCCTACGACGGCGGGGGCGACGTGCTGCACGGTGTCGGCCTCACGGTCCGTCCCGGCGAGCGGCTCGCGGTCGTCGGCCCCTCCGGCGCGGGCAAGACCACCCTGGGCAGACTGCTGGCGGGCATGGACGCACCGCGCACCGGTTCGGTGACGGTCGGGCGGGTCCCGGTCGCCGGGCTGGACCCCGAGCGGCTGCGCCGGCACGTCGTCCTGGTCACCCAGGAGCACCACGTCTTCCTCGGCACGGTCCGGGACAACCTGAAGATCGCCTCGGCCGGCGCCACCGATGCCGAAATGCGCGCGGCACTCGCCGCCGTCGGCGCCGACTGGGCCGACGAGCTGCCGGACGGCCTGGACACCGATCTGGGCCACGGCGGCCATCGGCCGGACGGCGCCCGGTCGCAGCAGCTCGCCCTGGCGCGCGTGGTGCTGGCCGACCCGCACACGCTGATACTCGACGAGGCCACCGCGCTCCTGGACCCGAGGACGGCCCGGCACACGGAGCGGGCACTGGCCGCCGTCCTCGAAGGCCGGACCGTCGTCGCCGTCGCGCACCGCCTGCAGACGGCTCACGACGCCGACCGGGTGGCGGTGATGGAGGACGGCCGGATCACCGAACTCGGCACCCACGACGATCTCGTGGCGGCCGACGGCGCCTACGCCGCGCTCTGGCGCTCCTGGCACGGCGAAGGCCCGCCCTCCTCCTGAGCCGGTGACGCCCGGACGCGGCGGGGCCCGCCCCCGTCCGCGCCGCCCGGCGCGCGCGACCGGACCGGAGCTGGTCTGCTGTTTCCAGGGGGCCGTCCACTCCCATGTCCCGGAGAGATCCAGATGAGCGTCCCCAGCGTCTACCGAGCCGCGCAGGCCACCGCCGCCGGCGGTCCTTTCGAGATCGTCGAGCGCGCGGTGCCGCAGCCGGGTCCGGGTCATGTCCGGGTGGCCGTGGACGCCTGCGGCGTCTGCCACAGCGACGCCGTCTTCGTGGACGGCGTGCTCCCGGGCGTACGGTTCCCGGTGGTCCCCGGGCACGAGATCGCCGGCCGGATCGAGGAACTCGGCGACGGCACGCACAGCGCCTGGCAGGTGGGTGACCGGGTGGCGGTGGGCTGGTTCGGCGGCAGCTGCCACCACTGCACACCGTGCAGGCAGGGCGACTTCATGGTCTGCGTGAACCTGAAGGTGCCCGGGTGGGCGTACGACGGGGGCTATGCCGAGAGCGTCACCGTCCCGGCGGACGCCCTGGCCCGGATCCCCGACGCGCTGTCGGCGACCGACGCGGCGCCCATGGGCTGTGCGGGAGTGACCACGTACAACGGACTGCGGCGCAGCGCCGCCCGGCCGGGAGACCTGGTCGCCGTGCTCGGTATCGGCGGGCTCGGACACCTGGGCGTGCAGTACGCGGCCGCGATGGGCTTCGAGACGGTGGCTATCGCCCGCGGAGCCGCCAAGGCCGACTTCGCGAAGGAGCTCGGCGCGCACCACTACATCGACAGCACCGCGGGCACCACCGTCGCGGACGCGCTGCAGTCCCTGGGCGGTGCCCAGGTCGTCCTGGCCACCGCCGCCAACTCCGCGGCCATCACGGCCACCGTGGAGGGGCTCGCGCCCCGCGGCGAGCTGGTGGTCATCGGCGCGGACCCGGAGCCGCTGGGGATCAGCCCGAACCAGTTGCTCATGACCGGCAAGGTCGTCCGGGGCCATCCGGCCGGCACCGCGCAGGACGTGCAGGACACCCTGGCGTTCAGCGCCCTGCACGGGATCCGCCCGATGACCGAGACGGTGCCGCTGGACGGGGTGGAGGAGGCGTACCGGAAGATGCTGTCCGGCGCCGCCCGCTTCCGGATGGTGCTCACCACCGCCTGAAGGCCCGGTGGCAGCGGGCGTCACCTCGGCGTACGGACGCCCCGGAGCAGGAGGACGGAGAGTACGGCGGCGCCGAGCATCACGATGGCGGCACCGGCCGCGGCCATGTCCAGGCTGTGGGTGAAGGCCCTGGTCGCCGAGGCGAGCACCGTCTCCCCCAGCCGGTCCGGCAGCTGCCGGACCACCGCGACCGCGCCGCCCAGGGTCTCCCGTGCCGCGTCGGGTACGGCGGCCGGCACCCTACCGCTCATGTCCCGGCCGTAGACGGCGGCACCGACCGAGCCGAGCAGCGCCATTCCCAGGGCGCCGCCGAGCTCCTGCCCCGATTCGAGGACGGCGGCGGCGGAGCCCGCGCGCTCGGGCGGTGCGGCGCCGAGCGCGAGTTCATTGGCGAGGGTCATCGCGGAGACCAGCCCGCCCGCGTAGACGGCGGACCCGGCGAGCGTCGTCCACAGCGGCGAGTCCACCCCGGTCCGGGTGAGCCAGAGGAAGCCCGCGGCGGAGACGAGGAACCCGCCGGCCATCACGTGACCGCGGTCGAACCGCCGGGCGAGCGCACCGCCCACCGGGGCGGCGACCATGACGCCGAGGGACGGCACCAGGCTCCACATCGCCGCCTCGAACGGGCTCTTGCCCAGGACGGACTGCATGTACTGGGAGAAGAACGGGGCGAATCCGACCGTGGCCGCCATGGCCAGCAGATTGACGACGACCGATCCGCCGAAGGCGCGGCGGCGCAGGAGTGCGAGGTCGACCATCGGGTGGGCGAGCCGGGCCTGCCGGCGGAGGAAGACGAAGCCCAGGCAGAGTCCGACGGTGATGCCGAGGGCCGGCAGCGGCTGGTAACCGTGCTTGGCCAGTTCCTTGATGCCGTGGATCAGCGGCAGCAGCGCGGCGAGCGAGAGCACCGCGCTCAGGGTGTCGAACCTGCCCCGGGCGGGCGCCTTGGACTCAGGCAGCAGCAGCGGTGCGAGGACGAGCAGCAGCGCCATCGCGGGCAGGTTGACGAGGAACACGGAGCCCCACCAGAAGTGTTCGAGGAGCGCCCCGCTGAGGACCGGGCCGACGGAGATGCCGGTGGCCAGCACGGTCGTCCAGACGGCGACCGCCCGGGAGCGCTGCCCGGGGTCGTGGAAGAGGTTGCGCACGAGGGCGAGGGTGGACGGCATCAGGCAGGCGCCGCCCACCCCGAGGAGTGCGCGGGCGGCGATCAGTGCCCCGGGGGACTGCGCGTAGGCGGCGGCGACCGAGGCGGCGGCGAACAGGACCGTGCCGGCGATCAGCACCTTCCGGCGTCCGACGCGGTCACCGAGCGCGCCCATCGTGATGAGGAGTCCGGCGAGGACGAAGCCGTACATGTCCAGGATCCACAACTGCTGGGTGGAGCCGGGTTCGAGATCCGCGCCGATGGCCGGCAGGGCGTAGAAGAGGATGGAGACATCCATCGAGACGAAGAGCAGCGGCAGCATCAGCACGCCCAGCGCGGTCCATTCACGGCGCCCGGCACGCGGGGCGGCGGGCTCCGGCGGGGCGGGGGCGGGCGGGGCCGGGGTGTGCGGTTGCGAAGTCATGGCGGGAGCACAGCAGTTGCTCCACGTACACCGCAAACACCGCCGTAGTGCACCTGGCGAACGGCCCCGATGGCCCCTCGGAATTACCCGGGTTGACGGGGCGTACGCCGTCACGGGTGCACTAGTACAGTGCACCCGTGACGACCGAACCGCCCTACCTCAGGATCGCCGGTGGACTGCGTCGCCGGATCGCCTCCGGTGAGCTCGCCCCGGGCGACCGGCTGCCCTCCACGCGCACGATCGTCCGGGAGTACGGGGTCGCGATGGCGACCGCCACCAAGGCGCTGTCGGTGCTGCGCGGCGAGGGCCTGGTGCGGGCGGTGCCGGGCATCGGCACGGTCGTCGCCGAGCGGGCCGCGCCGGGCCCCGGCGACGCGGGCGGCGGGCCCGCCCTGAACCGTGGGCGCATCGTGCGTACCGCGATCGAACTGGCCGACGCCGAGGGGCTGCCCGCAGTGTCGATGCGCCGGGTCGCGACCATCCTGACCACCTCCACCATGGCGCTGTACCGCCATGTGCCGGGCAAGGCGGAGCTGGTCCGGCTGATGTCGGACGAGGCGTTCGCGGAACGCCCGCTGGGCGCCGTGCCGCACGGCTGGCGGCCGGGGCTGGAACTCGCCGCCCGGTGGCTCCGGTCGGTGTACGGGCGCCACCCCTGGCTGGCCCAGGCCGTGGCCTCCTTCACCCGGCCGACGGCGTCCCCGCACGCGATGCGGTACACGGAGTGGGTGCTGCGCGTCCTCGCCGGCACCGGGCTGCCCGCGCGGACGAAGCTCCACATCCACCTCACGCTCTTCGCCCATGTCCAGGGGCTGGCCATGGCCGGCGAGCTGGAATCGCAGGCGCGGCAGGACACCGGGCTCTCCGCGGAGCAGTGGATGGAAAGAAACGAGCCACACTTCGACGCCATCTCGGCCAGTGGTGACTACCCCTTCCTCAACTCGCTTTTCGAACACGAGGAGTTCGAGCTCGACCTCGACACTCTCTTCGAATTCGGGCTCCGGGGGACATTGGACGGCATCGCGGTGATGATCGGCGAAACGTCCGCTTAACGAACACGACGTTTCCGGCAACGGACGAGTTCCGGCCAAGTTGTTGACGCGGTCCTGACAGAGACGGCTTCCTGCTGACACTCTTCACCCCGTTCTGCGCACTTCTCGCTCACCCCGGACGGCTCACCGAGCCGCCGGTACCCCCCTCGCAGAAGGAGTCCGCGTGAGATCCACGCCCAGCCGTCGTGCCACCGCGACCGGCGCTCTGATAGCCGCAGCAGCCCTCCTCGCCGTCGGCGTCCAGACCGGAACGGCCACTGCCACTCCCAGCAGCGCCACAGCGGCGACCTCGGCGGCGGCCGGCGCCGACCACGGTGCCCTGGCCAAGCAGCTCTCCCCGTCCCAGCGCGCCGAGCTGATCCGCGAGGCCAACGCGAGCAAGGCGGACACGGCCAAGGACCTCGGTCTCGGCTCGCAGGAGAAGCTCGTCGTCAAGGACGTCGTCCAGGACAACAACGGCACCACGCACACGCGTTACGAGCGCACCTTCGCCGGACTCCCGGTGCTCGGTGGCGACCTGGTCGTCCAGGAGAACAAGGCCGGAACCACGCAGAGCGTCACCAAGGCCTCCAAGGTCTCCAGCGCGCAGCTGAAGACCGTGGACACGGCGGCCGACGTCGCGCCCGCGGTGGCCGAGAAGCAGGCACTCGGCCTCGCCAAGGCCGACGGATCCAAGAAGACCGAGGCCGACCGGGCACCGCGCAAGGTGGTCTGGATGGCGCAGGGCAAGCCGCAGCTCGCCTACGAGACCGTCGTCGGCGGACTCCAGGAGGACGGCACCCCCAACGAGCTGCACGTCATCACGGACGCGGCCACCGGGGCAAAGCTGTACGAGTGGCAGGGGGTCGAGAACGGCACCGGCAACACCCAGTTCAGCGGCCAGGTCACCCTCGGCACCGCACCGTCGTACACGCTGACGGACACGGGCCGCGGCAACCACAAGACGTACAACCTGAACCACGGCACGTCCGGCACCGGGACGCTGTTCACCAACTCCACGGACGTGTGGGGCAACGGCAACCCGTCGAACGCCGAGACCGCGGCCGCGGACGCCCACTACGGCGCGGCCGAGACCTGGGACTACTACAAGAACGTGCACGGCCGCACCGGTATCCGCGGTGACGGTGTCGGCGCGTACTCCCGCGTCCACTACGGCAACAACTACGTCAACGCCTTCTGGCAGGACAGCTGCTTCTGCATGACGTACGGCGACGGCGCGGGCAACAACGCCCCGCTGACCGCGCTCGACGTGGCCGCGCACGAGATGTCGCACGGTGTCACCGCCGCCACCGCCAACCTGGTCTACAGCGGCGAGTCCGGTGGCCTCAACGAGGCGACCAGTGACATCTTCGCCACCGCGGTCGAGTTCTACGCCAACAACGCCAGCGACAAGGGCGACTACCTCATCGGCGAGAAGATCGACATCAACGGTGACGGCACCCCGCTGCGCTACCAGGACAAGCCGAGCAAGGACGGCGCGTCCAAGGACGCGTGGTACTCCGGCATCGGCAACATCGACGTCCACTACTCCTCGGGCCCGGCGAACCACTTCTTCTACCTGCTCTCCGAGGGCAGCGGCGCCAAGGTCATCAACGGCGTCTCCTACGACTCCCCGACCTCCGACGGCCTGCCGGTGACCGGCATCGGCCGCGACAAGGCCGCGCAGATCTGGTTCAAGGCGCTCTCCACCAAGTTCACCTCCACCACCAACTACGCGGCGGCCCGCACCGGCACCCTCGCTGCGGCCGGTGAGCTGTACGGCACGACCAGCGCCGAGTACAAGGCCGTCGGAGACGCCTGGGCCGCCATCAACGTCGGCACCCGTGACGGCGGCAACCCGGACCCGGGCGGCAAGGTCTTCGAAAGCAAGACCTCGGTGGCCATCCCGGACCGCGGTGCGGCCGTCACCAGCTCGGTCAACGTCACCGGTGTCACCGGCAACGCGCCCAGCGCCCTCAAGGTCGACGTGGACATCACCCACACCTACCGCGGTGACCTGGTCGTCGACCTCGTCGCCCCGGACGGCACGGCCTACCGGCTGAAGAACTCCTCGGCCGGCGACCCGGCGGACGACGTCCGCGGCACCTACACGGTCGACGCGTCGTCCGAGGTGGCCAACGGCACCTGGAAGCTCAAGGTCCAGGACGTCTACTCGGGTGACACGGGCAAGATCAACAGCTTCAAGCTCACCTTCTGAACCCCACACCGGTCATGACCCGGTGACCACCGCCCGGCAGGAGCTCGCGCCCCTGCCGGGCGGTTCCGTGTCGGAACCTGTCGGGTGACCGCCGGCCGGCTCTCAGCGCAGCAGCACGCCCGCACCGTCCCCGGCCGCCTCCGTGGGCAGCGCCACCAGGCCGAGTTCCGCTCCGGTCACCAGCAGCGGATGGGCCGGAAGCACCCGCACCGTGTAGCCGTACGGCCCCGTACGGTCGAGGGCGAGCGGCCCCTCGTAGAGCCAGCGGCCCTCCAGGTCCTGGCCCCCGGCCGGTTTCAGCGGGAAGACCTGGGCGTCCGAGATCCCGTCGGCGGCGTCCACCCGGCCGGCCACCGCCTGCACCTCCACGTCGGCCGGCTCCAGCACCCCGAGGGCGACCCTGGACCGGAGCGTCAGCGTCGCCCCCAGCTCGGCCGAACCGTCCGCCGCGGTGGGCGCCACGGCCTCCACATGGTCGACGGCCACGCGCGGCCAGGCGGCACGGACCCTGGCCTTCCAGTCGGCGAGGCGGCGCGCCGTCCCGGGGTCCAGCGCGCGCCGGGCGCGCGCGGCGGGCGCGTACAGCCGCTCCACGTACTCGCACACCATCCGCCCGGCCAGCACCTTGGGACCGAGCGTGCCCAGCGTGCGGCGGACCATCTCGATCCAGCGCTCGGGAAGCCCCTCGTCGCCGCGGTCGTAGAAGCGGGGCGCGACCCGGTCCTCGATCAGCTCGTAGAGGGCGGCGGCCTCCAGATCGTCCCGGCGGTCCTCGTCCAGGGCCAGACCGTCGGCGGTCGGGATCGCCCAGCCGAAGTCCGGCTCGAACCACTCGTCCCACCAGCCGTCGAGCACCGACAGGTTGAGGCAGCCGTTGAGCGCGGCCTTCATCCCGCTCGTACCGCAGGCCTCCAGCGGGCGCAGCGGATTGTTCAGCCATACGTCGCAGCCCGGGTAGAGCTTCTGCGCCATGGCCATCCCGTAGTCCGGCAGGAAGACGATGCGGTGGCGCACCCGGGGATCGTCGGAGAACCGCACCAGCTCCTGCACCAGCCGCTTTCCGCCGTCGTCGGCGGGATGGGCCTTGCCGGCGACGACGATCTGGATCGGGCGGGTCGGGTGGAGCAGCAGCTCCGTCAGCCGGTCGCGGTCGCGCAGCATCAGCGTGAGCCGCTTGTACGAGGGAACGCGCCGGGCGAAGCCGACCGTCAGCACGTCCGGGTCCAGCACGCCGTCGATCCAGCCGAGTTCGGCCGGCTCGGCGCCCCGGGCGCGCCATGAGGCGTGCAGCCGCTCGCGCACCTCGGTGACCAGCTGTCCGCGCAGGGAACGCCGCAGGTCCCACAGTTCCCGGTCCGGGACCTCGGCGGCGGAGTCCCAGCGTCCGGGTGTGCCGCCGTAGCGGCTGCGCATCCGGAAGACCTCGGGCGCCACCCAGGTGGGTGCGTGGACCCCGTTGGTCACCGAGGTGATCGGCACCTCGGCCGCGTCGAAGCCCGGCCACAGCCCGGCGAACATCTCCCGGCTGACCGAGCCGTGGAGGGTGGAGACCCCGTTGGCCCGCTGGGCGAGCCGCAGTCCCATCACCGCCATGTTGAAGAGACCGGTCTCACCGTCGGGGTGGGTCTCCATGCCCAGTTGCAGGATGCGTTCGGCGGCCACGCCCGGGAGTTCGCCGTCGTCGCCGAAGTGCCGGGCGACGATTTCGCGGTCGAAGCGGTCGATCCCGGCGGGCACGGGCGTGTGGGTGGTGAAGACCGTGCCGGCCCGTACGGACTCCACCGCGGAGTCGAAGTCCAGCCCGGTGACGGAGAGTTCACGGATGCGTTCGAGTCCGAGGAAGCCGGCGTGCCCCTCGTTGGTGTGGAACACCTCGGGTTCCGGGTGCCCCGTGAGCCGGCAGTACGTCCGCACGGCCCGTACGCCGCCGATGCCCAGGAGCATCTCCTGGAGGAGCCGGTGCTCGCTGCCGCCGCCGTACAGCCGGTCGGTCACCTCGCGCTCGCCCGGCGCGTTCTCCTCCACGTCGGAGTCGAGCATCAGCAGCGGTACGCGTCCGACCCGGGCCTGCCAGATGTGGGCGTGCAGCGAACGGCCGCCGGGCAGGGACAGCACCACCCGGCTCGGGGTTCCGTCGGCCTCGCGCAGCAGGGCGACCGGGAGCTCGTTCGGATCGAGTACCGGATAGTGCTCCTGCTGCCAGCCGTCGCGCGACAGGCTCTGGCGGAAATAACCATGCCGATAGAGCAGGCCGACCCCGACGAGGGGGACGCCCAGATCGCTGGCGGCCTTGAGATGGTCGCCGGCGAGGATGCCGAGCCCGCCGGAGTACTGGGGCAGGGCCGCGGTCACTCCGAACTCGGGCGAGAAGTAGGCGACGGCGGCCGGGAGTTGTGCTCCCTGCTCCTGCTGTTCCTGGTACCACCTGGGTCCGTCCAGGTAGTCCCGGAGGTCCTGGGACGCCTCGGTCAGCCGGTGCAGGAACTGCTGGTCCCGGGCCAGCTCGGCGAGTCGTCCGGCGGACACGGCACCGAGCAGCCGCACCGGATCGCATTCCGCCGTCCGCCGGACCTCCGGGTCGACGGCCTGGAACAGCTCACGGGTCTCGGTGTGCCAGGACCAGCGCAGATTGTGGGCGAGGTCGCTGAGCGGTCGAAGGGGTTCGGGGAGGACGGGACGCACGGTGAATCGACGAATGGCCTTCACGTATTCCACCTTTACAGGGGACGTACTGATCCGAGGGGACGCACCACGGTGTGCGGCGCTCCGTCACCCTCGACGGCAGCGGCGGGCCCCGCCCCATCCGTAACCGGAATCCCGCACGGCCCCTCCAGGCACATCGACCACACAGGTAATGGCCGATTCCATTCCCCCGTCCGGTCTTGTGGCACTCCACCCCAAGGAGAAAGCTGCCCAGTGGCGTCCGGAGGGTCACCGGCGAGCCCGCGCACACGGGGCGACGCCCGGTGCGAACAGGTCGTCATGAATACGCCCGAGTAGTTGACAGAATCACTGGATTGGCCCACCGGGAATCGTGGGAAGGCTTCTCCGGTACACAGCCCGGGTGGGGCCCGGGTGCCAGATGAATATCGCCCGAATGCAGCAAGAATGCGAGGCATCCGCGGGTCTGGAGTTCATCCGGTTCACATACTCGAAACATACCCGCGCCCAGGTCATTCGACTGCCATTCGAGTGAATGCGGACAGGAGCGGCCATGCCCACACCCCACCAGCCGTCGACGGAGCAGCTAGAAAGGACGGACCCCATCGGTCGCGGTGCGCGCATTTCGCCCTCCGCCACTGTGCCGCGCCCCGTTCAGCCCGAACCCCAGTCCCCAGGTGATTCCATGATCGGTCGCATTCCCGTCCTCGACGTCCGTCCCCTCGTCGACTGCGGCAGAAGGCCCGCCAAGGCCGTCGCCGAGGAGACCTTCCAGGTCACCGCGACCGTCTTCCGCGAGGGCCACGACGCCGTCGCCGCCAATGTGGTCCTGATGGACCCGGGCGGGCGCCCCGGTCCGTGGACGCCGATGCGCGAGCTCGCTCCCGGCACCGACCGCTGGGGTGCCGATGTCACCCCGGTCTCCGAGGGCCGCTGGACGTATACGGTCGAGGCCTGGAGCGACCCGGTCACCACCTGGCGGCAGCACGCCCGGATCAAGATTCCGGCGGGGATCGACACCGCGCTCGTCCTGGCGGAGGGTGCCGAGCTGTACGAGCGGGCCGCCGGGGGCGTGCCCAAGCGGGACGGCCGCGAGGCGGTGCTGGCCGCCGTCGACGCGCTGCGCGACACGTCCCGCCCGGCCGCCGCCCGGCTGGCCGCGGCGCTCGCCCCCGAGGCGCAGGCCGCGCTCGCCCGCCATCCGCTGCGCGAACTGGTCAGCGCGTCCCGGCCGCTGCCCCTGGTGGTCGAGCGCCGACGGGCCCTGTTCGGTTCCTGGTACGAGCTGTTCCCGCGCTCGGAGGGGGCCAGGGTCGAACCGGCCGCGCCCACGAAGCGGAAGGGCGGGGCGGGTCGGGCCGGGAAGCCGGCGAGGATCGTCAGCGGCACCTTCCGCACGGCCGCCGAGCGGCTTCCCGCGGTCGCCGCGATGGGCTTCGACGTGGTCTATCTCCCGCCGATCCACCCGATCGGAACCACCCACCGCAAGGGCCCCAACAACTCGCTCTCCCCGGCCCCGCACGACATGGGGGTGCCGTGGGCGATCGGCTCCGCGGAGGGCGGTCACGACGCCGTCCATCCCGGGCTCGGCACCCTCGACGACTTCGATCATTTCGTCGGGACAGCCCGCGATCTGCGCATGGAGATCGCACTCGATTTCGCGCTCCAGTGTTCTCCCGACCACCCCTGGGTGGAGAAACACCCGGAGTGGTTCCACCATCGCGCGGACGGCACGATCGCCTATGCCGAGAATCCGCCGAAGAAATACCAGGACATCTATCCGATCGCCTTCGACAAGGATCTGCGCGGACTGGTCGCCGAGACCGTGCGCATTCTGCGGTTCTGGATGGATCACGGGGTGCGGATCTTCCGCGTAGACAATCCGCACACCAAGCCGGTGATCTTCTGGGAGAAGGTGATCGCGGACATCAACCGGACCGACCCCGATGTGATCTTTCTGGCCGAGGCATTCACCCGGCCCGCGATGATGAAGACGCTCGCGACCATCGGCTTCCAGCAGTCCTACACATATTTCACCTGGCGCAACACCCGGCAGGAAATCACCGAATACGTCACGGAGTTGTCCGGCGAGACCGCCTCCTACATGCGGCCCAACTTCTTCGTGAACACGCCGGACATCCTGTCCGGCTATCTCCAGGACGGAGGCCGCCCGGCCTTCGAGACGCGGGCCGTCCTCGCCGCGACGCTCTCCCCCTCCTGGGGTGTGTACGCGGGCTACGAGCTGTGCGAGAACACCCCGGTCCGGCCCGGCAGTGAGGAGTACCTCGACTCGGAGAAGTACCAGATCCGGCCCAGGGACTGGGAGTCGGCGGAGCGCGAGGGCCGTTCGCTGGCCCCGCTCATCACCACGCTCAACCGCGTCAGGCGCCGCAACCCGGCTCTGCAGCAGCTGCGCGACGTGCACTTCCACTCCACCGACAACGACGCGCTGATCGCGTACAGCAAACGTTCGGGTTCGAACATCGTTCTGGTGGTCGTCAACCTCGACCCGCACCACACCCACGAGGCCACGGTCTCGTTGGACATGCCGCGACTCGGCCTCGACCGGCACGAGCGCGTGCCGGTGCGCGACGAGCTCACCGGCGATACCTATCACTGGGGCAGGACCTTCTATGTGCGTCTGGAGCCGGGTGTCACGCCCGCGCACATCGTCGTCCTGCGACCGTCCCCGCCGACCGGAGGGTCACCCACACCATGATCGTCAATGAGCCTGTCCACGACACGTTCGAGGACACCCCGGCCAAGGACCGCGATCCCGACTGGTTCAAGCGCGCCGTCTTCTACGAGGTCCTCGTCAGGTCCTTCCAGGACTCCAACGGCGACGGCATCGGCGACCTCAAGGGCATCACCGCCAAACTGGACTATCTGCAGTGGCTGGGCGTCGACTGCCTCTGGCTGCCGCCGTTCTTCAAGTCGCCGCTGCGCGACGGCGGTTACGACGTCTCCGACTACACCGCCGTGCTGCCGGAGTTCGGTGACCTGGCCGACTTCGTGGAGTTCGTCGACGCCGCGCACCAGCGCGGGATGCGCGTGATCATCGACTTCGTCATGAACCACACGAGCGATCAGCACGACTGGTTCCAGCAGTCCCGCACCGACCCGGAGGGGCCGTACGGCGACTACTACGTCTGGGCCGACGACGACAAGCAGTTCCCGGACGCCCGGATCATCTTCGTGGACACGGAGACGTCCAACTGGACCTTCGACCCGGTGCGCAAGCAGTACTACTGGCACCGGTTCTTCTCCCACCAGCCCGATCTCAACTACGAGAACCCGGCGGTGCAGGAGGAGATCATCTCCGCGCTCCGCTTCTGGCTGGACCTCGGCATCGACGGCTTCCGGGTGGACGCCGTGCCGTATCTCTACCAGCGGGAGGGCACCAACTGCGAGAACCTCCCGGAGACGCACGACTTCCTCAAGCGGGTCCGCAAGGAGATCGACGCGCACTACCCGGACACCGTGCTGCTCGCCGAGGCCAACCAGTGGCCGGAGGACGTCGTCGACTACTTCGGCGAGTACCGGGCCGGCGGCGACGAGTGCCACATGGCGTTCCACTTCCCCGTGATGCCGCGGATCTTCATGGCCGTCCGGCGCGAGAGCCGCTACCCGGTCTCGGAGATCCTGGCGAAGACACCGGCGATCCCGAAGAACTGCCAGTGGGGCATCTTCCTGCGCAACCACGACGAACTCACCCTCGAAATGGTCACGGACGAAGAACGCGACTACATGTACGCGGAGTACGCCAAGGATCCGCGCATGCGGGCCAACATCGGCATCCGGCGGCGGCTCGCGCCCCTGCTGGACAACGACCGCAACCAGATCGAGCTGTTCACCGCGCTGCTGCTGTCCCTGCCCGGCTCCCCGATCCTCTACTACGGGGACGAGATCGGGATGGGCGACAACATCTGGCTCGGCGACCGGGACGCCGTACGCACCCCTATGCAGTGGACGCCCGACCGGAACGCCGGGTTCTCCTCCAGCGACCCGGGACGGCTCTACCTCCCCACGATCATGGATCCGGTCTACGGCTACCAAGTCACCAATGTCGAGGCGTCGATGGCGTCGCCGTCGTCGCTGCTGCACTGGACGCGGCGGATGATCGAGATCCGTAAGCAGAACCCCGCCTTCGGTCTCGGCTCGTACAACGAACTGCCGTCGTCGAACCCGGCCGTGCTCGCCTTCACCCGTGAGCACGGGGACGATCTCGTGCTGTGCGTGCACAACTTCTCGCGGTTCGCGCAGCCGACGGAGCTCGATCTGCGGTCGTTCACCGGGCGTCATCCGGTGGAGCTGATCGGCGGGGTGCGCTTCCCCGCCGTCGGCCAATGGCCCTACCTGCTGACTCTCGCGGGGCACGGCTTCTACTGGTTCCGGCTGCGCAAGGACACGCCGCCGAGCTGACCGGACACCCACTCCCACACCGACCGCGGGGCGGTTTCCGCCGCCCCGCACGGGGCACCCTCCCCCACATCGCACGCACGTACGGCCCTTCCGGGTCCCATCTGGCGTTTCGATCCCATCGAGTCGAGTCCGTACGGACCATCCTGACCCGACACGTCCCGCACAGCCGGACAGCTATTGCCGCAATCCGGGACACTCTTCGCATCCTGTGGTGTGCCCGGGGAAAGGACGCGATGCCATGTCGGAGGCTGCATCCACTCGGGTCGCCCTGGCTGACAGCACAGCCCTGCTCCCGTCTCTCGCCCCCCTGCTGCACGAATGGCTGCCCCGGCAGCGTTGGTTCGCGGGCAAGGGGCGGCCGGTCACCGCGTTCTCGCTGGTGTCGGCGACCGAAATACTGCCGGTGGGCACCGGTTCCGTCGCCGCCGGAACCGGAACCGGGCTGCTCCATCTGCTGGTCCGGGCCCATCAGCCGGCCACGCCCGCGCAGTCGCCGGACGACTGCTACCAACTGCTGCTCGGCGTACGGGCCGTGCTGCCGCCCCGGCTCGCGCCCGCGCTCATCGGCCAGGTGACCGAGGGGCCGCTGGCCGGCCGCACCGTCTACGAGGGGCTGCACGACCCGCGCCTGGCCGGACTCCTGCTGGAACGGTTCCGTACCCCCGGCACGCTCGGCGCCCTGCGCTTCGACCGGAGCGGTCCGGCCATCGCCGCGGGGCTCGCACCGCGGCTGCTCGAAACCGACCAGTCCAACACCTCCCTCGTCTACGGCGACGCCTACATCCTCAAGATCTTCCGCCGGATCTTCCCGGGCACCAACCCCGACCTGGAGCTTCCGCTGGCGCTCGCGCAGGAGGGCTGCGGGCGGGTGCCCGCCCCCGTCGCCTGGTTCGAGTCCATCACCCCCCGGCCGCTCACCCTCGGTGTGCTCCAGCCGTTCCTGAGCGGCGCCGAGGACGGCTGGCGGCTCGCCCTGCGCGCCCTGGCCGCGGGCCTGGACTTCACCGACGAGGCGCACGCGCTGGGCCGGGCCACCGCCGAGGTGCACACCGCCCTCGCCGCCGCCCTGCCGACGCCCGCCCTGCACCGCGCCCAGACCGAGCGCCTCGCCGCCTCGATGGTGCGCCGGCTGGAGGCCGCCGCCCAGGCGGTACCGGAGCTCGTGCCGTACGTCCCCGGGCTGCGTGCCGCCTTCGACGCGGTGGCCGCGCTGGGGCACCGGGGACGCGACTGGGCGGCCCAGCGGGTGCACGGCGATCTCCATCTCGGCCAGACCCTGCGCGCGGCCGACGGTTTCTGGTCACTGATCGACTTCGAGGGCGAACCGGCCAGACCGCTGCCCGAGCGCCGCCGGCCGCAGCTCCCGGTGCGCGACATCGCCGGGATGCTCCGCTCCTTCGACTACGCGGCCCGCTCGCACCGCCCGTGGAACGCCGACTGGGCGGCCCGCTGCCGGACCGCCTACTGCGAGGGGTACGCCGACGCGGCGGGCGTCGACCCGCGCAGCGAACCGGAGTTGCTGCGCGCCCATGAGACCGACAAGGCGGTGTACGAGGTGCTGTACGAGGCACGGCACCGGCCCGACTGGCTTCCGGTCCCGATGGCCGCGATCCACCGTCTGGCCGCCGCCGACGACTGACGGCCCGGCGCGCGTACCCCTCGTCGCTCTCCCGTCCCCTTCATCTCCCCCCTCAACACCCTCCGAGGAGGCTGTCCCTGTGACCGCCCGCAAGCCGTCCCGAAAGCCGTCCGCCAAAACACCCGCCCCCACCGAGGTCCCCCGAGTCCAGCCACCGGCCCCCGACGGGGCACCGGCCCCCGCGGGCCCGGCCGAGGCGACGCCGCGCCCCCGCCGGGGCGCCGGCAGCCAGGGCGTACGACAGGCGCGCCCCCTCGACGACGGCGACCGGGGACGGCTGCTCGCCGGTGAGCACCACGCCCCGCACGACCTGCTCGGCGCCCACCCGGTCCGCGGTGGCGTGACCTTCCGGGTGCTGCGCCCGTACGCCCGATCGGTGACCGTGCTCGCCAAGGGGCTGCGGGCGCGGCTGCACGACGACGGCGACGGCTTCTTCTCCGGGCTGCTGCCGATGCCCGCACTGCCCGAGTACCGGCTGCTGGTCGCCTACGACGACAACGAGATCGAGGTGGAGGATCCGTACCGCTTCCTGCCCGCGCTCGGCGATCTCGATCTGCATCTGATCGGCGAGGGGCGGCACGAGGAGCTGTGGACCGCCCTCGGCGCGCAGCCCATGGAGCACCAGGGGGTGGCGGGCACCCGGTTCACCGTCTGGGCGCCCGACGCCCGCGGTGTGCGGGTCACCGGGGACTTCAACTACTGGGACGGCACCGGCTTCCCGATGCGTTCGCTCGGCTCCACCGGGGTGTGGGAGCTGTTCCTGCCCGCGATCGGGGAGGGCGCGCTCTACAAGTTCGACGTCTGCCGCCCGGACGGTTCGCACACGCTGCGCGCCGACCCGATGGCCCGGTACGCCGAGGTGCCGCCCGCCAACGCCTCGATCGTGACGGCCTCGCACCACGAATGGCGGGACCAGGAGTGGATGGCGCACCGCGGGGACGTCCCGGTGCACGAGGCGCCGATGTCCGTGTACGAGGTGCATCTTCCGTCCTGGCGCCCGGGGCTCACCTATCGCCAGCTGGCCTCCCAACTCCCGGCGTACGTAAGGGATCTGGGGTTCACGCATGTGGAACTGATGCCGGTCTCCGAGCACCCCTTCGGCGGCTCCTGGGGCTATCAGGTCACCGGTTTCTACGCCCCGACGTCGCGCATGGGCACCCCCGACGACTTCCGATTCCTCATCGATTCCCTGCACCGGGCCGGGATCGGCGTGATCGTCGACTGGGTGCCCGCGCACTTCCCGCGCGACGACTGGGCACTGGCCGAGTTCGACGGCCGGCCGCTGTACGAGCACTCCGATCCGTCGCGGGCGGCGCACCCCGACTGGGGCACGCTGGAGTTCGACTTCGGACGCACCGAGGTGCGCAACTTCCTGGTGTCCAACGCCACTTACTGGTGCGAGGAGTTCCACATCGACGGGCTGCGGGTCGACGCCGTCGCCTCGATGCTCTATCTCGACTACTCGCGCGAGGAGGGCGAGTGGTCCCCGAACGAGCACGGCGGGCGGGAGAATCTGGACGCCGTCGCCTTCCTCCAGGAGATGAACGCCACCGTCTACCGCCGCAATCCGGGTGTGGTGACCATCGCGGAGGAGTCCACCGCCTGGGACGGTGTCACCCGCGCCACCCACCATGTCGGCCCCGGCGGCTTCGGGGGCCTCGGCTTCGGGCTGAAGTGGAACATGGGCTGGATGCACGACTCCCTGGAGTACGTGTCGAAGGAGCCGGTGCACCGCAAGTACCACCACAACGAGATGACCTTCTCGATGGTGTACGCGTACAGCGAGAACTACGTGCTGCCGATCTCGCACGACGAGGTGGTGCACGGCAAGCGGTCGCTGGTCTCCAAGATGCCCGGCGACTGGTGGCAGCAGCGCGCCAACCACCGGGCCTACCTCGGCTTCATGTGGGCCCACCCGGGCAAGCAACTCCTTTTCATGGGCCAGGAGTTCGCCCAGGGGGCGGAGTGGTCGGAGGGGCACGGCCCGGACTGGTGGCTGCTCGACCCCTCGTACGCGGCGGAGAGCGACCACCGGGGCGTACGCACCCTGGTGAGCGACCTGAACGCGGTGTACGGCGCGACCCCCGCGCTCTGGCAGCGCGACACCGTTCCGGAGGGCTTCGACTGGGTGGACGGCGGCGCGGCCGAGGACAATGTGTTCGCCTTCCTGCGCTACGACGCGCACGGCTCACCGCTCCTGGCCGTCAGCAACTTCTCCCCGGTGGTGCGGCACGACTACCGGGTGGGGGTCCCGGACGTGCTCGGGGCCCGGGTGGCGTGGGCGGAGGTCCTCAACACCGACGCCGCCCGGTACGGCGGCAGCGACGTGGGCCATCCCGGTCCTCTGAAGCCGCAGCCGGTGGCCGCGCACGGCAGGCCCGGCAGCCTGCTGCTGACGCTGCCGCCGCTGGCGACGGTCTGGCTGAAGCCGGTCTGATCCCGCCCGCGGGCCCGCGACCACCTCCTGGCCGCGGGCCCGCGCCATGCCCAGCTCAGCGGCCGAGCGCCTCGACCGTGCTCGCCCATGAATCGGCGCCGTGCGCGCCGTGGTCATCGCGGCGGATGCACCGCCATGAACCCACTTATTTCTCGGATACCCACCAAAAGGAAAGTATCCGGGCCAGGCCGAGCGAGGCTCGGGACTCGGGGCACATGGGCCGCCTTCGAGCCCGCACCGGCATGCAGCATCATGTGGGCGTGATCACCATTCATCTGAAATACGAGATCGACGCCGACAAGCTTGAGGACTTCGAGGAATACGGCCGCCGATGGGTCGGGCTCGTCAACCGTTTCGGCGGGACGCACCACGGCTACTTCCTGCCGAGTGAGGGCGACAGCGACATCGCCTATGCCCTCTTCTCCTTTCCCAGTCTCGCCGCGTACGAGCAGTACCGCACGGACAGCATGTCCGACCCGGAGTGCCAGGACGCCTTCGAACTGGCTCGTACCACCCGCTGCATCAAGCGGTACGAGCGCCGCTTCCTGCGACCGCTCGACGACAGGGCCTAAGGGCTGGGCTTGGACGACTGCTCCGAACGCCAGGACATGGCCGTGGAATTCTTCGACCGGGTTGCGAACTCGGCCGTTTCTCCACCGTCGTCAGCATGAACCGAGAGGGCGTGCCCCCTACGGCCCGGAAGCATGTGCACGGGCACTGCCCGGCCGTGACGTGACGCCGCGATCGGGCTCCGCGGACCGTAGCGGCCCCCGAAGGCGGCCTCTACGGTTGTGCGCTGCTTGTCCCGGTTCGGACGGACGTACGCCCCGTCCCCGCCTCACACCGTCTCGAAGACGTCCTCCAGTTCCTGGAGCAGCCGGCGCTTGGGGCGGGCGCCCACCATCGACTTCACGGGTTCGCCGGAGCGGAAGACCATCAGGGTCGGTGCCGACAGCACCGCGTACCGGCTCGCGATGCCCGGATTGGTGTCGATGTCCAGCTGGACGACCTCCATGCGCCCGGCCAGCTCGGTGGCGACGGCGCTGAGCACGGGGGCGATCTGGCGGCACGGGCCGCACCAGTCGGCGGTGAACTCGACCAGCACGGGCAGGTCCGCCGCGAGCACCTCCGTATCGAAGGTGGTGTCGGTGACCTCGGCCACGCCCTCTGCATGAATCATCTGTCATCCTCCCAGTTCACAACGTGGTTCCGGACCGCCGGGGAGCGCTGCCCCGGCCTCCAGCTCGGCCCTGGTGAGCTCTGCGCCCACCTGGGCGCGGACCGCTTGGAGCTGCTCGATGAGCGAGTCGAGCTCGCCGAGTTTGCGCCGGTAGACGGCGAGCGAGGCGGGGCAGGCGTCACCGGCCGGGTGGCCGGCGCGCAGGCAGTCGACGAACGGCCGGGTCTCCTCCAGCTCGAACCCGAAGTCCTGCAGGGTCCGGATCTGCTGGACCAGCCGCAGATCGTCCTCGTCGTACGCGCGGTAGCCGTTGTCGGCCCGCCGCGCGGACAGCAGTCCGCGTGACTCGTAGTAGCGCAGAGTCCGCGTGGTCGTCCCGGCCCGTTCGGCCAGCTCCCCGATTCGCATGTCCTCGACGGTAGACCTTGACGCCGACGTCAAGGCAAACGCGAAGGGCCGCCGCGGGAGTCCCGCGGCGGCCCTGTACGTGTTCCGGGTGGCTATGCCTTCGCCACGGCGGGCTGCTCCTCGCCGCCCCGGGGCTCCGGGACGGTGCCCGTGTCGGCGTCCTGGTTGAGCATCTGCTCGGTCCACGGGAGCGCACCGGAGAGGACCTGGTCCACGCGCTCCTTGTCGATCTCCTTGGTCCAGGTGCCGACCAGGACGGTGGCCACCGCGTTGCCCGCGAAGTTCGTCATGGCGCGGGCCTCGCTCATGAAGCGGTCGATGCCGACGATCAGACCGACGCCGTCGACCAGTCCCGGGCGGTGCGACTGGAGGCCGCCCGCGAGGGTGGCCAGGCCCGCGCCGGTGACTCCGGCGGCGCCCTTCGAGGCGACGATCATGAAGAGCAGCAGCGAGACCTGCTCACCGGCGCTCAGCGGGTCGCCCATCGCGTTGGCGATGAAGAGCGAGGACATCGTGAGGTAGATCGCGGTGCCGTCGAGGTTGAAGGAGTAGCCAGTGGGCACCGTGATGCCGACGACCGGCCGGCTGACCCCGAGGTGCTCCATCTTCGCGATGAGCCGCGGCAGGGCGGACTCGGAGGAGGAGGTGGAGAGGATCAGCAGGAACTCTCGGCCCAGGTACTTCAGCAGCGCGATCAGATTGACCCCGGCGACCAGCCGCAGGATCGTGCCGAGCACCACGAAGACGAAGATCGCGCAGGTGAGATAGAAGCCGATCATGATGATCGCGAGGGATTTCAGCGCGTCGACGCCGGTTTCGCCGACCACCGCGGCCATCGCGCCGAACGCGCCGACCGGGGCCGCCCACATGATCATGGCGAGGATCCGGAAGACGAGGCGCTGGATGTGGCCGATGCCACGCAGCACCGGCTCGCCCGCCGAGCCCATGGCCTGGAGCGCGAAGCCCGCGAGCAGGGCGATGAGCAGGGTCTGCAGCACCTGACCCTCGGTGAAGGCGGAGACGATCGTGGTCGGGATGATGCCGAGCAGGAAGTCGGCGGTGGACTCGCTCGCGCCGGCCGCCTGCTTCTCGCCCGCGGCGCGTACGGCCTCGGTGAGGTGGAGGCCCTGGCCGGGCTCCAGGAGGTTGCCGACGAGCAGACCGATGGCCAGCGCGACGGTCGACATGACCAGGAAGTAGCCGAGGGCGAGGCCGCCGACCGCGCCGACCTTGGCGGCCTTGCGCACCGAGCCGACGCCCAGCACGATCGTGCAGAAGATGATGGGCGAGATCATCATCTTGATCAGGTTCACGAAGCCGGTGCCGATCGGCTTGAGCTCCACGGCGACGCCCGGGGCCGCGAAGCCCACGAGGATGCCGAGCCCCACCGCCGCGATCACGGCGAGATACAGATAGTGCGTGCGGTCCCGCTTGGCGGCTGCCACTCCCACGGGGGTTCTCCTCGGTTCGTCCGGGTCACTCCCCCGTCCCTGGGGGCGCAAGGGCTGTCCGGCGGTTGGGAGCCGGGAAAACCCTTGGCGAATATCTCGCTCCCTGTGACGCCGGTCACCGTTGCGTGCATTTCGTTCATTGGTTTTCGGCCAGGCAGACTGTGGCCATGCGTCTCCCCCGCCCCCGTACCCGCCCGCGCAGCCTGGCCGGTCAGCTCTTCGCCATGCAGGTGGTGCTGGTGGCGGCGGTGGTGGCGGGGTGCGCGTTCTTCGCCTACGCCTCCGGCAGCGAGCAGGCGAAGGAGACCGCGGCCAAGCAGGTCAGATCGGCCGCGCTGGCAATCGCCGAGTCGCCGTCGGTACGGGAGGCGATCCGTACCCCGGACCCGTCCGCCGCGCTGCAGCCGTACGCCGAGAAGGTCCGCAGGGACACCGGGATCGCCTTCGTCACGATCATGTCCCCGGACCGGGTCCGCTGGACGCACCCGGACTCCCACCGGATCGGCGAGGAGTTCCTCGGGCACACCGCGCGGGCGCTGCGCGGCGAGACGTTCACGGAGACGTACACCGGCACGCTCGGCCCCTCGATCCGGGTCGTCACCCCGATCCGGGACGGCGGCAGGATCACCGGTCTGGTCAGCGCGGGCATCACGGTCGAACGGGTCTCCTCGCAGGTGCGGGCGCAGCTCGGGGCGCTGGGGCTGGCGGCGGGCGGGGCGCTCGCGCTCGGCGGCATCGGCACGTATGTGATCAACGCCCGGCTGCGGCGGCACACGCACGGCATGAACGCCGCCGAGCTGAGCCGGATGCACGACTACCACCAGGCCACCCTGCACGCGGTGCGCGAGGGGCTGCTGATGCTCGACGGGCGGCGACGGATCGCGCTGATCAACGACGCGGGCCGGGAGCTGCTCGGTCTGGAGCCGGGTGCGGTCGGGCGCCGGGTCGTCGAGCTGGATCTGCCGGCGCCGCTGACCGGTGCGCTGCTCGCCTCCGAGGAGCGGGTCGACGAACTGCATCTGACGGCGGACCGGGTGATCGTGGTCAACACCCGTCCGGTGGTGGGCGGGGAGCAGCGCGGCACGGTCGTGACACTGCGCGATCACACGGAACTCCAGGCGCTGTCCGGCGAGTTGGACTCGGAGCGGGGGTTCACCCAGGCCCTGCGCTCGCAGGCGCACGAGGCGGCGAACCGGCTGCACACCGTCGTCTCGCTGATCGAACTGGGCCGGGCCGAGGAGGCGGTGGGCTTCGCCACCGCCGAGCTGGAGCTGGCCCAGGCGCTCACCGACCGGGTGGTGGGCGCGGTCGCCGAACCGGTGCTGGCCGCACTGCTGCTCGGCAAGGCGGCACAGGCGAACGAACGGGGGGTGGAGCTGGTGCTCGCGGACGACAGCCTGATCGACGACGGCGCCCTGTCGGCGACGCTGCCGCAGCGGGATCTGGTGACGATCCTCGGCAATCTGATCGACAACGCGGTGGACGCGGCGTCGGAGGCGGTGACCGGCGTGCCGGGTCCCGGGTCCGTGCCCGCCCAGCGGGGCACGGGGAGCGGCCGGGCCGCCCGTGCCCGGGTCACCGTCACCGCGCTGGCCGGGGAGGGCGAACTGCTGCTGCGGGTCGCCGACACGGGGGCCGGGATCGATCCCCGGGACGCCGCCGAGGTCTTCGAGCGCGGCTGGTCGACGCACGGCGCCGGCCGCGGGATCGGGCTGGCGCTCGTCCAGCAGGCGGTGCACCGCAACGGCGGGACGGTCGCGCTGGACGGCGGCCCGGACGGCGGGGCGCGATTCACGGTACGGCTGCCGCTGGCCGTCGCCGGCCGTCCGGCGCACACCACGAAGGAGGCCACGGCATGATCCAGGTGCTGGTCGTCGAGGACGATCCCGTAGCCGCGGACGCCCATCGGCTCTACGTGGGCCGCGTCCCCGGATTCACGGTGGCGGCCGTCGCGCATTCGCGTGCGGAGGCGGTGCGGGCGCTGGACCGTACCCCGGTCGATCTGCTGCTCCTCGATCTGTATCTGCCCGACGGGCACGGACTGCAACTGCTGCGCTCGCTGCGCGCGGCCGGGCACTCGGCGGATGTCATCGCGGTGACGTCGGCGCGCGATCTGGCGGTGGTCCGGGAGGGGGTGTCGCTCGGTGTCGTCCAGTACGTGCTGAAGCCGTTCACCTTCGCCACCCTGCGCGACCGGCTCGTGCGCTACGCGGAGTTCCGCGCGGCGGCCGGCGAGGCGAGCGGCCAGGACGAGGTGGACCGGGCGCTCGGAGCCCTGCGCGCGCCGCAGCCGGCCCGGCTGCCGAAGGGGCTGAGCGGCCCGACACTGGAGGCCGTGACCCGCGCCCTGCGGGCCGCCCCGGACGGGGTGACGGCGGCGGCGGCCGGGGAGGAGCTGGGCATCTCGCGGATCACCGCACGCCGCTATCTGGAGCATCTGGTGACGGTGGGACGTGCGGTGCGCAGTCCGCAGTACGGTCAGATCGGGCGCCCGGAGCTGCACTACCGGTGGGTGAGCCAGAACCTCTGAGCCGTGCCCGGCCATGGTCCGCCGGACGGGCCCTCGGACGTTCCTACGAGCCGTGGATATCGGTGGAACACACCGTAGTCATTCCATGCCTTGACTCCTACGGTGGGGCCGTGCACCCCTCCCCGCCGTTCAACGCCCCCGCCGCGCGCCGACTGCGCGAGGCCCTGGGGATGCTTCCCGGCCACGTCGCGTACGGTCTCGGGGCCCAGTACGGGCTCCGGATCAGCACCGAGACGGTGGTCGCCTGGGAGCGCGGGCTCGCCGTCCCGGGCGAGTACGAACTCACGGCGCTGGCCGGGGTGTTGTGGTGCTCGCCGGGCGAACTGCTCACCGCCGCGCGCACCCTGCGGGAGCACCGGGTGGCCAGGGAGCTGGCCGTGGAGGAGCTGGCGCGGCTGCTGGGGCTGACCGCCTCCGCGTATCTGCGGATGGAGGACTCGGGGCGCTGGCGCGGCAACGAACGCCAGTCCGCGGCGCTCGCCGAGGTGCTGGGGCTGACGCCCGCCGGGTTCGTGACGGTGTCCGGCCGGGACGAGGAGCTGGCGGAGCTGCTGCGCGGCGCGGTGACGACGCGCTGGCAGGCCCAGCTGCGGGCGGTGGCGAAGCTGGTGCCGCTGGAGCGCGGCTTCCTCCAGGACGTACTGGAACAGCTGCACGCCGACTACCAGTCGCTGATGGTGTCGACGCTGAGCTGGAGCAGCACGGGTACGGAGCGGGCCGGGGCGACGGGCGACGCGGGACGGGTGTTCCTGGCGGAGATCCTGGAACGGTTCTGGCGGGCGGCGGGGGTGCCGGGGCCGGACGGGTGAGCCGCCCGGCCCGGTCGGCGCCGACGTCGACAGGCTCTCAGCCGTCGGAAGCGTCCGCGGCCACCGGGTCGAAGGAGAACAGACTCCCCCGGTCCACCCCGTCGCAGCCCATCTGCACCAGTTCGGCATCGCGCCTGCTGCTGCCCGCCTCGGCACCGACGCACAGGTGGGTGTGGGCGGGGCGGATCCGGTAGCCCTCGACGGGACGGCCCACGGGCTCGATCCAGAAGGCCTCCGCGGCGCCGCGGCTGCCGCACGTCTGGTCCTGCATCGAGGCGCCGGCCTCCCGTGTCCCGTTCCAGACGCCCGTGCAGCCCTTGCCGTAGTCCGGGTGGTCGGTCACGAGCCGCCAGACGCCGTCGCCCAGCGGTCTGAGCGAGAAGCTCGGGATCGTATGCCCGTCGCACGGCAGCTGGTACAGCCGTCCGCTGTCGGTGCTCCGGTGCTCGGAGAGGCAGAAGCCGGAGTGGACGGACCGGATCTGCACCGTCCGCCCCGCCACCGGACCGGTCACGGGCGCGGTTCCCGGCCGGTCGTCGTCCTGTACGAGAAGGACGACGGCCACCGCTGCGGCGGCGAGCACGACCAGCGAGACGACAGCCGCCAGGACGGTCCTGGACCGGTGACGACGGGCGGGGGACGGCGCGGGAACCGGAACGGTGGGCGGCCCGGCCGGCTGCTCGGGCGGCTGCTCCGGGGTCGGCTCGGCCGACCGCTCGGGCGGCTGCTCCGGGGAGCGCCCGGCCGGTGCGTCCCGTGCCGTCCCGGAATCCTGGGCTCCGGCCTCGCCCTCTCCCGCGCCCCCTCCCCCGGCCCGCTGCCCGCGTGCGGTGAGTTCCTTGCGTACGGCGAGCCAGTTCGCCGCCTCCGCGGGCCCGCAGCCGCAGGCCCGTACGAAGGCGGCGAGGAGTTCCTCGCGCGGGACCGACGTACGCCCCAGCATGTTGGCGATCGTGGAGCGCGGCAGTACGTCCCCGACCGTTTCGGCCCGCCGGGCCAGTTCCCGCAACGTCAGCCCCGAGGCGTCCTTGAGCACCCGTAACAGGGCTGTGAACTCGGGCGCGCTGCGCGCCTCACGAGGATCCGGAGCCCCGCCCTCGACCACCATGCGCTGTGCCTCTCCCCTGGATTCCACTCCCGGACAGGGTTGGGACATGTCCGGGACAAGGGACAAGCCTTGTTGATCCGGTCCGCCGGCTCAAGAGTGGTTTCCGGCACCGCGGCCGCCCGGATCCGACCGTCCGGAACGGCCCCGGGCGCCGGGGGAACGGCAAGCGGCCCTGACCGTCCACGGGGGGACAGTCAGGGCCGCCGGGCCGTTTCCGCTGTGCGCTGCCGCGCGGCCGGGGTCAGAAGACCGACTCGGCCTCGTCCATCCGGTCCTTGGGCACCGTCTTGAGCTGTGTGATCGCGTCGGCGAGCGGAACCATCTCGATGTCCGTGCCGCGCAGCGCCGTCATCCGGCCGAAGTCGCCGCGGTGCGCCGCCTCGACCGCGTGCCAGCCGAAGCGGGTGGCGAGCACCCGGTCGTACGCGGTCGGCGTGCCGCCCCGCTGCACATGGCCGAGAATGACCGGCCGGGCCTCCTTGCCGAGCCGGGTCTCCAGCTCGATGGCCAGCCGGTTGCCGATGCCCTGGAAGCGCTCGTGGCCGAACTGGTCGATCTCGCCCTTGGCGTACGGCATGGAGCCCTCGGCCGGGTGCGCGCCCTCGGCCACGCAGATGACCGCGAACTTCTTGCCGCGCGCGAAGCGTTCCTCGACCATCTTCACCAGGTCCTTGACCTGGAAGCGGCGCTCGGGGAGGCAGATGCCGTGCGCGCCGCCCGCCATCCCGGACTCCAGCGCGATCCAGCCCGCGTGCCGGCCCATCACCTCGACGACCATGACCCGCTGGTGCGATTCGGCGGTGGTCTTGAGGCGGTCTATGGCATCGGTGGCGACACCCACCGCGGTGTCGAAGCCGAAGGTCCGGTCGGTGGCGGAGATGTCGTTGTCGATGGTCTTGGGGACGCCGACGACGGGCATTCCGGCGTCCGACAGCATCCGGGCGGCGGTGAGGGTGCCCTCGCCGCCGATCGGGATGAGGGCGTCCATGCCGTAACGACGGCTCAGCTCGGCGCAGTTCTCCGCGGCCTCGCGCAGCCGGTCGCGCTCCAGCCGGGCCGATCCGAGGACGGTGCCGCCGCGGGCGAGGATGCCGCTGACCGCGTTGAGGTCGAGGGGGCGGAAGTGGCCGTCGAGGAGCCCCTTGAACCCGTCCTCGAAGCCGATGACTTCGTCTCCGTGCCCCACCACGGCGCGGTGCACGACCGACCGGATCACTGCGTTCAGGCCTGGGCAGTCGCCGCCTGCGGTGAGAATTCCGATGCGCATCGTGCTGTGTCTCCTGCTCGCTAGTGCCGTGCATTGCGGGGGACGTCCACAAAATCCCCCGTACCGTGAGCCACGTCGATTGTCCCACGTCAGGTCTGGACCTCGCGCTGCCGGCCGCCCCGGTGCGGGGGCTTCGCCCGGCGGGCGACGTCTCGGCCCCCACAGGTATCGTCGACATGGCGATACCATCCCAAACCGAGATTGGACGGGAGAACACGCGTGACGCGCAGCGTGTACGTGACCGGGATCGACCGGGGAGACGGCCGGCAGGTCGTCGATCTGGGAGTCATGGAACTCCTGACGCGTCAGGTGGACCGGGTCGGGGTGTTCCGCCCGCTCGTCCATGACGGGCCCGATCGCCTGTTCGAACTGCTGCGGTCCCGCTACCGGCTCCCCCAGGACCCCGATTCGGCCTACGGGCTGGACTACCACGAGGCGTCCGCGCTCCAGGCGGAGCGGGGCACGGACGAGCTGGTCTCCCTGCTCGTCGACCGGTTCCACCAGGTGGCCCAGAAGTACGAGGTGGTGCTGGTGCTCGGCACCGACTTCGCCGCCACCCAGCTGCCCGACGAGCTGGCGCTCAACGCACGCCTGGCCAATGAGTTCGGCGCCTCGGTGATCACGGTGGTCGGCGGGAAGGGCCAGACCGCGGAGTCGGTACGGGCCGAGACCCGCAATGCCTACCGCGCGTACGCCGGACTGGGCTGCGACGTCGTCGCGGTGATCGTGAACCGGGTGGCGGCCGAGGACCGCGATGTCATCGCGGAGCGGCTGGCGGCCACGCTGCCCGTTCCCTGTTCCGTCCTGCCCGACGACGCGGCGCTCTCCGCGCCGACCGTCGCCCAGATCACCGCGGCGCTCGGCGGCACGGTGCTGCTCGGCGACGACTCCGGGCTGGCGAGGGACGCCCTGGACTTCGTCTTCGGCGGCGCGATGCTGCCGAACATGCTGAACGCGCTGACGCCGGGCTGCCTGGTGGTCACGCCCGGGGACCGGGCTGACCTGGTGGTCGGCTCGCTGGCCGCGCACAGCGCCGGGACCCCGCCCATCGCGGGGGTGCTGCTGACCCTGGACGAGCGCCCCGGCGAGGAGATACTCAGGCTGGCCGCGCGACTCGCACCGGGCACCCCGGTCGTGTCGGTGGCCGGCGGATCCTTCCCCACCGCGGCCCGGCTTTTCGCCCTCGAAGGCAAGTTGAACGCCGCGACGCCCCGCAAGGCGGAGACCGCGCTGGGCCTCTTCGAGCGCCACGTGGACACCGGCGCCCTGCTGGAGCGGATCTCGGTCGCCCGCAGCGGCCGCGTCACCCCGATGATGTTCGAGCACGAGCTGCTGGAGCAGGCCCGCGCCGACCGGCGCCGGGTCGTCCTGCCCGAGGGCACCGAGGAGCGGGTGCTGCGCGCCGCGGACGTACTGCTGCGCCGCGACGTCTGCGACCTCACCCTGCTCGGCGACCCCGACGTCATCCGCAAGAAGGCCGCCGACCTCGGCATCGATCTCGTCGGCACCCAGCTCATCGACCCGCAGACCTCCGAGCTGCGCCAGACCTTCGCCGAGCGGTACGCGCAGCTGCGGGCCCACCGCGGGGTCACGGTGGAGCTGGCGTACGACGTCGTCGCGGACGTCAACTACTTCGGCACCCTGATGGTCCAGGAGGGGCTCGCGGACGGCATGGTCTCCGGGGCCGTGCACTCCACCGCGGCGACGATCCGCCCGGCGTTCGAGATCATCAAAACCAAACCGGACGCCTCGATCGTCTCCTCCGTCTTCTTCATGTGCCTCGCCGACAAGGTGCTGGTGTACGGCGACTGCGCGGTCAATCCGGACCCGGACACGGAGCAGCTCGCCGACATCGCGGTGCAGTCGGCCGCCACCGCCGCCCGCTTCGGTGTGGAGCCGCGGATCGCGATGCTGTCGTACTCGACGGGCACCTCCGGCTCGGGCGCCGATGTGGACAAGGTGCGCGAGGCGACGGACCGGGTCCGCGCGAGCAGGCCGGACCTCAGGATCGAGGGTCCCATCCAGTACGACGCCGCGGTGGAGCCGAGCGTCGCCGCGACGAAGCTGCCGGGCTCCGAGGTGGCGGGCCAGGCGACGGTGCTGATCTTCCCGGACCTGAACACCGGCAACAACACCTACAAGGCCGTGCAGCGCTCGGCGGGCGCGGTCGCCGTCGGACCGGTGCTCCAGGGGCTGCGGAAGCCCGTCAACGACCTGTCCCGCGGCGCGCTCGTCCAGGACATCGTCAATACCGTGGCCATCACGGCGATCCAGGCGCAGGGCAAGGAGTGAACGGATGACCGTCCCGACCACCGAGGGCTCCGCCGCGACGGGCGCGTATCGCGTGCTGGTCCTCAACTCCGGCTCCTCGTCGGTGAAGTACCAGCTGCTGGACATGAGCGACCGCACCCGGCTCGCGGTGGGGCTGGTCGAGCGGATCGGGGAGGAGACCTCCCGTCTGGTGCACACCCCGCTGGTCGGCAAAGGCGCCGAGCGGCGCGAGCGCACCGGCCCGATCGCGGACCACGAGGCGGCGCTGAAGGCGGCGGCACAGGAGCTGGCGGCCGACGGGCTCGGACTGGACTCCCCGCAGCTCGCGGCGATCGGCCACCGGGTGGTGCACGGCGGGCTGCGGTTCACCCAGCCCGTGGTGATCGACGACGAGGTGCTGAAGGAGATCGAGCGCCTGGTCCCGGTGGCCCCGCTGCACAATCCGGCGAACATCACGGGCATCCGTACCGCTCGGTCCCTGCGACCGGACCTCCCGCAGGTGGCGGTCTTCGACACGGCCTTCCACACGACGATGCCGGAGTACGCGGCGCGGTACGCGATCGACACGGAGACCGCCGACGCGCACCGCATCCGGCGCTACGGATTCCACGGCACCTCGCACGCGTACGTCTCCCGCAAGGCCGCCGAGCTGCTGGGACGCACCCCCGAGGAGGTCAACGTCATCGTGCTGCACCTGGGCAACGGCGCCTCGGCCTCGGCGGTGGCCGGTGGCCGGTGCGTGGAGACCTCGATGGGGCTGACCCCCTTGGAGGGGCTGGTGATGGGCACCCGCTCCGGGGACATCGATCCGGCCGTCACCTTCCACCTCATGCGCGTCGCGGGGATGTCGGCGGACGAGGTCGACGCGCTGCTCAACAAGAAGAGCGGCCTGGTCGGCCTCTGCGGCGACAACGACATGCGGGAGATCCGGCGCCGGATCGACGAGGGCGACGAACGCGCGGCGCTGGCGTTCGACATCTATGTGCACCGGCTGAAGAAGTACATCGGCGCCTATTCGGCGGTCCTCGGCCGGGTGGATGCCGTGGTGTTCACGGCGGGGGTCGGGGAGAACTCGGCACCGGTGCGGGAGGCTGCCGTCGCCGGTCTCGAAGAGCTCGGCCTGGCGGTGGACGCGGACCTGAACGGCGTGCGGTCCGACGAGCCCCGGCTGATCTCGCCGGACTACGCGCGGGTCGCGGTCGCCGTGGTGCCGACGGACGAGGAACTGGAGATCGCCGTCCAGACCTTCGCGCTCGTCGGACAGGCCCGCGGACTCGTCGGACAAGCCCACAACTGAGCGCCCCCGCGCCCCTTTGTACCTTCCACCAGACGGAATATTCCGTAGCGAAACAAACCGATAGGATCCGCCTCATGCGCCGTTCCAAAATCGTCTGCACACTCGGTCCCGCCGTCGACTCCCATGAGCAGCTCGTCGCTCTGATCGAGGCCGGCATGAGCGTGGCCCGGTTCAACTTCAGTCACGGCAGCCACGAGGAGCACCAGGGTCGTTACGACCGGGTCCGCAAGGCCGCCGCCGAGACCGGCCGTGCGATCGGCGTGCTCGCCGACCTCCAGGGCCCGAAGATCCGCCTGGCGAAGTTCGCCGAGGGCCCCGTCGAACTGGTCCGCGGGGACGAGTTCACCATCACCGCGGAGGACGTCCCGGGCGACAAGTCGATCTGCGGCACGACCTACAAGGGTCTGCCCGGCGACGTCGCCAAGGGCGACCCGATCCTGATCAACGACGGCAACGTCGAGCTGAAGGTCGTCGCGGTCGAGGGCCCCCGGGTGAAGACCATCGTCATCGAGGGCGGTGTCATCTCCGACCACAAGGGCATCAACCTCCCCGGCGCGGCGGTCAACGTCCCGGCCCTGTCCGAGAAGGATGTCGACGACCTGCGGTTCGCCCTGCGGATGGGCTGCGACCTGGTGGCGCTCTCCTTCGTGCGGGACGCCGATGACGTCAAGGACGTCCACAAGGTGATGGACGAGGAGGGCCGCCGGGTCCCCGTCATCGCCAAGGTCGAGAAGCCGCAGGCCGTCGAGCACATGGAGGGCGTCGTCATGGCGTTCGACGGTGTGATGGTCGCCCGTGGCGACCTGGCCGTCGAGTATCCCCTGGAGAAGGTCCCGATGGTGCAGAAGCGCCTGGTGGAGCTCTGCCGGCGGAACGCCAAGCCGGTGATCGTCGCGACCCAGATGATGGAGTCGATGATCACCAACTCGCGGCCGACGCGCGCCGAGGCGTCCGATGTCGCCAACGCGATCCTGGACGGCGCGGACGCGGTCATGCTCTCGGCCGAGTCCAGCGTGGGCGCGTACCCGATCGAGACGGTCAAGACGATGTCGAAGATCGTCGTCGCCGCCGAGGAGGAGCTGCTCTCCAAGGGACTCCAGCCGCTGGTGCCGGGCAAGAAGCCCCGTACCCAGGGCGGTTCGGTGGCCCGTGCGGCCTGCGAGATCGCGGACTTCCTGAACGGCAGGGCGCTGGTCGCCTTCACCAAGTCCGGTGACACGGCCCGCCGGCTCTCCCGCTACCGCGCGGCGCAGCCCATCCTGGCCTTCACCACGGACGAGTCGACCCGCAACCAGCTCGCGCTGAGCTGGGGCGTCGAGGCCCACGTCGTGCCGCACGTGGACAACACGGACGCGATGGTCGACCTGGTCGACGGCGAGCTGCTGAAGCTGGGCCGCTACAACGAGGGCGACACCATGGTCATCACGGCCGGCTCGCCCCCCGGCATCCCGGGCACGACCAACATGGTGCGGGTGCACCACGTCGGCGGCGGCGCGCGCGACTGACGCGTCCACCCGTGAGCACGACTGTGGGCCGCACTCCCCGAGGAGTGCGGCCCACAGTCCTGTGCGGCTCCCGGACAGGCCCTAGTCGTTGCCGCCGGTGAAGTAGTTGTGCAGCCCGGGGACCTTGAGCGAGCCGCCGAACTGGCCGGCCTGGGTCACCTTGACCTTGGTGAAGATGGCGAAGGGTACGTTCAGCGGCGGCGGTGTCTCCGGGCTGAACGTGACCGGGATGAGGCCGAAGAGGTTGCCCTTCAGCTCCTCCGTGTACATGGTCACCGTGCCGTTGCGGATGGTGGACTCGGAGCCCTTCCGCGCCTCGACATGGGCCGTGGTACCGGCCGGACCGACCGTCGTCTGGTGGAGGTTGTCGATGTCGATGGAGCTCGCGGTGAACTTCAGCACCTTCTTGACGGTGCCGTCGTACGTCTTCACCTCGACGATGCCCTTGTAGTCGAGCCCTTTGAGGGTGAGCTTCGAGCTCTCCAGGATCCACGGGTCGGTCGGGAGGAGCGGGATGCCCGTGTCCAGATCGGCCGCAGCCAGCGCCTCGGGGTCGGCGGTCGGACACGGGAAGCGCTCCTTGGCGCCGTCCGGGATGTCCTCGTCCTTCTTGGCGTCCAGCCCCTTGGCGCTCTCGTCGAGCTCCTTGACCGACTTGCCGGCCCTGCCCGCGGCTTCGCGGATGGCGGCGGCGGTCTTGTCGGCCGTCTCCTTCGCGGCGTCCGTGGCCTTCTCGACGGCCTTCTCCGCGGGCTTCTCGGACGGCTTCTCGGCGGTGTCGGTCCGCGACGGCTTCGGGGACGCGGTGCTCGCGCTCGGGGACGGGCTCGCCGTCTCCTTGTCCGGTCCGTCGAAGAGGTCCTTGAGCGCGTCGCCGACGCCCAGCGGGTCGAGCGGGTTCCTCGACTTCGTGGGTGTGGGCGAGGCACTCGGCGTGGCGGCGGGGGCGTCGGCCGCGGCGGCCTTCGTCCTCGCCTTCGCCGTGTCGCTCGCGGACGGGGTCGTCGAAGGGTTCGGGGTCGTCGAGGACTTCGGGGTCGCCGTGTCGCCCTTGTCACCGGAGTCGGTGGCGGACGGCGACGGGGACGGCGACGTCGACGCGGACGGCGAGGGCTCCTCGCTCGGCTCGTCGGAGCGGGTCACACAGGGGCCGGGCGCGAAGGGGATGTCCGAATTGTCGTCGGCCAGCGCGAGCTTGGGGGTGAGCCCCATTCCCACGAAGACGGCCGTCGGCATCGCGGCGAGCGCGAACGCCTTGCCCGCGGGAATGTGCAGCTTCGTCAGCAACGACTTCCTGGGGGCCGCGTGGCGCGGTCCGCTTCTCGTCCCGAGGCCCTCCCCGGTCGAGTTCAGCTGCGTCTCGTCACCCCGCACGATGCCTCCCGCCGTCGACCTCAACTGTCGTGTCGTACTGCTCCGGCCGCTGCTGGGGCACCGCTGCCGTGCTGTGGAACTCGGGTCCGGACTCCTGCGTCCCGGGGCCGTTCCCCTCGGACTTCTCCCCGAGGTCGGGCTTCGCTTCGCCCGGGGCCCAGGAGACGGAGAGCGCTCCACCCAGCAGGGCGAACAGGAAACCGATCAGGAATCCGCCGATGTTGGCGACCGGTAGGGAGATCAGCGCAAGCAGGATCGCGGCGACTCCGGCGAACACTCTCACGATGTGGTGGAACCACATGGTGAGGCCCAGCGTGACGAGCAGGATCCCGATGATCAGGGATCCGGCACCGGCGGTGGTGGACATCGCCAGTGTGACGTTGCCGAGGTGCATGTTGGCGTACGGGAAGTACGCGATGGGTAGACCACCCACCATGGTGAACAGGCCCGCCCAGAACGGCCGGTTACCCCGCCAGGTGCGGAATCTCCGCCAGAAGACGCGGAGGTAGTGCTCGTTCTGCCCTGTGGACTCGGGGCTCATGGAAAACAGCTCCCTGGAACCGGTACTGCTGTGAGAAGAGAAAAGGTGGGCGGCCGGAGTCCCCGCAGGGGCGCTCCGGCCACCCGGCGGGTGCTTAGTAGCACTCCTTGACGCCACTGTGCAGCCGCAGGCTCAGGTTGCTGAGCTTGAAGGTGCCGGCGGTGGTCGCCCATGCCGTCTGCTTCACGTTGGTCAGCGTCGCCGTCTCGGCGCGCTGCGCGAAGCCGTTCGGGTTGACCTTCTTCTCGGTACCGGACTGGATGCCGGGCTTGCCGACGTCTCCCGCGGCAACACCGATGTCGATGTGCTCGAAGTACGCGTCGGCGTCGAGCTCGGCGATGTCGAGGTACAGGTTGGTCGCCTCGACCGGCTTCTTCGGGTCCGTACCCGCGTTCAGCTGCAGCGTGACGTTGCCGAGGCCGAACGGAAGGTTCGGAGTGACCACCGACTGGCACATGTTGGTGATCGTGGCATCGCTGAAGCCGGACACGGCCACGGCGTGCGCCGCGTCGTCGCCCTTGAGGTCCTTGCCGGTAGCAACGCTGCCGTACTGGACGAAGTCATGGCCGACGAGCTTGTCCGCACGCACCTTGAAGCTCTGGCCGGACACGCTGAACGACGCCGCGAGGGCGCCCTGCGCGAGACCGACACCCACCGCCGCGGTCGCGACGACGCTCGGCACCATGACCAGAGCGAAACGCTTCCATCTGGTGCCGCCACGAACCTGGGAACTCATAATTTTCCTCCTTCTCGGACGTACATCTCCGGTCCGGGCTGGGCCCGTCCTGGGATGGGAGAAGTGCTACGTCCTCGGCAAGGAGAGCGCCTGCGGACGGAGGCATGAACCGCGTCCGAATCACCGGCGATCACCCCCGAGCGACAACCACTGGCCACGCATTCGCGCAACCTGTTCGGACAGGCCCTGCCGGACGACAGGAACCCCCCTGCCCGGAGCCGGCGCCACTGCCGCCGGCCCACTCGGTGGGGACCCAACAGGGCCGCCGCACCGACTGGCAGCCGGGCTGGCGTTATTGGACCGAGCGTGGCCGATCGTGGTGCATTCCCGCCCGTGACACAAGGGGGTTCGTTACTCGCTAGTAACGGCCCGATAACCGATGCGCGACCGGCTGGTACCGCCCGGCCACACACGGTGGCGCCGAGTCGAAGGATGAAAGGGAGGATCAGGTCACCAATGCGGACAGATCCCGGTGCGCGATTTACTGCGAGTAACAGGCCCCTGCTTTATCAAGATTTGGTAAAGCAGGGGCGTCTCTTATCGCCGGATCGCGAAAACGGCCGCGGTCGCCGGGAGGGCACCGCGGCCACTTGTCACATCAGAACAAGACCCGCGCCAGCGCCGTACGCGCGGCACCGACCCGCGGGTCGTCGGGGCCGATCACCTCGAACAGCTCCAGCAGCCGCACCCGCGCGGCGTCCCGGTCGTCACCGAAGGTGCGCCGCACCGTCTCGACGAGCCGGCCGAAGGCGTCCTCGACATGACCGCCGACCAGATCCAGATCGGCGGCGGCGAGCTGCGCGGTGACGTCGGCCGGGTTCGCGGCGGCGTTCTCGCGGACCCGCTGCGCGTCCATGTCCTTGACCCGGGAAAGGAGTTCGGCCTGGGCGAGACCGAGCTTGGCCTCCGTGTTGGCCGGGTCGTCGGACAGGACGTTCTTGTACGCCTGGACGGCACCGGCGAAGTCGTCGGCGTCCAGGGCCCGTACGGCCGATTCGAGCAGGGCGTCGTACGGCCCCGCGGGCGCCTCGGCCGGAGCCGCGTCACCCTCTCCGGCGGCGGCGTCCTGGTCGACCGCGATCCCGGTGAGCCCGAACCGCTCCTCGCCGACCTGGATCAACTGGTCAAGCGTCTGGCGGATCTGGGCCTCGGGGGCCGCGCCCTGGAAGAGCGGGAGGGCCTGTCCGGCGACGACGGCGAAGACCGCCGGAATGCCCTGGATGCCGAACTGCTGCATCAGCATCTGGTTGGCGTCGACATCGACCTTGGCCAGCACGAAGCGGCCGTTGTACTCAAGGGCCAGGCGCTCCAGGAGCGGGCCCAACTGCTTGCACGGCTCGCACCACTCGGCCCAGAAGTCGATGACGACCGGGACCTCGGCGGAACGCTGGAGGACATCGCTCTCGAAGCCCGCCTCATCGACATCGATCACCAGGGCGGAGGGCGGCACGGCACCGCCGCCACCCTGCCGGGAGGCCTCGGCACGGGCCTGCTCCGCCTTCACCTTGGCCTCGCCGGCCGCCTTCACCGCGGCGAGGTCGACGACGCCGCTCATGGACATGTTCCTAGGCTGCATACGTACATCCTCCCCCCTTGGTGCGCCGATCCGGAAAGCGATACGGGAACCGCGCCCGTCCGCTGCCCCCGCCGGCGTGCGGGGTGCACGGACAGACACGGCCCGAGGGCCCCTGAAAGACCCGGTTCGGCCCCGGGTCCCCACCCGGCGCCTGTGGCTGTCAATCGGTTGCGGCGTCACGACGGTATGACCGTCGCCCTTACGCTACGACCCGTAGCGTAACTGCCAGGCACCCTTCGCGCACAGGTGCGACCGGTGATCTCTCTCACGGCGATCGGGACCGGTCTGTTCTACTTACTGACCGGTATGGTCACGGCATGCTGAGCCGCAGCCACCCCAAACCCCCTCGAACGGGACGCCCGCGCAGCGCCGCGGCCGATGAAGCGATCCTGGAGGCGACCAGGGCCTCCCTGGTCGACCTCGGCTGGTCGAAGCTGACGATGGGCGATGTGGCGACGCGGGCCGGGGTCGCCAAGACGACTCTGTACCGGCGGTGGGCGGGCAAGAACGAGCTGGTCGTGGACGCCGTCGCGGTTCTCTTCGACGAGCTGGAACTGCCGGATCTGGGCAGCCTGTCGGCCGATGTGCAGGCGGTGGTGCTGCAGTTCGCCGCGCTGCTGGAACGGCCGGAGACCCAGACGGCGCTGATGGCGGTGGTCGCGGAGTCGACGCGCGACGAGGCGCTGCGGACCCGTATTCGCGACTCGATCGTGGACCGGCAGAAGCGACTGGTGCTCCAGGGCCGCCAACGGGCCCAGGAACGCGGGGAGTTGCCGGTGGAGCAGGACGAGGACGCGGCGTCGACGACCGCCGATCTGATCTTCGACGTGATCGCCGGCGCAGTCGTGCACCGGGCCCTGGTGAGCGCCGAGCCCGTCGACGCGGACTGGGCCCGGCGCTTCACCGCGCTGCTGCTCACGGGCCTGGGGGCGGCGGCCTCCGCGTAGGACCGCCGACGGGTCCCCAAAGGGGCGGTGCGGTCCTGCCGCCCGCCCCCGAAGAGCCCGCCGGCCGGCCGTCAGAAGCCGGGCGGCTCCGTGTAGGTGCCCCACTCGTCGCGCAGGACCCCGCAGATCTCACCGAGCGTCGCCTCGGCCCGCACCGCGTCGAGCATCGGCGCGATCATGTTGGAGCCGTCGCGGGCGGCGGCCAGCATCGCGCCCAGCGCCGACTTCACCCGGGCGTCGTCGCGGGCGTCCTTGCGGCCGCCGAGCGCCCGTACCTGCTCGCGCTCGACCTCGTGGCTGACCCGCAGGATCTCCAGGTCGCCGGTGACCGAGCCGTGGTGGACGTTGACGCCGACGACCCGCTTGTCGCCCTTCTCCAGCGACTGCTGGTAGCGGAAGGCAGACTCGGCGATCTCGCCGGTGAACCAGCCGTCCTCGATGCCCCGCAGGATGCCGGAGGTGATGGGCCCGATGGGGTGCTGCCCGTCCGGGTGGGCCCGGGTGCCGCGCTCCTTGATCTGGTCGAAGATCTTCTCGGCGTCGGCCTCGATCCGGTCGGTGAGCTGCTCGACGTACCAGGAACCGCCCAGCGGGTCGGCCACGTTGGCGACGCCGGTCTCCTCCATCAGCACCTGCTGGGTGCGCAGGGCGATCTCGGCGGCCTGCTCGGAGGGGAGCGCGAGGGTCTCGTCGAGGGCGTTGGTGTGCAGCGAGTTGGTGCCGCCGAGGACCGCGGAGAGCGCCTCGACGGCCGTCCGCACGACGTTGTTGTACGGCTGCTGGGCGGTGAGCGAGACACCGGCGGTCTGGGTGTGGAAGCGGAGCCACTGCGCCTTGTCGGTCTTCGCGCCGTAGGTCTCCTTCATCCAGCGGGCCCAGATCCGGCGGGCCGCGCGGAACTTGGCGATCTCCTCGAAGAAGTCGAGGTGCGCGTCGAAGAAGAAGGAGAGGCCGGGCGCGAAGGTGTCGACGTCGAGGCCGCGGGAGAGGCCGAGCTCCACGTAACCGAAGCCGTCGGCGAGGGTGTACGCGAGCTCCTGCGCGGCCGTCGCCCCGGCTTCGCGGATGTGGTAACCGGAGACGGAGAGCGGCTTGTAGGCGGGGATGTCGCGGGCGCAGTGCTCCATCAGGTCGCCGATGAGGCGCAGATGGGGCTCGGGCTGGAAGAGCCACTCCTTCTGCGCGATGTACTCCTTGAAGATGTCGGTCTGGAGCGTGCCGTTGAGCACGCCCGGGTCGACGCCCTGGCGCTCGGCCGCGACCAGGTACATGCAGAAGACCGGGACGGCGGGTCCGCTGATCGTCATGGACGTCGTGACGTCGCCGAGCGGGATGTCCTTGAAGAGGACCTCCATGTCGGCGGCGGAGTCGATCGCCACACCGCAGTGCCCGACCTCGCCGAGCGAGCGGGGGTCGTCGGAGTCGCGGCCCATCAGCGTCGGCATGTCGAAGGCGACGCTGAGCCCGCCGCCGCCCGCGGCGAGGATCATCTTGTAGCGCTCGTTGGTCTGCTCGGCGTTGCCGAAGCCGGCGAACTGGCGGATGGTCCAGGTCCGGCCGCGGTAGCCGGTGGGGTAGAGCCCCCGGGTGAAGGGGTACTCGCCGGGCCAGCCGATCCGCTCGAACCCCTCGTACGTGTCCCCGGGACGGGGGCCGTACGCGGGCTCCACCGGATCCCCGGAGAGTGTGGTGAAGTCCGCATCACGCTTGCGGGCCTTGTCGTAACGGGCCTGCCAGCGGAGGCGGCCTTCCTCGATCGCGTCAGCGTCCATACTATCGAATTTACTAGGACGTCCTAGTAAATGTCGATGGCAAACCGCCCGGTGCTTCGCACGGGGCGGTTCGGGCGGCGCGGACCGGGGTCCGGCCGGTTCAGGCCTTGGCGGTCGCGGGGGAACCGTCGACGATCAGCGGCTCGACCTCGCGGACGACCTTGCGCTCGACGAAGAACGCGGCCGTCGGGATGGTGCCGGAGATCAGTACCCAGAGCAGCTTGCCCATCGGCCACTTCGCCTTGGAGCCGAGGTCGAAGGCGAAGATCAGGTAGATGATGTAGAGGACACCGTGGATCTGCGAGACGACGAGCGTCAGCCCCTCGCCCTTCTCGAAGCCGTACTTGAAGACCATGCAGGTGCAGAGCACCAGCAACATGACGGCGGTGACGTAGGCCATCACCCGGTACCGGGTCAGCACACTGCGTTTCATGGCATCGAGCGTAACCGGACGACCGGGGCGATCTTGCAGCGGGCCGGGCTCTCGAAACGCCGTTCTACGCCTCCGCCCACGCAGCTTCCCCGCGCCCCTTCCCCGCGCCTCTTCTCTACGTCTCTTCGAAGTCCTGGGCGGAGATCCGCAGCGGGCGCAGCATGGCGAAGATCTCCGCGCACTCCTCGGCGTCGTACACGCCGAGCCCGAACTCCATGCCGACCAGGTCCTTGGTCGCCGCCTCGACGACCTCGCGGCCCTTCTCCGTGATGGAGGCGAGGGTGCCGCGGCCGTCGTTGGGGTTGGGGCGCTTGGCGACCAGGCCGGAGCGCACCAGCCGGTCCACGGTGTTGGTGACGGAGGTCGGGTGGACCATGAGCCGCTCGCCGATCTTGGACATCGGCAGCTCACCGGCCTTGGAGAAGGTGAGCAGCACCAGCGCCTCGTAGCGCGCGAAGGTCAGTCCGTACGGCTTGACGACCGCGTCGACCTCGGCGAGCAGGATCTGCTGGGCGCGCATGATCGAGGTGATCGCCCCCATCGAGGGCACGGGGCCCCAGCGCTGCTGCCAGAGTTCGTCGGCGCGGGCGATGGGATCGAAGGGGAGACTGAGCGGCTTCGGCACGGCACCGACCTTACCCACTGGTCATATGCTGGTCAGCCCCGTCTCGAACTTCGGTCCGAATACGGTGGGCGGGGGCGGCCCTCCTGACCTCCAGGACGAGTGGGAGCACGCAGAGGGTCCCGACCGCGCCGGCGCCGGCCACCACCTGATGGACGGGGAGGAACTCGGCGGCGAGGCCGGCGAGGGCCATGCCGATGCCCTGGACCGTCATCAGTCCCGCGGTGAGCAGGGTCATGGCCCGGCCCCGCAGCTCCTCCGGGACGGCGTCGACGAACCACTGGTCGAGGCCGATGATGTACGCCGCCCCCGCCCCTGCCAGCGCAAGCGCCACCACGGTCAGGACCATGCCGGGGCGGAGCCCGTACAGCAGGAGCGGCAGCAGCCCCGCGGCGGCGACCGGCAGCACGATCCGGGAGCGGACGCGCGGGGCCAGCACGGCGCCCGCGTACAGCTCGGCGGCGATGTGCCCGACCGGCATCGCGCACATCAGCAGCCCCAGGGCGGCCGGGCCGAGGCCGATCTCGTCCGCGTAGGGGGCAGCGAGCGCCTCCGGCGCGACGACGAACAGCGCGGGTACCCAGAAGAGCAGCATCAGCGCGCGGATTCTGCGGTCGGCGAGGACGATGCGGGCCCCGGCCAGCGATTCCTTGAGCAGCGCGCCACCGCCATCACCGCCGGTCCTGGCCGGCCGGTTACGGGTGCCGAAGCGGAGCAGGGCCGCCGAGCAGAGGAACGTCCCGACAGTGATCGTGATCGCCCCGCGCGCGGACAGTGCGGCAAGCAGCACACCGCCCACGCCGAAGCCGATCAGCAGCGCGCTCTGCGAGACGATCCGCAGCAGCGAGCGGCCCAGTACATAGAGGTCGCCCTCACCGAGGATGTCGGTGAGGGCGGCCATCCGCGTCCCGGTGAAGACGGGCGACACGGAGGCGACGAGACAGCGCAGCGCGAGGAGCCCGCCGACCGGGGTACCCGGCAGCACCATGACGGCGACGCAGCCCGCGCAGATCAGATCGCAGGTGACGAGAACCCGGCGGGCCGGGTAGCGGTCGGCGACCCCGGCGAAGAGCGTGCCGCCGACGAGGTACGGCAGGCAGCCGAGCGCGAACGTGAGGGCGCTGAGCAGGGGCGAGCCGGTGAGGTCGTAGACGAGGACGGTGAGCGCGAGCTCGCTGACCACGACGCCGAGGAGGGAGAGCAGGTGGGCGGCGAAGACGGCACGGAACTCCCGCACGGCGAAGACGGCACGGTAACCGCGCGGGGTGGGCTCCGCGGACGCGGCGGGAGCCCGGTCCCGGAGCGCGGGCGACGGCTTCGGGTCAATGGGGTCGGCGCGCTCCGGGGTAGGGGCCGAGTGGGGCACCGGTCCGGCGGGGTGGGCGGTCGCGGCGCGGGGCGCGGCTGACGGGTCGCGGGGTGAGGGGCCCGTCGGACCGTGCGGGGTGTCCGCCGCGTCGCGGTGGCCGCCCGCCGGGGTGGGGCTGTTGCTCGGCATGGCCGCAGCTTGATGGAGCGGGGGCCCCGCTCCGTAGACTTTCGGCTGACGCCGAATCTTCGCGAGGCCGCCCATGACGTTCCATCTGCATTTCGACGAGAGCGATCTGCTTCGCTGCCGGTTCGCGCTCTCCCCGCTCTGGGAGACCCAGGCCGCGGTGCGCACGCTTCTGCACCCGGGGCGGCACAGCTACCACCAGCCGTGGCTGCGGCGCATCCGGGACGCCGCCGCGGGTCTCGATCTGGGGCCGCTGTGGTCGTTGATGCAGGAGGGCGGACACAACCCGGACTTCCTCTGCCCGCCGCCGCTGGGGCCCTACGCCTCGTTCGAGGAGGAGATCGCCGGCGTACGCGCCATCGACCCCGAGCTCATCCGCGAGGACCTGGCCCTGACGCTCGCCGACCAGCCGGGTGCGCTGGACTCCCCTGCCGGGCAGGCGCTGCTCGCCGATCCCGCGCGGGCGCTGCACGAGTTGGCCGCACTGCTGGAACAGGCCTGGCGGACCCTGGTGGAGCCGGACTGGCCGAGGCTGCGCGCGTTGCTGGAGGCGGACATCGCGTACCACTCGCGCCGGCTCGCCGAAGTCGGCTTCGCGCGGCTGCTCGGCGAGCTGAGTCACCAGCTCAGGTGGACGGACTCAACCCTCACGCTGGTCGGGATGAAGGGCCGGCACTCCCGGGTGCTCGGCGGGCAGGGCCTCGTCCTGATGCCGAGCGTGTTCGCCTGGCCGGATGTGGTCAGCGGGTACGAACCGCCCTGGCTGCCCGCGGTGATCTATCCCGCGCGGGGGATCGGCGGCCTGTGGGCGGCCCCCGCCGACCGCACCCCGCAGGTGCTCGCGCGGCTGCTCGGCCGGGGCCGGGCCGATGTCCTGTGCGCGCTCGACGAACCGGCCGGAACGAGCGCGCTCGCGCACCGGCTGGGCCTCGCGCCCTCCTCGGTGTCGGAGCATCTGTCGGTGCTGCGTGCGGCGGGACTGCTCACTTCGCGCCGCTACGGACACCAGGTGCTGTACGAGCGGACGCCGCTCGGGATCGCGCTGGCCTCGGCGGAGCACCGCGCGCGGGAATGAGTTCCGCGGCGGTTCGACGGGGTGGCCGATGTGTCGGCGGAGCACCGCGGGCGGGAATGAGACGAGCCCCCGGCCGGGGGCCGGGGACTCGTCACGGGGGCACTGCGCGGCGGGGCGTCAGTCCGCGAGGTACCGCTCGACCGTCTCGACCTTCGAGGTCAGTCCGTCGGTGACGCCGGGGCGGATATCGGCCTTCAGTACGAGGGAGACACGTCCGGCGCGGGCCTCGACGGCGGCGACGGCCCGCTTGACGACGTCCATGACCTCGTCCCATTCGCCCTCGATGGAGGTGAACATGGCGTCCGTGCGGTTGGGCAGGCCGGACTCGCGGACGACCCGGACGGCGTCGGCGACGTACTCGCCGACGTCCTCGCCGACCCCCAGCGGGCTGACCGAGAACGCGACGATCATGCGCTGACCACGCCCTCGCGGCGGGCGCGGGCGGCGATGACGCCGTCGGCCTCGTAGCGCTTGAGCAGCTTGTCGCCGTACAGGCCGCCGAAGGGCAGCAGCGCGAGCAGGAAGAAGAACGCGACACGCTTCAGCGGCCACTTGGTCTTGGACCAGACATCGAGCAGCAGGACGGCGTAGATCACGAAGAGCACGCCGTGCAGGATGCCGAGCGGCATCATCAGGAAGTCGATGTCGGAGACCCGGCTGAGGATCGAGCCGAAGATGATCAGCGCCGGGAAGGAGAGCGCCTCGGGAATCGAGATGAGGCGCAGCCGGTGCAGGGCGGTAGCGGTCTTGATGTCCACGAGGGCACCTTCGGTGGGAGGACGGTGACAGCTTGTGAATACGGGCACAAGCTCGACCCATTGTGGCATCGGCGCGGACGGAGCTCGGCGCCGGGGGCCGTATCGGCCGGGTGAAGAACGCGTCCGCGCCGGCAGGGCATACGTCCCGGTTGCGTACGGGTCCCGTACCGGATGCGTATCAGGGACCGCTCAGGGGGCCGGATCCTCCTCCGGGCCCTGTCCCGGCCGGGGGGCCTGCCGCTAACGTCGCCCCGTGGCAATGTTCCGACTCCAAGGCAGCAGGACGCTCGCCGTCGACCTGGCCGGCGACGCCGTCAAGGCGAAGAACGGCTCGATGGTCGCCTACGACGGCCGGATGACGTTCAAGAAGATGACCGGCGGCGGTGACGGGCTGCGCGGCATGGTGACCCGACGCCTGACCGGCGAGCAGATGTCCGTGATGGAGGTGACAGGTCAGGGCACCTGTTACTTCGCGGACCGCGCGAGCGAGATCAATCTCGTCTCGCTGCACGGGGACAAGCTCTACGTCGAGGCGAGCAATCTGCTGTGCACCGACGCGGGGCTGCGCACCGGCACCACCTTCACCGGCCTGCGCGGCGGGGCGAGCGGCAACGGCCTGTTCACCACCACCGTCGAGGGCACCGGCCAGGTGGCGATCATGTCGGACGGCTCGGCGGTGGCGCTGCGGGTCTCGGCCCAGTACCCGCTGTTCGTCGACCCCGGCGCCTACATCGCCCACCAGGGCAGCCTCCAGCAGCACTTCCAGTCCGGCGTGAACTTCCGGACGCTGATCGGCGAGGGTTCCGGGGAGTCCTTCCAGATCCGGTTCGAGGGCGAGGGCGTCGTCTACGTCCAGCCGAGCGAGCGGAACACCATCGGGGGCGATGTCTGATGCCGTTCCGTGAGATCAACTCGAAGATGGTCGAGGCGACGGTGGTTCCCGGCCAGAAGATGTACAGCCAGCGGGGCGCGATGCTCGCCTACCGCGGCGAGGTGTCGTTCACGCCGAACATCCAGGGCGGCCAGGGCGGCGTGATGTCGATGATCGGCCGGCGGGTGGCCAACGAGGCGACCCCGCTGATGACGGTCGAGGGCAGCGGAACGGTGATGTTCGGCCACGGCGGCCATCACATCCAGGTGATCAACATGACCGGGGACACCCTGTACGTGGAGGCCGACCGGCTGCTCGCCTTCGACGGGACGCTCCAGCAGGGCACGATGTTCATGGGCTCGCAGGGCGGCGTGATGGGCATGGTGCGCGGCCAGGTGACCGGGCAGGGCCTGTTCACCACCACGCTCAAGGGCCATGGCGCGGTCGCGGTGATGGCCCACGGCGGGGTGATCGAGCTGCCGATCACCCCCGGCCGCGATGTGCATGTGGACCCGCAGGCGTATGTCGCGCACCACGGCGACGTACGGAACAAGCTCTCGACCGCGCTCGGCTGGCGCGACATGGTGGGGCGCGGCTCCGGCGAGGCGTTCCAGCTGGAGCTGAGCGGCAGTGGCGCGGTGTACGTCCAGGCCTCGGAGGAGAAGCTGTGAGCACGCCCGTGGTCTTCGACCCGATGACGCTGCCGTCGGACGACAACGTCAACTCGTACACCTTCTGCGTGGAGCTCAAGGGGAGCCAGTGGTTCCTGCAGAAGGGCAAGATGATCGCCTATTACGGGCGGATCGATTTCAACGGCATCGGCCACGGCCGCTTCGAGCGGCTGATCCGTACGAGCTTCCACTCGCCGCTGCACGCGAGCGACTGGGTGGTGGCCGAGGGCAGCGGCAAGATGCTGCTCGCGGACCGGGCCTTCGATGTGAACTCCTACGACCTGGACGAGGGGAATCTGACCATCCGGTCGGGCAATCTCCTCGCGTACCAGCCGTCACTGGCACTCAAGCAGTCGATCGTGCCGGGCTTTCTGACCCTGATCGGTACGGGGAAGTTCGTGGCCGCCTCCAACGGTCCGGTGGTCTTCATGGAGCCGCCGCTGCGGGTCGACCCGCAGGCCCTGGTGGGCTGGGCGGACTGCCCCTCGCCGTGCCACCACTACGACCACGGCTACATGACGGGCGTGCTGGGCGGGCTGCGGTCGCTGACGGGCCTCGGGGGCACCTCGGGCGAGGAGCACCAGTTCGAGTTCGTGGGCGCGGGTACGGTGCTGCTCCAGTCGACGGAGATCCTGATGGCCGAACAGCCGACGGGCGCGGTGCCGGGTCAGACCGGGGTCCCGGGCGGCGCGGGTCAACCTGGCGCCTCACCCCGTATGCCCGGTCAGCTCGGGGACCTCCAGCGTCGCTTCGGTTTGTGAACGGTAGTCTGCGGAGTGTGACGTCGAACGTCCGCACCCCGCACCCGGACCCGTCTCCGGACGGGTGCCGACCGTCACACCTCCCCACTTCGTCCGGCTTTCAACTTCTTAGGTAGAATCCATATATGGAGACCGAGACGGCCACCCGCTGGCTGAACGACGCGGAGCAGTGCGCCTGGCGCACCCACCTGGACGTCAGCAGGCTGCTGATGCACCAGCTGGAGAAGGATCTCCAGCCGTTCGGCCTGACCAACAACGACTACGAGATCCTGGTCAACCTCTCGGAGTCGGACGACCAGCGCATGCGCATGAGCGACCTCGCCGCCGCGACGCTGCAGTCCAAGAGCAGGCTCTCGCACCAGATCACCCGCATGGAGAACGCCGGCCTGGTCCGCAGGGAGAACTGCGAGTCCGACCGGCGCGGTCTGTACGCGGTCCTCACCGAGGACGGCGCGGAGACCATGCGCAAGGTGGCGCCGCACCATGTGGCGTCGGTCCGCAAGCACTTCATGGACCTGCTGACGCCTGAGGCGCTGGCGAACCTGTACGCGGCGCTGACCCCGGTCGCGGAACACCTGCGGGGACGACGCGGCAAGGTGTGACCCCCGGCGGGGCGGCGTTCAGCGGGTTCCGGGCAGCCAGAGCTCGAACCGGGCGCCGCCCTCCCGCGCACCGTCCACCGTCAGCCGCCCTCCGTGCCGGGCGGCGACGTCCCGGGCGATGGCCAGGCCCAGGCCCGCGCCGCCGTCGTCCCGGGTGCGGGCGTCGTCGAGCCGTACGAAACGTTCGAAGATCCGCTCACGCTCCTCCGGCGGCACTCCCGCCCCGTCGTCGGTGACGGCGACGACCACGCCGCCCCGTTCCGCCGCACGCACCGAGACCGTCACCGTGCTCCGCGCATGACGCTCCGCGTTGTCCAGCAGATTGCCGATCACCCGCGCCAACTGCCCACGCGAACCGGCCACTTCGAACTGCCCGGAGTCCGGTCCGGAGTCCGGCACCGACACCGTCACCGCGATCCGGGCGCCCGTACGCTGCGAGACCTCCTCGTGGACCAGCGCCTCCAGGTCCAGCGCCGTACGGCCCGGCCGCTCCCCCGCGTCGAGCCTGGCCAGCAGCAGGAGATCGGCGGCCAGCGCCTGGAGCCGTACGGTGTCGGCGACCGCGCCCGGCACGTCCAGCAGCTCCGGATGGGCCGCCCCCACCTCCAGCTGGGTGCGCAGGGAGGCGATCGGGCTGCGCAGTTCGTGCGAGGCGTCCGCGACGAAGCGCCGCTGACGCTCGACGGAGGCCTCCAGAGCGGTGAGCGTCTCATTGGTCGTACGGGCCAGCCGGGCGATCTCGTCGCGCGAGCCGGGCTCCGGCACCCGCCGGCTCAGGTCCTCGGAGGCGGTGATCGCGGCCATCTCGCGCCGGATGCCCTCGACCGGGCGCAGCGCCCGCCGGGTCACCAGCCACGTCACCCCGGCGACGACGAGCAGCAGCGCCGGCAGCCCGATCAGCATCGCACCGCGCACGGTGCCCACCGCCTCCTGCTCGGCGGCCAGCGGGGCGCCCGCGTGGACGGTCAGGGTCACCCCGGCGGGAGTCGTCGCCTGCACGGACGCGAAACGGTAGTCGGCCGTCTCGCCGTCGACGTCGGCGGTGCCGTTGCCGAAGTCCGGTTCGTCGGAGTCGACTTCGCCGCGACCGGGGGCGGGCGTGGCGTGCCGGTCGTCGTCATCGCTTCCGTCGTCGCCCCCGTTGTCGTCGTCGCTCCCGCCGCCGGACCCCCCGGCGGTCGGTGACGGGACCGGCGTGACCCGGTCCGTACCGGTGCCGGAGATCGCCCGGAGGTCCTTGGAGACGGCGACCACGCGCCCGTCCTCGTCGGTCACCTGGACCGGATGGTCCTCCTCGTCGCGCATCTCCAGCCGGTCGTACGGCACATCGAGGGCCAGCTGCCCGGCCACTTCCCGGGCCACCACCTCGGCCTGCAGGCCCGCCTGGTCGGTGAGGTTGGCGCGCAGGACGAGGAGCACGGAGAGCCCGGCGCCGATCAGCGCGAGGGCGACCACCACCGTGGCACCCAGCGCGGCCCTGGCCCGTACCGACCTCACAGCGCCTCCAGCCGGTACCCCGCGCCGCGCACCGTGCGGATGGCCGCCGCGCCGAGCTTGCGCCGCAGCGCGCTCACGTACACCTCGACGATGTTCGGGTCGCCGTCGTAGGCGAAGTCCCAGACGTGTTCCAGGATGTCCGCCTTGCTCACCACCTGTCCGGCCCGCAGCGCGAGCTGTTCCAGCACCGCGAACTCCTTTGTGGTGAGGGTGATTTCGGCTTCGCCGAGGTGGACGCGGCGGGCGGCGGTGTCCATGCGCAGGGCGCCGACGGTGACCACCGGGGAGCCGGAGCCGCCTCCTCGGCGCCGCAGCAGCGCCCGGATCCTGGCCACCAGCACGACGTACGAGAAGGGCTTGGTCAGGTAGTCGTCGGCCCCGGTGTCGAGGCCCTCCGCCTCGTCGTACTCCCCGTCCTTCGCCGTCAGCATCAGGATCGGTGTCTCGTGTCCGGCGGCACGCAGGGCGGCGCAGACGCGGTAGCCGTTCATCCCGGGCAGCATGATGTCGAGGACGACCAGGTCGTACGCGCCCTCGGCGGCCCGGTGCAGCCCTTCGAGACCGTCGTGCACCACGTCCACGGCGAAGCCCTCGGCGGTGAGCCCCGCGGCCAGGGCCGTCGCGAGCCGCTTCTCGTCCTCCACGATCAACAGGCGCATACGCACAGGGTCGCAAACCGAACCTGAAGACGGCTTCAGGTGGCTTCAGGCTGCGTTCAGCATCACCCCGGCACTGTGGACCTCGTCGAAACCGGCCACCCGATCGGGGAGGAACCCACATGAAGCGCAAGATCGTCATCGCCGCAGTCACCGCGGCCGTGCTCGTCGGCGGCGGAGCCGCCACGGCGGTCGCCTTCGCGGACGACGACAGCCACGACCGCGAGACCCGGTCCGGCGCGCCGAGCGGTGGCACCGCCCGCGTCGACGTGGCGGACGCCATCACGGCCGCCGTCAAGGCCGTCCCGGGCACGGTCACCGAGGCCGAGCTGGACGACGAGGACGGCGGGCTCGTCTGGGAGCTCGACGTGTACGGCTCCGACAAGGCATGGCACGAGGTGACGGTGGACGCGGGCAACGGCAAGGTGCTCGGCAAGCACGTCTCCGACGATGACGACGACCGCGACCGGCACGCGCCCCGGTCGGCCCCGGTGTCGCTGGACGCCGCGGTCGACACCGCGCTGAAGGCGAACCCCGGGACCGTGACATCGATCGACCTGGACGACCACGACGGCCGGAGCGGCGGGGCGCTGCACTGGGAGGTCGATGTCCGGGGCAAGGACGGCAAGCAGCACGAGCTGAACGTGGACGCGAAGTCGGGCAAGGTGACGGTGGACCGGTCGGACGACGACCACGGGGACGACCGTGACGGGGACGACGACTGAGGGCACCCCGTCCCGGCGGTCCGTCAGGGTGCGTAGCCGGAGAGGACGGTTCCGTTCTCGAAGGTCATGAAGAGCACGTCTCCCTTCGCGAGAAGGGAGACGGTTTCCGGGTCGACCCTGCTGTTCGGGCCATCCGACCAGCCGGAGTACCCCTTCATGTTGACCGGGCTCTCTTGGCTTCCCCGGGCGAACTCGTAGGACTCCAGGAGTCCCTCCGTGACGAGGTAGGCATGGTCGCCGACGATGACCGGTGCGCCCGAGTAGTCCACCGCTTCGGGCGTCGCCCAGTCCTGCCGCCCGTTGGCGAGGCCGAACGCGTACACCCGGTCCGGTGAGCTCAGCACGACCGTGCCGTCGCGGGTGACGGCGGGCCGGTAGGCGATGTCCACCCCGCCGGCGACGGTCCGGCGGTTGTGCGGGGCGGTCACATCGACGACCGTCAGACCGTTCGGCCCCGTACAGAGCAGTGCCCGCACCTTCAGGACCGGCGTGCGGCAGGTGACGTCCCCGGGCCCGGTGCTCCCCGACCGCGTCCCGTCCACGCCCTTCAGGACGGTGACGGCATCGCCGACCGCGACGAGCCGGCCGTCGGCGAAGAGCAGTTCCCCTTCGTCGGCCGGGTCGTCCCACGGCTTGTCCCACGTGCGGGTGTGCGTGCCGTTGAGCCGGTGGGCGAAGATCCGGGCCGCACCCGTGCCGGTGGCCCTCGTGGCGTAGTACAGCACTCCGCCCGACTGGACGGAGTCGGTCACCCGTGCCCCGCCCGCCAGCGGCTCCCGCCACTTCTCGGCACCGTCGGCCAGCCCGAGCGCCACCAGGGCGCCGTCCTCGAAGGCGTAGACGGTGGTGCCGATCACTGCGGCGACCGAGGCCGGTCCGGTGCCCGCCCTTCCCGGCCCGGTCCGCCACCGCTGCCTGCCGTTCGCCGCGTCCAGCACGGTGATCCGCTCCGGGCCGCCGCAGACCAGGGACGTGTCCGCGAGTACGCACTCGACGCGACCGTCCGCGATCCTGACGTGCCACGGCCGCCAGCCCGCGGGCTTCCCGGAGGCATCCGCGGCGGCCGTCCCGAAATCGCCGGTGCGACCCGCGTCCGCGCCCGGGATGACGGCCGGCCCGGCCTTCGTCCGCACGGCGTCGGAGGCCGAAGCGGTCGGCTGCGCGCCACCACCACCGGCTCCGCCCGCCTGGTCGCCGCCCCCGCCGTCCCCCTTGAGGAGTCCCGGCAGCAGCACCGCCCCCAGCACCACGCACACCACCGTGGCCGCTGCCGCCAACGCGATCCACAGTCCCTTGTTGCCCCGCCGGTCGCCCGGTACGGCCACCGGCACGACGGGCGTCGGGGCGAGGGCGGGAGCGCCGGGGCGCGGGGCGGCGGACGGGACCGGCGGGGCGGCGGCCGACGGTGCGGCGGCCTCCACGACGGCGCGCGCCCCCGCCGCGTGCGCGGCGAGCTGCCCCCGTATCGCTTCCGTCCAGGGGAACGGTCCGCCCGCCGCCGCGCCCGCCCGGTCCCCCGGCAGCAGCATGCCGGCCAGCTGCCGAGGTGACGGCCGGTCCTCGGCGTCGCTGCGCAGGCACTCCTCGACCACCGCGCGCAACCGCGGTGGCACGCCCGACAGTTCCGCCTCGCCATGGGCGATCCGGAAGATCACGGCGGCCATGTCGGAGTCGTCGAACGGCCCCCGCCCGGTCGCCGCGAAGGCGAGCACCGCACCGAGGCAGAAGACGTCCGAGGCCGGTACCAGCGACCGTGAGCCGTTGACGTGCTCGGGCGAGATGTAGCCGGGGCTGCCCACGACCACACCGGTCCGGGTGAGCTGGGTGGCGTCGAAGGCCTGGGCGATCCCGAAGTCGATCACCTTCGGCCCGTCGGCGCCGAGCAGCACGTTGCCCGGCTTGAGGTCGCGGTGGAGTACGCGTACCGCGTGCATGTCGGCGAGCGCGCGGGCGAGACCGGCGCCCATCTCGCGCACCACCGGCTCGGACATCGGCCCGCCGCGGATCACCGCCTCGGCGAGCGAGGGACCGGGGACGTACTCGGTCGCCAGCCAGGGCAGCCGGCCGCTCGCGTCGCCACCGACGAGCGCCGCGGTGTGCGGGCTGCGCACGGCTCCTGCCGCGTCGATCTCACGCCGGAAGCGGATCCGGAAGCCGTCGTCGAGGTCGAGATCGGCGCGTACGGTCTTCAGCGCGACCAGCCCGCCGAGCGGATCCGGCGCACCGGCGGGCCGGGCCAGATACACCTCGCCCATGCCGCCCGCGCCGAGCAGTCCGAGCAGCTGGTAGGGGCCGATCAGCCGGGCCCGGCCGGGCGGAAGCGGCTCGATCACTGCGCGGCTCCTCTGCCGTTCGCCGGACGGTTCACTCGGGCAGCGGTACGGAGACCGTGGTGCCGTCGTCGTACACGATGTGCACGACGCCGCCGACCGGCAGCACCTGCGGGTCGAGCAGTTCCTGCTCCAGATCGATGCCGTTGGTGACGGAGTCGTAGGCCGGTGTCCTGGTCGGGCCGGGAGCGCCCGGAACCGGGGTCCTGGACTGTGGCCCCAGGGATCCGTCGGAGCGGATCGGGACCGTGTACAACGTCGTGCTGTCCGCCCAGACCACGGTGTCGGCAACGATCAGCGGGGCGGACACCGGGTTGCTCATGCCCTGGGCCGGCTTCCCGCCGAGCGGGAACCTGCCGAGGATCCGGCTGCCGTCGCTGCTCACGACCACGAGCTCGTCGTGCACGCCTTCGCCGCTTCTGCGCAACGTGATCACCCGGTCGTCCAAGGCGGTGAGCGTGGCCTCGGCAACGAGCGCGGGGTTCACCGGCACCCGCCCCAGCGTCTTGAGCGTCCCCGCCGAAAACCGCAGCAGGTGCATGTCACTACCGAAGCCCGAAGGGTCCTCGTTGGTGAAGTAGGCCGTACAGAAGGCGGAACCACCGCGCACCCGGAGGTTCCCGCACCCCGAGTTCGTCCGCTCGCCGGCCCCCTGAACGGCCTCGCCACCGGCCGTCCCGAGCAGGGTGCCGTCCTTCGGCCGGAAGGCCTTGGGCGCCTCCTCGCCCATGGCGTACACCACGCCGTCGTCGGTGGCGACCGGCCAGAAGTTGCCCCCCTGGGCGTTGGAGACGCCCTGCGGGGACAGCGGCTCCCGCCACTTCTCGGCGCCGGTTCTCAGGTCGTAGGCAGCGAGGGACGCATGGTCGAACGTCGGTGCGGTGGAGGCGAAGACCAGGCCGTCGGCCACGAGCGGCGCACTCTCCATGTTGTGCGCGCCGCCGGACCGGGCCTCCCAACGGACCGTGCCGGTCCGGGCATCCAGCGACTGCAGCCGGTCACCCGCCGCGAGCAGGACGGTGTCGTCGTGGACGACGGGGCGGGTGGACCCGGCCGGCATGAAGAACTGGCCCCGGGGCCCCCAGCCCGCCGAGCGGGTGGTCTCCCCCGCGTCCAGTGTCCACAACCGGTGTCCGTCCGCCGCCGACAACGCCTCGTACGTACCGTCCGTCTTCCGGCAGACCACGACGTCCCGGCCCGCCGAACAGCCGATCGGCGATCCGGAGAACTTGCCCTTCCAGGGCTTCTTCCACCCCGCCGGACGGACGTCGCGACCGTAGGGGACCGTGCCCGAGGCGTCCGGGCCGCCGTTCTCGTCCACGCCCGCCACGATGCGGACGGCGGGTGGACCACCCCCGCGCGCGGTCCCTTCGGGGGTCTTCTGGTTGTTGCGCCAGGCCAGGATTCCCCCTGTCGCCGCGCCCAGCACGATCAGCGCGGCAAGGGCGACGCCCAGGGCGCGCCGGGAGCGGCGCGGGGGCGGGGCGAGGCCGGGGCCCTGAGTGGGGGCGATGTGCAGGCCCGGGGCGAAGTCGGTTCCCCGGGTGGGAAGTTGGTGAGGCGCGGGGCGGCTTCCTGCGGATACCTCGGTCGGTGTGTACCCGGGCAGCAGGGGGCCGTCCAGGGCCATGACGCGGGCCAGTTCGCGCGCGTGCTCGGCGATGTGCTGCGCCATCGGGTCCGGCCACCGCTCCGCCGCGCCGGGGTCGAGCAGCTCCGCGAGTCCGGCGGCGGTCGGGCGGGCGGCCGGGTCGGCCACCAGGCAGCGCTCCAGTACGGCACGCAGCGCGTCGGGAACGTCGTCGAGGCCGGCCTCGACGTACTTGACCCGGTAGAGCACGGCGGCGACCGGTCCGTCACCGAAGGGATCGCGTCCGGTGACGGCGTAGCAGAGCACGGAGGCGAGGCAGAAGACGTCCGAGGCGGGGACCACGCGTCCGCTGCCCGCCACGTGTTCCGGGGACATGAAGGCCGGGCTGCCGACCATGCGGCCGGTGGTGGTGAGCGGGGTCGCACCGGAGTCACGGGCGATCCCGAAGTCGATCAGGCGCGGGCCGTCCGCCGCGAGCATCACATTGCCGGGCTTCACGTCGCGGTGGACGATCCCGGCCGCGTGGACGGCCGCCAGGGCGCGGGCCAGTCCGGCGCCGAGCATCCGCACCTCGGCCTCGTCCATCGCGCCCGCCCGGCGGACCGCGGCGGACAGGGTCGGCCCGGCCACGTATCCGGTGGCGAGCCAGGGCACTTCGGCGTCGGCGTCCCCGTCGAGCAACGGGGCGAGATGGGGGCCGGCGACGGACCGGGCGACGGCGATCTCGCGGCAAAAGCGGCTGCGGAAGCCGGGGTCCCGGGCCACGTCGCGGCGGACGGTCTTGACGGCGACCGGGTCGCCGCCGCCGTCCCGGGCGCCGAGGAAGACCTCTCCCATGCCGCCCGCGCCGAGCCGGGCCCGTATCGTGTACGGGCCGATCCGTCCGGGCGAGTCCTCCCGCAGCGGACCCAGCATGCGCCACTCCCCCCGTCGGTACGCATGAATCGGCGGACACCGCCTGCACGTATCCGGCGGTAATCCTGCCACGGACACGTCATCGGCGGCAGCGTCGGGCGGGACGGCCGGGACGCACGACCGGGCGGGTCCCGGAGCGGCCCGCACACCGCCCCCGGACCCGCCCGTCGTCCCGTCCGGATCACACCTCGCCGGTGAGCCCCGCCACCAGCTCGTCCGCCGCCGCGTACGGGTCCAGGCTGCCCGCCACGATACGTTCGGCGAGCGCGCCGAGGTGGCGGTCGCCGTGCAGATCACCGATGCGCTCGCGCAGCCGCGTCACGGCGATGGTCTCGACCTCGCGGGAGGCGCGGGCCGCGCGCCGCTCGGCGAGCACTCCGTGCTCCTCCATCCACGCCCGGTGCTTCTCCAGTGCCTCGACGACCTCGTCGATGCCCTCGCCCCGGGCGGCGACCGTCTTCACGATCGGCGGCCGCCAGTCGCCGGGGCCCCGTGATTCGCCGAGGCCCAGCATGTGGTTGAGCTCGCGCGCGGTGGCGTCCGCGCCGTCCCGGTCGGCCTTGTTGACGACGTACACATCGCCGATCTCCAGGATTCCGGCCTTCGCCGCCTGGATGCCGTCCCCCATGCCGGGTGCCAGCAGGACGACGGAGGTGTCGGCCTGGGAGGCGATCTCCACCTCCGACTGGCCGACGCCGACCGTCTCCACCAGGATCACCTCGCAGCCCGCCGCGTCCAGCACCCGGATCGCCTGCGGTGCCGACCAGGCGAGGCCGCCCAGGTGGCCGCGGGTGGCCATGGAGCGGATGTAGACGCCCGGGTCGGAGGCGTGCTCCGACATCCGGACCCGGTCGCCGAGGAGCGCCCCGCCGGAGAACGGCGAGGACGGGTCGACGGCCAGGACGCCGACCCGCTTGCCGGCCCGCCGGTACGCCGAGACGAGCGCCGACGTCGATGTCGACTTGCCGACACCGGGCGAGCCGGTCAGGCCGACGACGTACGCGTTGCCCGTCAGCGGCGCCAGGGCCGCCATCACCTCGCGCAGCTGCGGCGACGCCCCCTCCACCAGGGAGATGAGCCGGGCCACGGCCCGCGGCCGGCCCGCACGTGCCTGCTCGACCAGGGTGGGGACGTCCACCATCACCGCTCCGTTCACTCGCTGCGTGCTCTACGTGTACCGCGTACCACTGGCCCGGAACGTACTACTTGCCCGGGACGCGGACGATCAGCGCGTCGCCCTGACCACCGCCACCGCACAGCGCCGCCGCGCCGGTGCCGCCGCCGCGCCGCTTCAGCTCCAGCGCCAGGTGCAGCACCACGCGGGCGCCGGACATGCCGATCGGGTGGCCCAGCGCGATGGCGCCGCCGTTGACGTTCACCTTCTCCGGGGTGACGCCGAGGTCCTTCATCGACTGGACGGCGACCGCGGCGAAGGCCTCGTTGATCTCGATGAGGTCGAGGTCCGCCACCTCCAGGCCCTCCTTCTTGAGGGCGTGCAGAATCGCGTGGGAGGGCTGCGACTGGAGCGAGTTGTCCGGGCCCGCCACATTGCCGTGGGCGCCGATCTCGGCGATCCAGTCCAGGCCCAGCTCCTCGGCCTTGGTCTTGCTCATGACGACGACCGCGGCCGCGCCGTCGGAGATCTGCGAGGAGGTGCCCGCGGTGATCGTGCCGTCCTTGGCGAACGCCGGACGCAGCTTGGCGAGGGACTCCGCGGTCGTCTCCGGGCGGATGCCCTCGTCCTTGGCGAAGAGGACCGGGTCGCCCTTGCGCTGCGGGATCTCGACCGGGGTGATCTCGGCCTCGAAGATGCCGTTCTTCTGGGCCGCGGCGGCGCGCTGGTGCGAGAGGGCGCCGATCTCGTCCTGGTCGGCGCGGCTCAGTCCCAGGCGGGAGTTGTGCTTCTCGGTGGACTCGCCCATCGGGATGTTCTCGTAGGCGTCGGTCAGACCGTCGTACGCCATGGAGTCGAGCATCTCGATGGCGCCGTACTTGTGGCCCTCGCGGGACTTCGGGAGCAGGTGCGGGGCGTTCGTCATGGACTCCTGGCCGCCGGCGACGACGACGTCGAACTCACCGGCGCGGATCAGCTGGTCGGCGAGCGCGATGGCGTCGAGCCCGGACAGACACACCTTGTTCACGGTGAGCGCGGGAACGTTCATCGGGATGCCGGCCTTGACCGCGGCCTGGCGGGCCGGGATCTGGCCCGCACCGGCCTGCAGCACCTGGCCCATGATCACGTACTCCACCTGGTCTCCGCCGATGCCGGCCCGGTCCAGCGCGGCCTTGATGGCGAAGCCGCCGAGGTCGGCCCCGGAGAAGCTCTTCAGCGAGCCGAGGAGGCGGCCCATGGGCGTCCGCGCGCCCGCGACGATCACTGAGGTGGTACCGGTCGTTCCAGACATGAGGGGCGCCCCTTGGGATGAGGAGTGAACGAGGGTTTACTTGAATGTACTGAGCGGTACCTCGCCCGTCATCCGGCAGCGGGTGTGACGGCGCGCACGTTGCGTAACCATCCGTGTGGCGCTGCACTGGTTCCATGCTGACGCGAATCGATCACATCGGGATCGCCTGTTTCGACCTCGACAAGACCGTCGAGTTCTACCGCTCGACCTACGGGTTCGAGGTGTACCACTCCGAGATCAACGAGGAGCAGGGCGTACGTGAAGCCATGCTCAAGATCAACGATACGTCCGACGGCGGCGCTTCCTACCTCCAGCTCCTGGAGCCGACCCGGGAGGACTCGGCCGTGGGCAAGTGGCTGGCGAAGAACGGGGAGGGCGTCCACCACATCGCCTTCGGCACCGCGGATGTCGACGCCGATTCCGCGGACATCCGGGAGAAGGGGGTCAGGGTGTTGTACGAGGAGCCCAGGACCGGTTCGATGGGGTCCCGGATCACCTTCCTGCACCCCAAGGACTGCCATGGAGTCCTCACCGAACTGGTCACGTCCGCAGCGGAGCACTGACCTCCGGATACCCGGCCCGGTAGAGTGGGCTGTTCCGGGCCGGGGCCGGGTCGGGGCCGCGCCGCGTCCCCAGCCGTTGATCTGTCACCATTCCCCGGGGGACCGTTCACCGGTGAACGGTACTCGTTGGAGAGTTGCGACCAGGGGACGGATGGGACCGCGCAGTGCGGGGCTACGAACGCCAGGAGAGCCACCGAGCTGACGACGACCATCTCTCGCGGTTCGAAGCCGAGATGGACCGGCTGAAGACCGACCGGGAGAAGGCCGTCCAGCACGCCGAGGACCTCGGTTACCAGGTCGAGGTCTTGCGCGCCAAGCTGCACGAGGCTCGGCGCAATCTCGCGACCCGTCCCGCGTACGACAGCGCGGACATCGGCTATCAGGCCGACCAGTTGCTCCGTAACGCCCAGGTCCAGGCGGATCAGCTGCGGACCGACGCCGAGCGGGAGCTCCGTGACGCCCGCGCGCAGACGCAGCGGATCCTCCAGGAGCACGCCGAGCACCAGGCGCGGCTCCAGGCCGAGCTGCACAACGAGGCGGTGCAGCGGCGCCAGCGGCTCGACCAGGAGCTGGCGGAGCGCCGCCAGACCGTCGAGTCCCATGTCAACGAGAACGTCGCCTGGGCCGAGCAGCTCAGGGCCAGGACGGAGTCCCAGGCCCGCCGGCTGCTGGAGGAGTCGCGGGCCGAGGCCGAGCAGTCCCTGACGGCCGCGCGCGCCGAGGCGAACCGGGTTGCGGACGAGACCAGGCAGCGGCTCGGTTCCGAGGCGGAATCGGCACGGGCCGAGGCCGAGGCGATCCTGCTGCGTGCCCGCAAGGACGCCGAGCGGCTGCTGGACGCCGCCTCCAGCCAGGCGCAGGAGGCCACCAGCCACGCCGAGCGACTGCGTACGTCGACGTCGGCCGAGACCGAGCAGACCCGCCAGCAGACCGCCGAGCTGAACCGGGCCGCCGAGCAGCGCATGCAGGAGGCCGAGACCCAGCTGCGCGAGGCCCGGCTGGAGGCCGAGAAGGTCACCGGCGAGGCGAAGGAGGCCGCGGTCAAGCGGCTGGCCGCCGCCGAGTCGCAGAACGAGCAGCGCACCCGTACGGCCAAGTCGGAGATCGCCCGGCTGGTCGGCGAGGCGACCAAGGACGCCGAGACGCTCAAGGCGGAGGCCGAGCAGGCGCTCGCCGACGCGCGCGCCGAGGCGGACCGGCTGAAGTCCGAGGCCGCCGAGAAGGCCCGCACGGCCGCCGCCGAGGACACCGCGGCCCAGCTCGCCAAGGCCGCCAGGAGCGCCGAGGAGGTGCTGACCAAGGCGTCCGAGGACGCGAAGTCCACCACCAGGGCGGCGGGCGAGGAGGCCGACCGGATCCGCCGCGAGGCGGAGGCCGAGGCGGACCGGCTGCGCGGCGAGGCCGCCGAGCAGGCCGATCAGCTCAAGGGCGCGGCCAAGGACGACACCAAGGAGTACCGGGCCAAGACGGTCGAGCTCCAGGAGGAGGCGCGCCGGCTGCGCGGCGAGGCCGAGCAGCTGCGCTCCGAGGCGGTCGCCGAGGGCGAGCGAATCCGTGGCGAGGCCCGCCGCGAGGCCGTCCAGCAGATCGAGGAGGGCGCGAAGACCGCCGAGGAGCTGCTGGCCAAGGCGAGGGCGGACGCGGAGGAGCTGCGCTCCACCGCGAGCACCGAGAGCGAGCGGGTCCGCACCGAGTCGGCCGAGCGCGCCGGCACGCTGCGCAAGCAGGCCGAGGAGGCCCTGGAGCGCGCCCGTGCCGAGGCCGAGCAGCTGCGTACCGACTCCGAGGAGCAGGCGGGCTCGACCACCACCGCGGCCGAGCGGGCGGCGGCGGAGCTGCGCGAGGAGACCGAGCGCGCGGTCGCGGCCCGGCAGGCGGAGGCGGCCGAGGAGCTGACCCGGCTGCACACCGAGGCCAAGGCCCGGGTCGCCACCGCCGAGCAGGCGCTCACGGACGCGCGCGCCGAGGCGGAGCGCCTCCGGCGCGAGACGAACGAGGAGTCCGAGCGGCTGCGGACGGAGGCCGCCGAGCGGCTCCGGACGCTGCGGGAGCAGGCGGAGACCGAGGCGGAGCGGCTGCGCGACGAGGCCGCGGCGGATGCGTCGCAGTCCCGTGCGGAGGGTGAATCCGTCGCCGTACGGCTGCGCTCCGAGGCCGCCGCCGAGGCCGAGCGGCTCAAGTCCGAGGCGCAGGAGAGCGCCGACCGGGTGCGGTCCGAGGCCGCCGCCGCGGCGGAGCGGGTCGGCACGGAGGCCGCCGAGGCGCTGGCCGCCGCCCAGGAGGAGGCGAACCGGCGCCGCCGGGAGTCCGAGGAGACCCTCGACGCGGCGCGCACCGAGGCGAACCAGGAGCGCGAGCGGGCCCGCGAGCAGAGCGAGGAGCTGCTCGCCTCCGCCCGCAAGCGGGTCGAGCAGGCGCAGGCCGAGGCGCAGCGGCTGGTCGAGGAGGCGGACAGCCGGGCGACCGAGCTGGTCTCCGCGGCCGAGCAGACCGCCCAGCAGGTACGGGATTCGGTCAGCGGGCTGCAGGAGCAGGCCGAGGCGGAGATCGCCGGGCTGCGCTCGACCGCCGAACATGTCGCGGAGCGGACGAAGTCCGAGGCGCAGGAGGAGGCGGACCGGGTCCGCACCGACGCGCACGCCGAGCGGGAGCGGGCCGGCGAGGACGCGGCCCGGATCCGCCAGGAGGCGCGGGAGGAGTCCGAGGCCGCGAAGGCGATGGCCGAGCGGACCGTCGCCGACGCGATCAGCGAGTCGGAGCGGCTGCGGGCGGACACCGCCGAGTACAGCCAGCGGATGCGTACCGAGGCCTCCGACGCGCTGGCCTCGGCCGAGCAGGACGCCTCGCGCAGCCGCGCCGAGGCCCGCGAGGACGCCAACCGGATGCGTTCCGACGCCGCGACCCAGGCCGACCGGCTGGTGGGCGAGGCGACGAGCGAGGCCGAGCGGATCGGCACGGAGTCGACGCAGCAGGCCACCCGGCTCGTCGACGAGGCGACGCAGCAGGCCACCGCGCTGGTCGACGAGGCGAAGCAGCAGGCGGCCCGGCTGTCGGGCGAGGCCGCGGACGAGGCCGAGCGGCTGCGTGCGGAGGCGGCGGCCACCGTCGGCTCGGCGCAGGAGCACGCGGCCCGCACCCGCGAGGAGTCGGAACGGGTGCGCGCCGACGCGGAGTCGGCGGCCGAGCAGATGCGCGCGGAGGCCCGCCAGGAGGCGGACCGGCTGCTCGACGAGGCGCGGGAGGCCGCGGCGAAGCGCCGGGCCGATGCCGCCGAACAGGCCGATCAGCTGGTCGACAAGGCCCAGGAGGAGGCGCTGCGCGCCGCCACCGAGGCCGAGGAGCAGGCCGACACGATGGTCGGCGCGGCCCGCAAGGAAGCCGTGCGGATCACCTCGGAGGCGACGGTCGAGGGCAACTCCCTGGTGGAGCGGGCCCGTACGGACGCGGACGAGCTGCTGGTCGGCGCGCGCCGGGACGCCACGGCGATCCGGGAGCGGGCCGAGGAGCTGCGGACGCGGATCGAGGGCGAGATCGAGGAGCTGCACGACCGGGCCCGGCGGGAGACCTCCGAGCAGATGAAGACGGCGGGCGAGCGCGTCGACAACCTGATGAAGGCGGCGACGGAGCAGCGCGACGAGGCGGCGGCCAAGGCCAAGGAGCTGCTGGCGGACGCCAATTCGGAGGCGAGCAAGGTCCGGATCGCCGCGGTGAAGCGGGCCGAGTCGCTGCTGAAGGAGGCCGAGCAGAAGAAGGCCACGCTGGTCCGCGAGGCCGAGAAGCTGCGGTCCGACGCCGAGGCCGAGGCGAAGCGCACGGTCGAGGAGGGCAAGCGCGAGCTCGATCTGCTGGTGCGCCGGCGCGAGGACATCAACACCGAGATCTCCCGAGTCCAGGACGTGCTGGAGGCGTTGGAGTCCTTCGAGACCCCCACCGGCGGCGGCAAGGGCGCGGGCGGCTCCTCCGGTGGCGTCAAGGCCGGGGCCTCGGCGGGCACTCGATCGAGTGGCAAGTCGTCCGAAGGGTAGTCGCGTTGTCAGGTCCCGTGCTCCGACAGGAACGTTCAACCCTCCGAGTGGCAAGAGTTGCGGGGGTCAGCCACTCGAAAGAGGTGTCATTCTCCAGATCAAAAGGGCATCCGCTCGGTGACACGCCGTCCGGGCCCCTAGGATTCCCTCTAACACCTCACCGGTCTCATTCGACAGGAACCCCATGAGCGACCCTTCCTCCCCCTTCGGCTTCGAGCTCGTGCGACGTGGATACGACCGCGGTCAGGTGGATGACCGCATTACCAAGCTCGTCGCCGACCGTGATAGTGCCCTGACCCGCATCACGTCTCTGGAAAAGCGCATCGAGGAGCTCCACCTCGAAACGCAGAACGCTCAGGCCCAGGTGAGCGACGCCGAGCCGTCGTACGCCGGCCTCGGCGCGCGGGTGGAGAAGATCCTCCGCCTGGCCGAGGAGGAGGCGAAGGACCTGCGTGAGGAGGCCCGTCGCGCCGCCGAGCAGCACCGTGAGCTCGCCGAGTCGGCCGCCCAGCAGGTGCGCAACGACGCCGAGACGTTCGCCGCCGAGCGCAAGGCGAAGGCCGAGGACGAGGGCGTCCGGATCGTCGAGAAGGCCAAGGGTGAGGCCGGCTCGCTGCGTACGGAGGCCCAGAAGGACGCCGCGCAGAAGCGCGAGGAGGCGGATGCCCTCTTCGAGGAGACCCGCGCCAAGGCCGCCCAGGCCGCCGCGGACTTCGAGACCAACCTGGCCAAGCGCCGCGACCAGTCGGAGCGCGACCTCGCGTCCCGTCAGGCCAAGGCCGAGAAGCGCCTCGCCGAGATCGAGCACCGCGCCGAGCAGCTCCGCCTGGAGGCCGAGAAGCTCCGTACGGACGCCGAGCGCCGGGCCCGCCAGACGGTGGAGACCGCGCAGCGCCAGTCCGAGGACATCGTGGCCGACGCGAACGCCAAGGCCGACCGGATCCGCAGCGAGTCGGAGCGCGAGCTGGCGGCTCTCACCAACCGCCGCGACTCGATCAACGCCCAGCTGACCAACGTCCGCGAGATGCTGGCCACGCTGACCGGTGCCGCGGTCGCCGCGGCGGGCACCCCCGCCGACGACGAGCCGGTCACCCGTGGCGTCCCGGCCCAGCAGGGCCGCTGACCCCGAGTACCGCAGCTGTGCCCCAGGAGGACACTGAAGATCTTCAGCATCCTCCTTGCGCGCCCGGTTCCGCCCTTGTGGTGGCGCCGGGCGCGCGGCCGTTCTAGCGTGAACGCATGATCGAGCTCGATGGCCTCACCAAGCGCTTTGGCAACAAGGTTGCCGTCGACCGGCTTTCCTGCCAGGTCAGACCCGGAATGGTGACGGGCTTTCTGGGGCCCAACGGGGCGGGCAAGTCCACGACGATGCGGATGATGCTCGATCTCGACAACCCGAGCAGCGGTTCGGTGCGCATCGACGGCAAGCACTACCGCGACCTGGAAGAACCCCTCAAGTACATCGGTGCGCTGCTGGACGCCAAGTCGATGCACGGCGGACGCAGCGCGTACAACAATCTGCTCTGTCTCGCGCAGAGCAATCGCATCCCGGAGAGCCGGGTCGCGGAGGTTCTCGACACCGTCGGCCTGACCGCGGTGGCGAAGAAGAAGTCGAAGGGCTTCTCCCTCGGCATGGGCCAGCGTCTCGGGATCGCGGCGGCGCTGCTCGGCGACCCGAAGGTGCTGCTCTTCGACGAGCCCGTCAACGGTCTGGACCCCGAGGGCATCCACTGGATCCGGAATCTGATGAAGGCGCTCGCCGCGGAAGGCCGGACGATCTTCGTCTCCAGCCATCTGATGAGCGAAATGGCCCTCACCGCGGACCACTTGATCGTGATCGGCCAGGGCAGGCTGCTCGCCGACACCTCGATGGCCGATTTCATCCACCAGAACTCCCGCAGTTACGTACGGCTGCGCTCGCCGCAGCAGGAGAGGCTGCGCGATGTGCTGCACGAGGCGGGCCTGATCGTGGTCGAGACGGGCGGCGGCACGCTGGAGATCGACGGTGCCACGACCGAGGCGCTGGGCGAGCTCGCCGCGCAGCACCAGATCGTGCTGCATGAGCTGAGTGCCCAGCGGGCCTCGCTGGAGGACGCGTTCATGCAGATGACGGCGGACTCCGTGGAGTACCACGCACACTCGGACCACGCCGCGGTGCCACCGCCCGCGGGCCCGCAGTGGGGCGATCAATGGAACCAGCGGACCGGTGGCGGCACCGGCAAGGAGGTGTGACGACGATGGCATCGGTACCCGCGGTCCTGACCTCCGAGTGGACCAAGATCCGTACGGTCTCCTCGACCGTCTGGACGCTGATCTCCGCGTTCGTCGTCACCGTCGCGATGAGCGCGGCGCTCTGCGCCCTGATGAACGCCCAGTTCGACGACCTCCCGGTGGCGCAGCGGGCCACCTTCGACCCGACCCTCATCAGCTTCTCCGGCATGGTCCTCGGCCAGCTGGCCATGGTCGTCTTCGGGGTGCTGGTGGTCGGTACGGAGTACAGCTCCGGCATGATCCGCACCTCACTGGCGGCCGTGCCCCAGCGCGGTTCATTCCTGTTCAGCAAGGTCGCGGTGGCCGGTGTGCTGGCCCTGGTGGTCGGCATCGCGACCAGCTTCGTCTCGTTCTTCCTCGGACAGGCCCTGCTCGGCGACCACCACACCGACATCGGTGCGGACAACGTTCTGCGCGCGGTCGTCGGCGGTGGCATCTACATGGGCCTGATCGGGATCTTCTCGATGGGTGTGGCCACGATGCTGCGCAGCTCGATGCTGTCGCTCGGCATCCTGATGCCGTTCTTCTTCCTGGTCTCCCAGATCCTGTCGGCGGTCCCGGGGGCGAAGAAGGTCGCCCGCTACTTCCCCGACCAGGCCGGGTCCAAGATCATGCAGGTGGTTCCCGACGCCATGCACAGCAACCCGGCTCCGTACGGGCCGTGGGGCGGGCTCGGAATCCTCCTGGCCTGGGTGGCGGCCGCGCTGGTCGGAGGCTATCTCGTACTCAAGAAGCGCGACGCGTGACCGTTCGCCCCGTCCGGGCAGCGACGCGCGCCCGCAACGGCTTGGCCGGAACCGTCGGAGCCTGGATATCCTCCTAAGTCTTACGGGGGTGTGCGGCCGCTCGGCCTGGGCCCCGACGACAGCTGTGAGTCGATGGGGCTGAAGCATGATCGAGGCAGTCGGCCTGACAAAGCGCTACGGCGCGAAGACGGCCGTGTACAACCTTTCCTTCCGGGTGCGGCCGGGCACCGTCACCGGCTTCCTGGGTCCCAACGGGTCGGGCAAGTCCACCACCATGCGCATGATCCTGGGCCTGGATCAGCCGACTTCCGGCCATGTGACGATCGGCGGCCACCCCTTCCGCAGTCTGCCGAACGCCCCGCGCCAGGTGGGCGCGCTCCTGGACGCGAAGGCGGTGCACGGCGGGCGCAGCGCCCGTAACCACCTCCTCTCGCTCGCCCAGCTCGCCGGTATCCCCGCCGCCCGGGTCGACGAGGTGCTCGGCGTCGTCGGCCTCCAGGACGTCGCGCGGCGGCGGTCCAAGGGCTTCTCGCTCGGCATGGGCCAGCGGCTCGGGATCGCCGCGGCGCTGCTCGGCGACCCTCAGGTGCTGCTCTTCGACGAGCCCGTCAACGGTCTGGACCCCGAGGGCATCCTCTGGGTCCGCAATCTGATGAAGATGCTGGCGTCCGAGGGGCGTACGGTCTTCGTCTCCAGCCATCTGATGAGCGAGATGGCGCTCACCGCCGACCATCTGATCGTGATCGGCCGGGGTCAGCTGCTCGCCGACATGAACGTCAAGGACTTCATCTCGGCGAACTCGGCCGACTTCGCCCGGGTACGGGTCGCCGACGGCCTCGCGGAGCGGCGCGAGAAGCTGACCGCCTCGCTCACCGAGGCGGGCGGACAGGTCATGTCCGAGCCGGACGGGGCCCTGCGGATCACCGGGCTGCCGCTGCCGCGGATCAGCGATGTGGCCCACGAGTCGGACGTCCGGCTGTGGGAGCTCTCACCGCACCAGGCCTCGCTGGAGGAGGCGTACATGCGGATGACCCAGGGCGTCGTGGACTACCGCTCGACGGCGGACCAGAAGGCAGGTCTCCAGCAGCCGGCGGACCACGGGTACGCGCAGCCGGGGTACGGGCAGCCGCCGGTCCCCGAGGCGCCCCAGCAGAACTGGTACGCCCCGCCGCCGCCCGGACAGATCCCGCACGCGGGGGCCCCGGCCGAGCCCGCCGCGGCCCCCGCAGACCTGACCAAGCGCGACACCAGCGAGGACGCCCGATGACAACGCCGCCGACCCCACAGGCGCCGTCCCAGCGGCAGGCCCCGGCCCCGCAGCACAGCCCCCGGGCCGCGCCGGCCGGTCCCTACACCTCGCCGATCCCGGTGCGCCGGGCCACCCTCGGCGATGCGATCGCCTCCGAGTGGACCAAGATCCGCTCGGTGCGCTCCACGATGTGGACGCTCGGCGTCATGATCGTGCTGCTGCTCGGGATCGGGCTGCTGGCCGCGGTCGCGGTCGACAGCTCCGATACCGATCTCGGCTCGACGCCGGTGCTCAGCCTCGGCTTCTTCGGGGTGCTGCTGGGCTCGATCTGTGTGATCACGCTCGGCGTGATGACCATCGCGTCGGAGTACGGCACGGGCATGATCCGTACGACGCTGACCGCCTGCCCCAGCCGCGCCCGGGTGCTGTGCGCGAAGGCGATCGTCTTCTTCCTGCTCACCTTCGTGATCACGACCGTGACGACCGCGGTGGTCGCGGTGATGCAGACGGCGTTCATCGACGGCGCGACGCCCAGCGGCGGCGAATGGCTGCGCGCGACGGTCGGTGTCGGTCTCTACACCGCGACGCTGGGACTGCTCTCCCTCGCGGTCGGCGCTCTCATCCGGCACTCCGCCGGTGCGATCACGATCATGATCGGAGTGGTGCTGCTGCCGCTCGTGCTGGCCATGTTCATGTTCGCGAGGTCGCTCTCCGAACTGCGGTTGGCGCTCTTCCAGTACTCGATCCCCAATCAGCTCAGCGCGTTCTACTCCACCTCGGTCGCCGATTCGGGACCGTCCGGCTGGGATCCGCTGTGGATCATGCTCGGCGTCACGGCCGTGGCCCTGCTCGGTGCGTTCGGCACCCTGAACCGCCGGGACGTCTGACCCGTCCCCGCCCGGAGGGGCTCAGTAGCGAGGCGCGTTCCTGGACCGCTGCACCTGTGTGGTGCGGCGGTCCTTCGCGTTCCAGCACGCCTTGTGCCAGTGCCTGCGGTCGTCGATCCCGCCGTACTCGGACCAGGCCACCAGGTGCGGGACGCCGGACGGGATCTCCTGGTCGCAGCCGGGGCAGCGGTACCGCTTGCCCGCCGCGCTCGCGCCGCTGACCGGGCGGACCGACCACTGCTCGCCCTGCCATTCCTCGGCCCGCCCGCCGCCGCCGTACCGGTCCCCCGGTGCCGCGGTGCTGTCGTGGGGACTCTCGCCGCCTCGGGGGCGGTTGCGGCGCGGGGACACGTGACACCTCACGGGGCAGTCTGGGCAGTTCCCGTCCAGCGTAGGGCCATTTGGCCGACCCGGGCGTCCGGCGCCTCGCGGGGCGCCGTCCCGGGCGGGGTGAGTTACCGGAAAATCGCAACAACCTGCCTGCGGACCGTGCCTTTGGCACGTGTCAGGCGTTGTTGCTCTACAGGGGAGAGCCGCGTCGGCCGCAAGGAGGCAATTGGCGATGCGCGTGGGAACGTTCGTACTGGCAGCTCAGTTTCCGGGGCAGGGGCCGGGGGAAGCGCTGCACCGCGCGATCCGGTCCACCGAGGTCGCGGAGGAGTCCGGGCTCGACTCGGTCTGGCTGGCAGAGCATCATTTCGTGCCGTACGGGGTCTGCCCGTCCGCCGTCACCCTGGCCGCGCTGCTGCTCGGCCGCACCCGCAGAATCCGGGTGGGCACGGCGGTGAGCGTGCTGCCGACCCAGCATCCGGTGGCGCTCGGCGAACAGGCCGCGCTGCTCCACCTCACCAGCGGCGGCCGATTCACCCTCGGCGTCGGCCGGGGCGGCCCCTGGGTGGATCTGGAGGTGTTCGGCGGGGGCCTGGAGGCCTACGAGAAGGGCTTCCCGGAGTCCCTGGAGCTGCTGCTCGACTGGCTGGGCAAGCCGCGGGTGGCCGGGCGCGGGGAGCGGTACGGCTTCCGCGAGGTCGCCGTGGTGCCCCGGGCCGACGAGCCGCTCGCCGGGGACGGCGAGGGCTCCGGACCCGAGGTGGTCGTCGCGTGCACCTCTCCCGGAACGGTGAGGCTCGCCGCGGAGAACGGCCTGCCGATGCTGCTCGGGATGCACTGCGGGGACCAGGAGAAGGCCGACATGGTCGCCCTGTGGCGGTCCACCGCGCTCGCCGCGGGCCGCTCGCCCGAGAGCGTCCGGGAGGCCGGGCACGTGTCCGCCGGGGTGGCCCAGATCGCCGACCGCTCCGAGGACGCGGTGGAGACGCTCGTGAAGGCGATGCCGGGCTGGCTGCGACAAGGGCTGGACGCCCATGTGACGGTCGACGACCGGCACCGGGTGATGCGCGATCCGGTCGCGTACACGGAGCTGCTGTGCGGCCTTCATCCGGTGGGCCCGCCCCGGCTCGCCGCCGACCGGCTCGCCGCCACCGCCGAGCGGACGGGCATCACCCGCTTCGCGCTCCTGGTGGAGGGGTCGGGAGATCTGACGGCCACGGAGGAGAACGTGGCGCGGCTGGGCACCGAAGTGCTCCCGCTGCTCACCTGACGAGTCGTGAGAGGTGCGGGGCTGCCGCCCCGGAGCGAGTTGCACGATCTCGCCCGGAACGGCAGCAGAAGCGTTTAGCAGTCCCGAAGTTCGGGCGACTGATTGAGCAACTGGCCCCTCACCGAGGTGAAGCGGGCCAGACGCTCGTCGACCGAGGCATCCAGCGGGAACACCGCGACGCGGTGGCAGTTCTGGAATGCCAGACGCACCCCGAAGTGCCGCTGCAGCGCGCCGCGTATCGCATCACTCGCGAGCGCGCGCAGCAGCTGACCACGTGCCTGTTCGTTGGGCGGGGGCGTCTGGTTGTCGGCGAACTCCCCGCCGTCGACCTTCAGCTGAGCCACCAACGAGCTGATCATCTCCCATGCGTAGGGCAGGGAGGTCCGGACGCAGTCGACGAAGTCGGCTTCGTCGACCTCGCCTCGCTCGGCCTGTTCCAACAGCGCCGGTGAGACGTCGAGCGACATGGGTTCTCCTCTCGCGACCCCGACGCCGGGCCGGGGCCTTACGGGCAGGGAAGGAGGACGGCGACGCAGCGTACACAGACGGCGACCTCCTGCTTCCACGGTAAGGGTGCAGTCCTGGCCGCACCAGGAGATTGGGAACACAACCGGCCATTGGCGAAGGGGCGCAAAGAGGGGCAAGCCCGAACGGCACCCCTCGTGAGCAACCCCGGTGACGGGTGTGACAGGGGGAGAATCGCGTGGAACACCTCTCGTCGAGTAGCGTTGCCGACCATGCGTCTCGTCATCGCCCGCTGCTCCGTGGACTACGCCGGCCGGCTCACGGCCCACCTGCCCTCCGCTCCCCGTCTGATCCTGGTGAAGGCGGACGGGAGCGTGTCGATCCACGCCGACGACAGGGCGTACAAACCCCTCAACTGGATGTCACCGCCCTGCACCCTCAAGGAGGGCAGCGACGACACCGCGGGCATCTGGACCGTGGTGAACAAAGCGGGCGAGAAACTGATCATCACGATGGAGGAAATCCTCCACGACTCGTCCCATGAGCTGGGTGTCGACCCGGGCCTCATCAAGGACGGCGTCGAAGCACATCTTCAGGAACTGCTCGCCGACCGGATCGAGACACTCGGCGAGGGCTACACCCTGATCCGCCGCGAGTACTTCACCGCCATCGGACCGGTCGACATCCTGTGCCGGGACGCCGACGGCCAGACCGTCGCCGTGGAACTGAAGCGGCGCGGCGACATCGACGGCGTGGAGCAGCTGACCCGCTATCTGGAGCTGCTCAACCGCGATCCCCATCTCGCCCCGGTCAAGGGCATCTTCGCGGCCCAGGAGATCAAGCCGCAGGCGCGGGTGCTGGCGACGGACCGCGGGATCGGCTGTGTCGTTCTCGACTACGACGCGCTGCGCGGCATCGAGGACGACAAGCTGCGGCTGTTCTGACCTCTCCCGCTCCCTCCGCTCCCGAACGCCGGACGTGTGTGTCACGTCCGGCGTTCGTCGGTTCCGGGGCCGCTCAGGTCACCGTCGGGCTGCTGTCCGCGCTCGCCGTGGCCGAGGACGACGAGGAGGAGGGCCCGCTCGCCGAGTCGGAGGTGTCGGGCGAGGACGGTTCGGGCTCGGTGGCGGTGTCCGTCGGCGTCGGGGAGTCGGTGTCCGTCGGACTCCCGGTCGGGCTGGGCGACTTCGTCGGCGTGGGCGACTTCGTCGGGCGAGGCGACTTGGTCGGCTTGTGCGACGGCGGCCTGCTGCTGGACGGGGTGTCCGACGACGGGCTGTCGCTCGGTCCCGAGGGGTCCGTGGACGGCGTACCGGTGCCGCTCGGCGTGATCTCGCTGCCCGACGGGCCGGGCGTCGCCGCGCTGCCGCTGGATGCCGGGACGCCGGGCGTCGAGCCGTCCGCCGGGCTGTCGGCCGGGACTTCGTCCTCGCCGTCGTCCTGGCTCTGCGACTGCTCGGTCGTGACGTCCTGGTTCCCCTGGACGTCGTCGTCGCCGGAGGTCAGCCCCAGCGCCACCACCGTGCCGAGCACACCGGTCAGGAGTACGCCCGCGGCCGTCGCGACCAGATTGCGCCGGGCCCCGGCGAGCACCGCGAAGCGGCCTCCCCGGGCGCCCCCGGCGGCCTTGGCGGGGCTCTGCCGCGATATCACCGTGGGGGCGCCGTACGGCCCCGACAGCGTCTGCGTCACCGAAGGCGTCGGACGGGTGGACTGCGCCGGCGGCTCCTCGGCCCGTGGGACCGGCAGTTCCTCGCCCGGCGGGGTGAGGACGACGGGCAGCGGGCCGCCGGACCGGTCCGCGACCAGGGCGAGCGCGCGCCGTCCGGCCACCGCGCCGGACTTGTCGGCGAGCGCCCCGCGCATGCTGATCGAGGTCTCCAGCTCGGCCCTGGCCCGGTCCGGATTGCCGGCGAGGAGCGCGAGGACCCCCAGCTCGTGGTGGAAGTACGCCTCTTCGGCGACCTCTCCGGCGATCCTGGCCGCCTCCTGGCCGATCCGCAGCGCCCGCTCCCAGGCTCCCCAGTGCAGGCCCGCCGCGAAGGCCGGCGAGGCGCTGCGGGCCAGCAGCACGGCCACGCTGGTCTGTCCCGCCCCGTCGCCGGGCACCAACTGCGCCATCGCCGCGACGACCGCGTCGCCCTCGGCCGTCACCCGCTCGGGAGTGACCGAGGGGTGACCGGCCCACCAGGCGTAGTGCTGGGCCGCGGTCCGCGCCCGGTCGGTGGCGTCCTCGCCGTATCCGGCGGCCTCCAGCTGGGTCACGACACCGGCGGCCAGCCGGTAGCGGGGGCCTGCCGGGGAGAGCAGCCCGCAGCCGGCCAGCTCGCCGAGCGCGGCGTCCGCGTGGGTGTCCCCGATGAGCGCCGGCAGATGCGCCTGGTGCGGCACCTCGCCGCCGAGGGCCACCGCGAAGCGCAGGGTGTCGCGGGCGGACCCGCTCAGCCGTGAGGCGAGCAGCGCGGCCGGGGCAGCGCCCTCCCCGAGGCTGGGCAGCGGTATGTGGACACCGTCGACGTCCTGGTCGTGCCCGAAGGGGACGTCCGCGGGCCGGCCGTCGCCGCCGCCGAACACGCCGTACGCCTCGGGGTCGGTACGCAGCAGGTCGCGCTGGCGCAGCAGGGCGCCCGCCTGGACGAAGCGCAGCGGCAGCCCCTCGGACTCGAACCAGAGGTCCCCCGCCCAGTTCGCCTCCTCCTCGGTGAGCGGACGCTCGACGGCCCGCTCCAGCAGGTCGACCGCGGCACCGCGGCCGAGGCCCGCGAGGAAGACCTCTTCGAGGTGCGAGTCCGTGGTGGGCGCGGCGACATCGGGAACCGTGGCGAACAGGAAGGCGCACTCCGGCGTCGCGTCGAGCAGCTCCTCCAGCGCGGCCCCGCCGAACTCCAGGTCGTCGATCAGCACGACGGCCCCGATGCTCCGGACCTTGTCGAGCAGCCCGGCGCGGTCGGGGCGGTGCTGCGGCGAGTCGTGGACGGCCTCGAAGAGCCCGTGCAGCAGGTCGGCGGCGGTGCGCTTGTAGCCGCTGAGCCGTACGACTCCGTCCGGTGCGAGGTCCGCGCAGTCGGCCGCGACGGCGTCCAGCAGTGCCGTACGGCCCGATCCGGCCGGTCCGGTGAGGCGCACCGAGCGGCCCTGGGCCAGCAGGCGCACCAGCCGTTCGCGCTCCTGTGCGCGCTCCAGGAGAGGCAGTTGGGGGGCGGGCGGGCCCGGCGGTACGGGCGGCGCGGTGGCGCGTTCGCGGGCGGCGCGCCCGGCCGCGGTGCGCCGGGCCGGAGGACCGGGCTGCTCCCCCGGCGGGCACAGCTCGACCTCGCTGCCGTCGACCGGGTTGACGGTGAGGAGGTAGTCGCCCGATATGAGCCGGACGACGCGCGCCTGCGGCGGCGTCGGCTGACCGGGATCCGGGGTCAGCTGGTCGCGGGCCGGCCGTCTGCGGCCGGGCCCCTCACCGAAGCTGTCGTTGTCCCGGCCGTACTGTTCCGGTCCCCGGTGTGTCGGGTCCATCGCCAAAGCCCCCAGACGCGTCGCGCACGATTGCCCCTCCGGCCTCGCACGCCCCGCTGTCGCTTCTGGTCCGGTGTCCGCCCGGTGGGTTCGTCAATCGGCGGACGGCCGAACCCTAGACCGTCGCACGGGGTCCCCGCACAGTCGGGGGGTCACGCCGCCCGAAGCGCACGTTCTCGTGCGGATTGTACGGTTTCGGCCGCGGCGCACGGCCGGTGGCCGTTCGCCGGATCGGACGCTCCCGCCGGTCGGTCACTCACCGGTCGGACGCCCCTACACGCGCGGCAGCGAGTCCGCGGCGATTCCGCCCTCGATGGCCAGGATGCGGTGCAGCCGGGTCGCCACCAGCAGGCGCTGCATCTGTGGCGGCACGCCACGGAGCACCAGCCGCCGCCCGGCCCGGCCGGCCCGGCGGTGTGCGCCCATGATCACGCCGAGTCCGGTGGCGTCCCAGGAATCCAGCTCGGTCAGGTCGAGCACCAGGTCGCCGACGCCGTCGTCGAGGGCCGAGTGCAGGGCCGTACGGGCGTCCGCCGCGCTTCGGACGTCGAGGCGGCCCCCGACGACCAGCTCGGCGTGGTCGCCCCTGATGTGCATATGCGCTCCCCTGGAATGCTCCGTAGCAAGGTTCGTCTGTCTGTTCTGTCTCTGCCACAACTGACTCCGGCGGAGACAGGGAAGTTTCCGTCTGTAAGCGAACCGATACCGAATTCACCCCGTGGAGTGACCGAGGTGCGGCGAGGGCCACTCGGATCCACTGCTTCCGGGAGACTCCCCCGGACCTCCGGGCCTGATCGACGGCGGATCAGGCAAACCGGAGGACCGAAAACGATCAGTACGTGTAGAAGCCCTGCCCGCTCTTGCGGCCGATGTCACCTGCGTCCACCATCCGGCGCATCAGCTCCGGCGCGGCGAACTTCTCGTCCTGCGACTCGGTGTAGATGTTGCTCGTGGCGTGCAGCAGGATGTCGACGCCGGTCAGGTCCGCCGTGGCGAGCGGGCCCATGGCGTGGCCGAAGCCCAGCTTGCAGGCGATGTCGATGTCCTCGGCCGAGGCGACGCCCGACTCGTACAGCTTGGCGGCCTCGACGACGAGCGCCGAGATCAGCCGGGTGGTGACGAAGCCGGCCACGTCGCGGTTGACGACGATGCAGGTCTTGCCCACGGACTCGGCGAACTCCCGTGCGGTGGCGAGGGTTTCGTCGCTGGTCTTGTAGCCGCGTACGAGTTCGCAGAGCTGCATCATCGGGACCGGCGAGAAGAAGTGCACTCCGACGACGCGCTCGGGGCGCTCCGTCACGGCCGCGATCTTGGTGATCGGGATGGCGGAGGTGTTGGAGGCGAGGACGGCGTCGTCCCGGACGATCTTGTCGAGGGCCCGGAAGATCTCGTGCTTGACCTCCAGCTTCTCGAAGACGGCCTCGACGACGACATCCGCGTCGGCGACCGCGTCGAGGTCGGTGGTGGTCGTGATGCGGGCGAGCGCGGCCTCGGCGTCGGCCGCGTCCAGCTTGCCCTTGGAGACGAACTTGTCGTACGAGGCCTTGATGCCGTCACGTCCACGGGTCAGGGCTTCGTCGGTGACGTCGCGCAGCACCACGTCCCAGCCCGCCTGGGCGGAGACCTGCGCGATGCCGGACCCCATGAGTCCGGCTCCGATGACGGCGAGCTTCCTGGCCACGTGTGCACCCCTTGGTTTCTGTTCGCCTCTGCAGCTGGTCCCTGCACGGCCGGTCTTAACGGTTGTTCACATGCTCTCCGGCGGAGATTAGTACCCGTGAGGGGCGCTGGGGCCGTGAAGAGATGCGCGTCACGTCTCACATGACGGACATCACACCGGCACACGTCATTCAGCGGCGCGTCGGGCGTAGTTGAGGACCTTTTCGCCGAGGAGGTCCTCGATCTCGTCGAGCAGGACGAGTGCGTCGCGCGAGACCTCGGCCGCCTTGCGCCCGGCCAGCATCTCCTGGCTGATGTGGCCGACGAGTGCCCCTTCGATCCAGGCGAGTTGACCGCCGACCAGGTCCGGCAGCGGATCGTCCGCCGGCGCGCCCGTCTCCTCGCGCAGGGTCGTGACGACGGCGTCCAGGACCTCCCGCTGGAGGCGGCCGAGACGGGCCTGGAGCGTGGGCGCCTCCTCGATGACCCGCATGAAGTCGGCGAAGCCGTCCATCAGCCCGAGCTCCGGCGACACCGCGACGACCAGGGACCGCAGCTCCCGCAGGACCGCCTCGGCCGCCGACTCGCCCTTGTCGCGGGCGCGGACGAAGCGGGCCACTCGCTGGGTGACGCCGTTCATCCGGTCGAGGAAGAGGTCCTCCTTGGCCGGGAAGTAGTTGTAGACGGTGTTCACGGAGACGTCCGCCAGCTCGGCGATCTCGGCGACGGTCACCGTGACGAAACCGCGCTCCAGGAACAGCCCGGTCGCGAGGTCCGAGATGTGCTGCCTGGCTTGGCGCTTCTTGCGTTCCCTGAGTCCCTCGGCCATCCGTCCATGGTAGGCCCGCGCGGGAGCCGGTGAAAAATTAGAGTCATTGCATTTTTTAAGCGACTCTGTTTTTGTGGCCACTATGCCAATCATCAGTACGGCCGGGCTCGCCCGGACCTTCGACAGCAGGAACGGACCGGTGCACGCCGTGCGGTCCGTCGACCTCACGGTCGCCGAGGGCGAGATCGTCGGCCTCCTCGGTCCCAACGGGGCGGGCAAGACCACCACTCTGCGGATGCTGACCACACTGCTCACCCCCACCGGCGGCGTCGCCACCGTCGCCGGGCACGATCTCGCCGACGATCCGGCCGCAGTGCGCGCGAAGTGCGGATACGTCGCCCAGTCCGGCGGCGTAGACCCGCACCTGACCGTGCGGGAGGAACTGGTCACCCAGGCACGGCTGTACCGGCTGAGCAGGGCGGACGCGACCGCACGGGCCGCCGAACTGGCCCGCGGGCTCGGCCTCGGCGATCTGCTCGACCGGAGGGCGGTCACCCTCTCGGGCGGTCAGCGCCGGCGCCTGGACATCGCGATGGGCATCGCCCACCGGCCGCCCGTCCTCTTCCTCGACGAGCCCACCACCGGCCTCGACCCGGGCAGCCGCACCGACCTCTGGGACCTGGTGCGCGGGCTGCGCGACGACCACGGCACGACGGTCGTCCTCACCACCCACTACCTCGACGAGGCGGACGCGCTCGCCGACCGGCTGATCGTGATCGACCGGGGCGTGGTCGTGGCCGAGGGCACCCCGGCCGCGCTGCGGGCCGAGTACGCGGGATCCCCCGCCGCCTCCCTCCAGGACACCTTCCTCGCGATCACCGGCCGCGCCGCCGCGCCCGCCGATGCCGCACCCCTCTCCGTACAGGGGCTCTGATGCTGCTTCACGACATCGCGCTCGTCTTCGGGCGGTACGCCCGCCAGACCCTGCGCTCCCGCTTCCAGATGCTCTTCGGCGTACTGATGCCGCTGCTGTATCTGCTCTTCTTCGGCCCGCTCCTCGACGATCTGCCGCTCGGCTCGTCCGGGGACTCCTGGCAGGTCCTGATCCCCGGCCTGCTGCTTCAACTCGCCCTGTTCGGAGCCTCGTTCGCCGGTTTCTCGATCATCGTCGAGAAGTCCACCGGGGTGGTGGAACGGATGCGGGTGACGCCGGTCAGCAGACTGGCGCTGCTGCTGGGCCGGGTCCTGCGGGACGCCCTGCTCTTCATGGTCCAGGCCGTGCTGCTGGTGCTGGCCGCCCTGGTCATGGGCCTGCGCGCGCCCCTTCCCGGGGTGCTGATCGGCTTCGCGTTCGTCGGTCTGCTCACGGTCGCGCTGGCCTCGCTGTCGTACGCACTGGCCATGAAGGTCGCGACGCCGCAGGAGTTCGGACCCGTCATCAACGCGGTGGCCATGCCGGTGATGCTGCTCTCCGGCCTGATGCTGCCGATGACACTGGGGCCGGCGTGGCTGGACATCACGTCGCGCTTCACCCCCTTGCGCTATCTCGTGGACGCGGTACGGGACGCGTACGTGGGCTCGTACGCCACCTCGCACATGCTGTACGGGGCGGTGGTGGCGGCCGCCTTCGCGGTCGCGGCCGTGGCGGTGGGCGCCCGGGTCTTCCGCCGGGAGGGGCACTAGCCTGGCGGCATGGTCAATCTGACACGTATCTACACGCGCACCGGCGACCAGGGCACCACCGCCCTCGGCGACATGAGCCGTACCGCCAAGACCGATCTGCGGATCTCCGCGTACGCCGACACCAATGAGGCCAATGCCGTCATCGGTACCGCCATCGCGCTCGGGCAGCTCTCCGAGGACGTCGTGAAGATCCTCGTCCGTGTGCAGAACGACCTGTTCGACGTGGGCGCGGACCTGTCGAACCCGGTCGTCGAGGACCCGAAGTACCCGCCGTTGCGGGTGGAGCAGGGGTACGTCGACAAGCTGGAGGCGGACTGCGACCACTTCCTGGAGCAGCTGGAGAAGCTGCGCAGCTTCATCCTGCCGGGCGGTACGCCCGGGGCGGCACTGCTGCACCAGGCGTGCACGGTGGTCCGGCGCGCGGAGCGGTCCACCTGGGCGGCGCTGGAGGTGCACGGCGACGTGATGAACGCGCTGACCGCGACGTATCTCAACCGGCTCTCCGACCTGCTGTTCATCCTCGCGAGGACGGCGAACAAGGAGGTCGGCGACGTGCTGTGGGTGCCGGGCGGCGAGCGCTGACCACGTGGCCCCGGCGGCCGGACGGGTGCGAGGCCGCGCCCGGCCGGCCGCTCAGCGCCCGGCCGGCTCGCGTTTCGGGAACAGCGTGTAGCTCCCCGCGATGACCACGTTGATCCCGATGACCAGCAGCATCTTCTGCTGCCACGCCTGCAGCGACGACACGTCGCCGTCCCCGCCCACGTACCAGACGGCCGCCTGGAGCAGCGCCAGCGCGGTCACCGCCGCGACCGTCCAGCGCGCCGCGACCTTCCACTCGTGCGCCGCGCGCGCCATGCCGTACTTCGGCGGCGGCCCGCCCGCGAAGCGGTGGGCGACCCGGGCGTCGACCCAGCGGATCGTGGAGTGGCCGAGCCCCACCGTGAAGCCGATGTAGACCGCGGCGAGCCCGTGCTTCCAGTCGGGCTGCGCCCCGTTCTTCAGGTCGATGGCGGTCACCACCAGCAGCACGACCTCCAGCAGCGGCTCGCACAGCAGCACGGCCGCGCCCAGCGTGGGCTTCTTCGCCAGGTACCGCAGCGCGAGTCCCGCGGCCAGCAGCACCCAGAAGGCGACTTCGCAGAGCACGATCAGCGTGACGATCACGGCACTTCTCCTTCCCGTTCCCTCCAGCCTTCCGGCCGCGTCGCCCGGAATCGTCGTCGGCAGTGACGAACCGTGACTGCATCCTTCGATGTACTCGCTCCTCACCCCCGGTAGGGAGGTCCGGGCGGGGGCCGCCGTGTTGGATGGGAGGGTGTTCTCCCTCACCCGGCCGCACCGCCACGACGTGCTCATGGCCGCCATCGGACTCCTCGGCGGTCTCGCCCTGTGGACGCTCGGCCTGAACCTGCAGGGCAACCGGGCCTTCGTCGCCCCGTGGATCTCCCTGCTGCCGCTCGCCGTCGTCTCGGGGCTCGAACTGGTACGCAGGACCGCCCCGCAGCCGGCCCTGGTCATCGGCACGATCGCGCTGGTCGCGGACCAGTTCACGGTCGGGAACCTCGCGACGGTCCTGATGTTCACGGATCTCATGTACGCGGCCGTGCTGTACGGGACACCGTCCGCCGCCCGCCGTATCCCGGTGACCTCGTTCCTGATCACGGTCGGCATCACCATCGGATTCCTGGCCTGGTTCCGCAACCCCCAGGCACTGCTCATCGGCGTGGTCACCGGCATGGTCTCGTTCCTGCCCGCCATCACGGGGGTCAGCGTCCGCAACCACCGGAACGCCGCCGAGGCCGCCCGGCTGCGCGCCGACCAGACCGCGCTGCTCGCCGAGATGGACCGGACCCAGGCGGTGACCGCGGAACGCACCCGGATGGCCCGCGAACTGCACGACATGGTGGCCAACCACCTCTCGGCCATCGCCATCCACTCCACCGCCGCGCTCTCCATCGACGACCCGGACACCTCGCGCGATGCGCTCGGAGTGATCCGGGAGAACAGCGTCGACGGTCTTGCCGAGATGCGCCGGCTGATCGGGCTGCTGCGCACCGGCGGCGGCTCCCGGGAACCGGCCGCGTCCCCCACCCTCGCCTCGCTGGACGCCCTGGTCGAGCAGACCCGTACGAGCGCCGCGTCGAGCGGTCTGAGCTGCGCGTTCGAGGACACCCGGGACGAACGGGGGCCGCTTGCCGCGCCGGTCGAGCTGGCCGCGTACCGGATCGTCCAGGAGTCCCTGACCAACGCGCTCAAGCATGCCGCGCCCGGCCCGGTCGCGGTGCGGCTCGGGCGGTCCGGGCGGCTGCTCACGGTGGAGGTCAGCAGCATGCTCGGGGACCGCCCCGGGCCGCGCGCACCGGGCTCGGGGGCCGGTCTGGTGGGGATGCGGGAGCGGGTGGCGCTGCTGGGCGGCGCGATCGAGGCCGGTCCGTCGAGCGCCGACGGCGGTGGGAGGATCTGGCGGGTACGGGCCGAACTGCCCGTGGACGAAGGGGTATCGAGGACATGACGATCCGGGTTGTGGTCGCCGAGGACCAGTCGGCCGTCCGGGCGGGGCTGGTGCTCATTCTGCGCAGCGCGCCCGACATCGAGGTCGTGGGAGAGGCCGGGGACGGCGAGGAGGCGGTGCGCCTCGCCCGCGAACTCCGGCCGGATCTGGTGCTGATGGACGTGCAGATGCCGCGGCTGGACGGGGTGTCGGCGACCAGCCGGGTGGTGGCCGAACAGCTCGCGGACGTACTGGTGCTGACGACGTTCGATCTGGACGAGTACGTCTTCGGGGCGCTGCGGGCGGGGGCCGCGGGCTTCCTGCTGAAGAACACCGAAGCGCGCGATCTGCTCGAAGCCGTACGCACGGTGGCACGCGGCGAGGGACTGATCGCCCCGGCGGTGACGCGCCGTCTGATCGCCGAGTTCGCCGGGACCGCTCCCGTACGGCCGGTGAAGGCGCCCGACCCCTCGGTGCTCGACGCTCTCACCCGGCGGGAGCGGGAGGTTCTGGGCTGTCTCGGCGAGGGGTTGTCGAACGCCGAGATCGCGGTCCGGCTCGCCATGGCGGAGGCGACGGTGAAGACGCATGTGAGCAGGCTGCTGGGCAAGCTGGGACTGCGCAGCCGGGTCCAGGCGGCCGTCCTGGCGCAGGAGTTGGGCGTCTGAGGTCGAGGGTCCTTCGTTCGGTTCCGGCCGGGTCGGGAAGCGGGGTCCGGCCTGATCCCGACGAAGGACCTCAGCCACGAACTTTGGTCCAGACCTCTTGACGGTTGGTCCAGACCTTCCTAATCTCACCGAGCACACTGCGGTGAGCACGCCATGACAATGGCGTGCTCAGGGCGGCGCAGGGTTTGCAGTCCACGGACCACCCCCGTTTGTCCGGACCTCACCCGAGGAGCACCGTTGAGCACTGAAACCCCCCTACGCCGGACCCGATTCAGACTCGGGACCGGAAGAGCCACCAGATCCAGAGCGGTCGCCGGCCTCACCGCGCTGCTGCTTCCCCTCGCCGCGATGGTCGGCCTGGCCTCCCCCGCCGAGGCCGCCACCTCGGCGACCGCGTCCTTCGTCAAGAAGTCCGACTGGGGCAGCGGCTTCGAGGGCCAGTGGACGGTGAAGAACACCGGCACCACCGCCCTGTCCTCCTGGACCATCGAGTGGGACTTCCCCTCCGGCACCGCGGTCGGCTCCGCCTGGGACGCCACCGTCACCAGCTCCGGAACCCACTGGACCGCCAAGAACCTCGGCTGGAACGGTTCGGTCGCCCCCGGCGCCTCCGTCAGCTTCGGCTTCAACGGCACCGGCGCCGGCGCCCCCACCGGCTGCAAGCTGAACGGCGCCTCCTGCGACGGCGGCAGCGTCCCCGGCGACAACGCCCCCTCGGCGCCGGGCACCCCCACCGCGAGCGCCGTCACCGACACCTCGGCCAAGCTGAGCTGGACCGCCGCGACCGACGACAACGGCATCAAGAACTACGACGTGCTGCGGGACGGCGCGGTCGTCTCGACGGTCACTGGGACGACGTACACCGACTCCGGCCTCAAGGCCGGCACCGACTACTCGTACACCGTGCAGGCCCGTGACACCGCCGGCCAGACCGGTCCGGTCAGCGGCGCGGTCAAGGTCCGCACCACCGGCGGTGGCGGCAACCCCGACCCCGGCACCGGCGGCAAGGTCAACCTCGGCTACTTCACCGACTGGGGTGTCTACGGCCGGAATTACCACGTCAAGAACCTGGACACCTCGGGTTCCGCCGCGAAGATCACGCACATCAACTACGCCTTCGGCAACGTCCAGGGCGGCAAGTGCACGATCGGTGACTCCTACGCCGACTACGACATGGCGTACACCGCCGACAAGTCCGTCGACGGCGTCGCCGACACCTGGGACCAGCCGCTGCGCGGCAGCTTCAACCAGCTGCGCAAGCTCAAGGCGAAGTACCCGCACATCAAGGTCCTGTGGTCCTTCGGCGGCTGGACCTGGTCCGGTGGCTTCGGTGAGGCCGCGAAGAACCCGGCCGCGTTCGCCGACTCCTGCTACCAGCTGGTGGAGGACCCGCGTTGGGCCGATGTCTTCGACGGCATCGACATCGACTGGGAGTACCCCAACGCCTGCGGTCTGACCTGTGACACCAGCGGCCCGGCCGCGCTGAAGGGCATCACCTCGGCGCTGCGCTCGAAGTTCGGCAGCAAGAACCTGGTGACGGCCGCCATCACCGCCGACGGCTCCGCGGGCGGCAAGATCGACGCCGCCGACTACGCCGGCGCCGCCCAGTCCCTGGACTGGTACAACGTGATGACGTACGACTTCTTCGGCGCCTGGGACGCCAAGGGGCCGACCGCCCCGCACTCCCCGCTCACCTCGTACAACGGCATCCCGAAGGACGGCTTCAACTCCGCCGACGCCATCGCCAAGCTGAAGGCCCAGGGCGTCCCCGCCGCCAAACTGCTGCTCGGCATCGGCTTCTACGGCCGCGGCTGGACCGGCGTCACCCAGGACGCACCCGGCGGCACCGCCACCGGCGCCGCTCCCGGCACCTACGAGGCCGGCATCGAGGACTACAAGGTCCTCAAGAACAGCTGCCCGGCCACCGGCACCGTCGCCGGCACCGCGTACGCCCACTGCGGCACCAACTGGTGGAGCTACGACACCCCCGCCACCATCGCGTCCAAGATGACCTGGGCGAAGAGCCAGGGCCTGGGAGGCGCGTTCTTCTGGGAGTTCAGCGGCGACACCACCAACGGCGAACTCGTCGGCGCCATCAACAGCGGCCTGAAGTGACCCCGCCGCCCGAAACGGCCCCCACGGCCTGAGCAAACCCCCACCAGCACCGCGCATCACCCCGAAAAGCAGCCGGGGAGACAGGTCCGCCCCCTGTCTCCCCGGCTTTCTTCAGCTCTTCGTCGGTCAGGCCACGTTGACCCGCTGGCCGGGCGGCGCCGCCTCCAGCCAGGCGAGGAATCCGGTCAGCGCGTCCTCGCTCATGGCCAGCTCCAGGCGGGTCTCCCGGTGGAGACAGCCGAGCACCACGGCGTCGGACAGCAGCGCCAGCTCCTCCTCGCCCTCGGGCAGCCGCCGGGCGACCACCTCGATCGCGGAACGCTCCAGGACCCGGCGCGGGCGAGGGGCGTAGGAGAAGACCCGGAACCAGTCGATCCGGTCCTCGCTGTAGCGGGCGACCCCGTACACCCAGCCCTTGCCCGAGAGATCGGGCTCCTCCGGAACGTTCCATCGCACGCTGCAGTCGAAGGTCCCGCCGGAGCGCTGAATCAGCCGCCGGCGCAGACCGAAGACGAAGAGTCCCATCAGAACCAGTGCGACGACCAGCCCGCCCACCCACAGCGCGAGGAACATCTCCACCGACCTCCTCGCGTCGTCGAGTAACGGATACCGCCAGAACTACAACCGCACCTGCATCGCCTCAGCCGCGGCACGGTCTGGAGTGGTCTCCAGCTCGGGCCGCGGCTGAGGGTAAAGCTATGTTGTCGCGGTGCGCTAGCGCACCGCCACCGCACGCAGTCGCACTTCGGCGCGCCGCTCGGAGGCGGCGTCCGTGTCCGACTTCGCGCGCTCCAGCGCACGCTCGGCGCGCTGGACATCGATCTCGTCCGCCAGCTCCGCGATCTCCGCGAGCAGCGAGAGCTTGTCGTCCGCGAACGAGATGAAACCGCCGTGCACAGCGGCGACCACGGTGCCGCCATCGCTCGTACGGATCGTCACCGGGCCCGATTCCAGCACACCCAGAAGCGGCTGGTGACCGGGCATGACGCCGATGTCGCCGGACGTGGTGCGCGCGACGACCAGGGTGGCCTCGCCGGACCAGACACTGCGGTCCGCGGCGACCAGCTCGACGTGCAGCTCAGCAGCCAAGGGTGGCTCCTCGGGTCACCACCCGGCCGTTCGAGCCGGGTGTTGGGTCAATTCTACGGGGCGTGGTGAGGGGGACGGGACACACCCGCCCCCCTCGGTGAGCCATGGGCTCAGGAGACGCCGAGCTCCTTGGCGTTGGCCTTGAGGTCCTCGATGCCACCGCACATGAAGAACGCCTGCTCGGGGAAGTGGTCGTACTCACCGTCACAGATCGAGTTGAACGCGGCGATCGACTCGTCGAGCGGAACGTCCGAACCGTCCACGCCGGTGAACTGCTTGGCGACGTGGGTGTTCTGCGACAGGAAGCGCTCGACACGACGGGCACGGTGGACAACGAGCTTGTCCTCCTCGCCCAGCTCGTCGATACCGAGGATCGCGATGATGTCCTGGAGGTCCTTGTACTTCTGGAGGATCCCCTTGACGCGCATGGCGGCCGCGTAGTGGTCCGCCGCGATGTAACGCGGGTCCAGGATGCGGGACGTGGAGTCCAGCGGGTCCACGGCCGGGTAGATGCCCTTCTCGGAGATCGGACGGGAGAGAACCGTCGTCGCGTCGAGGTGGGCGAAGGTGGTGGCCGGGGCCGGGTCGGTCAGGTCGTCCGCGGGGACGTAGATCGCCTGCATCGAGGTGATCGAGTGCCCACGGGTCGACGTGATGCGCTCCTGCAGCAGACCCATCTCGTCGGCCAGGTTCGGCTGGTAACCCACCGCGGACGGCATACGGCCGAGCAGGGTGGACACCTCGGAGCCGGCCTGGGTGTACCGGAAGATGTTGTCGATGAAGAAGAGCACGTCCTGCTTCTGCACATCGCGGAAGTACTCCGCCATGGTCAGACCGGCCAGCGCGACGCGAAGACGCGTGCCCGGCGGCTCGTCCATCTGACCGAAGACAAGCGCCGTCTTGTCGATGACGCCCGAGTCGGCCATTTCCTCGATGAGGTCGTTGCCCTCACGGGTGCGCTCACCGACACCGGCGAACACCGACACACCGTCGTGGTTGTTGGCCACGCGGTAGATCATTTCCTGGATCAGAACGGTCTTGCCGACACCGGCACCACCGAACAGACCGATCTTTCCACCCTTGACGTACGGGGTGAGAAGGTCGATGACCTTGACGCCGGTCTCGAACATCTCGGTCTTCGACTCGAGCTGGTCGAAGTTGGGCGCCTTGCGGTGGATCGGCCAGCGCTCGGTGACCTCGGCCTCGGCCTCGGGCTTGTTCAGGATCTCGCCGAGGGTGTTGAACACCTTGCCCTTGGTGATGTCACCGACGGGGACCGTGATGCCGGTACCCGTGTCGGTCACCGCGGCCTGGCGGACCAGACCGTCGGTGGGCTGCATCGAGATCGCGCGGACCAGGCCGTCGCCGAGGTGCTGGGCGACCTCAAGGGTCAGCTTCTTGAGCTTGCCGTCCTCGGCCGGGTCGGCCACCTGGACGGTCAGCGCGTTGTAGATCTCCGGCATCGCGTCGACGGGGAACTCCACGTCGACGACCGGGCCGATGACCCGGGCGACGCGGCCCGTGGCAACGGCCGTCTCAACTGTGGTCGTCATTACTTGTCACTCCCCGCGGTCGCGTCGGCCAGCGCACTGGCACCACCGACGATCTCGCTGATTTCCTGGGTGATTTCGGCCTGGCGGGCCGCGTTGGCAAGCCGGGAGAGCGTCTTGATGAGCTCACCGGCGTTGTCGGTGGCCGACTTCATCGCGCGGCGGCGGGCAGCGTGCTCGGAAGCAGCGGCCTGCAGCAGCGCGTTGTAGATCCGGCTCTCGACGTACCGCGGAAGCAGGGCGTCGAGGACGTCCTCCGCCGACGGCTCGAAGTCGAACAGCGGCAGGATCTCGCCCTTGCCGTCCTCGTCCTTCGTGGCATCGAGACTGAGCGGCAGCATCCGGTCGTCGACCGGGTTCTGCGTCATCATCGACACGAACTCCGTGAAGACGATGTGCAGCTCGTCCACGCCGCCCTCGGCGGTCTCCTGGGTGACCACCTCGATCAGCGGGGCCGCAGCCCGCTTCGCATCCGCGTACGTCGGGCTGTCGGTGAAGCCCGTCCACGAATCCGCGAGCTTGCGCTCACGGAAGCCGTAGTAGGCGACACCCTTGCGGCCGATCACATACGTGACGACCTCCTTGCCCTCACCGCGGAGCCGCTCGGTCAGTCGCTCCGCGGCCTTGATGGCGTTGGAGGAGTAACCGCCGGCCAGACCGCGGTCGCTCGTGATGAGCAGGATCGCGGCCCGTGCCGGAGTCTCGGCCTCGGTGGTCAGCGGGTGCTTGGTGGTGGAGCCGGTCGCCACCGCGGTCACCGCACGGGTGAGCTCGGTCGCGTACGGCGTCGACGCCGCCACCTGGCGCTGCGCCTTGACGATGCGCGAAGCGGCGATCATCTCCATCGCCTTGGTGATCTTCTTCGTGGCGGTGACGGAGCGAATGCGGCGCTTGTAAACGCGAAGCTGAGCGCCCATCGATCAGCCCTCGCCCAGGAGCTTGCCGTCCGAGGTCTCGAACTGCTGCTTGAAGGCGGCGACCGCGTCGGCGACCGACTGCAGCGTGTCGTCGGACATCTTGGCGCCCTCGGCGATGCTGGTCAGGAGGTCCTTGCGCTCACGGCGCAGGTACTCCAGCAGCTCGCTCTCGAAGCGACGGATGTCCTCGACCGGGACGTCGTCCATCTTGCCGGTGGTGCCGGCCCAGATGGAGACGACCTGCTCCTCGACCGGGTACGGGGAGTACTGCGGCTGCTTCAGCAGCTCGACCATGCGCTTACCGCGCTCCAGCGACGCCTTCGAGGCCGCGTCCAGGTCGGAACCGAAGGCGGCGAACGCCTCCAGCTCGCGGTACTGGGCGAGGTCGACACGGAGACGGCCGGAGACCTGGCGCATCGCCTTGTGCTGGGCGGAGCCACCGACACGGGAGACCGAGATACCGACGTTCAGGGCCGGACGCTGGCCGGCGTTGAACAGGTCGGACTCCAGGAAGCACTGGCCGTCGGTGATGGAGATGACGTTGGTCGGGATGAACGCCGACACGTCGTTCGCCTTGGTCTCGACGATCGGGAGGCCCGTCATCGAACCGGCGCCCATCTCGTCGGAGAGCTTCGCGCAGCGCTCCAGCAGACGCGAGTGGAGGTAGAACACGTCGCCCGGGTAGGCCTCACGGCCCGGCGGACGGCGCAGCAGAAGCGACACGGCGCGGTAGGCGTCGGCCTGCTTCGAGAGGTCGTCGAAGATGATCAGGACGTGCTTGCCCTGGTACATCCAGTGCTGGCCGATGGCCGAACCGGTGTACGGCGCCAGGTACTTGAAGCCGGCCGGGTCGGACGCCGGGGCGGCGACGATGGTCGTGTACTCGAGCGCGCCGGCCTCTTCGAGGGCACCGCGCACAGAGGCGATGGTGGAGCCCTTCTGACCGATGGCGACGTAGATGCAGCGCACCTGCTTGTTCACGTCGCCCGAGCGCCAGTTGTCGCGCTGGTTGATGATCGTGTCGACGGCCAGAGCGGTCTTACCCGTCTGACGGTCACCAATGATCAGCTGACGCTGGCCGCGGCCGATCGGCACCATGGCGTCGACGGCCTTGTAGCCGGTCTGCATCGGCTCGTGCACCGACTTACGGACCATGACGCCAGGGGCCTGCAGCTCGAGGGCGCGGCGGCTTTCGGTCGCGATCTCGCCGAGACCGTCGATCGGGTTGCCGAGCGGGTCGACGACGCGGCCGAGGTAACCCTCGCCGACGCCGACGGAGAGCACCTCACCGGTGCGCTGCACCGGCTGGCCCTCTTCGATGCCGCTGAACTCGCCGAGGACGATCGCACCGATCTCGCGCTCCTCGAGGTTGAGGGCGAGACCGAGGGTGCCGTCCTCGAACTTCAGCAGCTCGTTCGCCATGGCCGAGGGAAGACCCTCGACCTTCGCGATGCCGTCGCCGGCAACGCTGACCGTACCGACCTCCTCGCGCGAGGCCGCGTCCGGCTTGTACGACTGGACAAAGTTCTCCAGCGCGTCCCGGATCTCCTCCGGCCGGATCGTGAGCTCCGCCATCTGGGTTCCCTGCTCTCCTTGTTGGGCCCGAAGTTTCTTAAGGGGGTCTGGGGGCCGACCCCCAGGAATCTTCTGCAATTTCTGCACGGCCCAACCGGGCCGCTGGTCTTGCTCTGTTCTGTTGCTGCTCGGCGCTGGTCAGCCGGCCATGCGACGGGACGCCTCTTCGAGGCGCTCCGAGATGGTGCCGTTGATGACCTCGTCGCCGACCCGCACCGCGATCCCGCCGAGGACCGTGGGGTCCACATCGAGATTCAGGTGCATCGGGCGGCCGTAGATCTTCGCCAGTGCGTCGCCGAGGCGCTGCTTCTGCCGATCGCTCAGCGGAACCGCCGAGGTGACCACGGCGACCATCCGCTCCCGGCGCTCCGCGGCCAGCTTGGAGAGGGACTCGAGTCCCTCTTCCAGGCTACGTCCACGCGGCTGGGTGACAAGCCGCGTGACGACGCGCTCGGTGGCGGGCCGTGCCTTGCCGCCGAGCAGGCTGTGCAACAGCTGCCTCTTGGCGGACGCGGACGCGGACCGGTTGGTGAGCGCGGCGCGCAGCTCCTTGTCGGAGGCGACGATCCGGCCGAACCGGAACAGCTCGTCCTCGACGTCGTCGAGGTCTCCGCTGCGCTGGGCGGCGGTGAGGTCTGCGATGTTCGCCAGTTCCTCGGCCGAGTCGACCAGGTCACGCGACTGCGACCAGCGGGCGCGGACCATGCCGGAGATCAGGTCGACGGTCTCGCCGCCCACCTGACCGCGCAGCAGTCGTCCGGCCAGCTCCGCCCTGGCCTCGCCGGGCTGCGACGGGTCGGTCAGGACCCGCCGCAGTGAGACCTCGCGCTGGAGCAGCGCCGTTACGGCGGCCAGCTCCTCGGCGAGCTTCGCCGCGTCGACCGACGTGTTGTCGGTCAGCGCGTCGAGGGACTCACGTGCGGCAGCCAGTGCCTCGCGGCTCGCGCCGTTCATCGGACAGCCTCGGCCTTCGCCTCGAGCTCGCCGAGGAAACGGTCGACGGTGCCGCTCTGCCGGGCGTGGTCCTCGAGGGACTCGCCGACGAGCTTGCCGGCCAGGTCGGTGGCGAGCTTGCCCACGTCCTGACGCAGCGCGGAGGCCGCGGCCTTGCGGTCGGCCTCGATCTGGGCGTGGCCGGCAGCGATGATCTCCTCGCGCTGCCGCTGGCCTTCCGCCCGCATCTCCTGCAGGATCACAACGCCCTGCTCCTGCGCCTCCTGGCGCAGGCGCGCGGCTTCGTGGCGGGCTTCGGCGAGCTGAGCCTTGTACTGCTCAAGCACGCTCTGGGCCTCGGTCTGGGCCGCATCGGCCTTCTCGATACCGCCTTCGATGGCCTCGCGACGCTCTTCCAGAACCTTGTTGATGTTCGGGAGGAGCTTCTTGGCGAGGAAGCCGAAGACGATGACAAAGGCGATGAAGCCAATGACGAGCTCAGGGATCGGCGGGACGAGCGGGTTTTCCGGCTTCTCCGCCGCGAGCTGAACCAGAGGGTTCACGTCAGTGCCTTCCGTCGAATGGTCTGTTCCCGACCAGTCAGGAGGTCGGGTAGACGAACGGCATGACCAGACCGATCAGGGCGAGCGCCTCACAGAAGGCGAAGCCGAGGATCTGGTTGGCGCGGATCAGGCCGGCAGCCTCGGGCTGACGGGCGAGAGCCTGGGTGCCGTTACCGAAGATGATGCCGACGCCGACGCCGGGGCCGATGGCGGACAGGCCATAACCGACGGAGCTGAGGGAACCGGTGACGGCGGCAAGGGTCTGGGACATGCCAGTTCTTCCTTCTCTTTCACGGACCGGCGGGGGTTGGCCACCGGACGACTGGGGGTATGGGAGGCGCGATCAGTGGTGCTCGGCGACAGCGCCCTGGATGAAGGTGCACGCCAGGAGCACGAAGACGTACGCCTGAACAGCCTGGATGAAGAGCTCGAAGGCCGTCATCACGAGGACCATCACGAACGAGACGCCCGCGTAGGCGATACCGATGCCGTTCAGCAGGTACCAGCTGGCGATGGTGAAGAGCAGCAGCAGCGTGTGACCGGCGAACATGTTCGCGAAGAGTCGGACCGCGTGCGTGAAGGGCCGGACCAGGACGTTCGAGAAGAACTCGATGACCATGATCAGCGGGAGAACCGGGCCGAGCGACTTGTCGTAGCCGGTCAGGTTCTTGAAGCCGCCGACGAAGCCGTGCCGCTTGAAGGTGATGCTCATCCAGAGGATGTAGACGGTCAGCGCCAGAGCGGCCGGGTACGCGATGATCGACGTCACCGGGAACTGGGCGAGCGGAATGATCGACCAGAGGTTCATCATCCACACGAAGAAGAAGAGCGAGACCATCAGCGGGACGTACTTCTCGCCCTCGCGCTTGCCGAGCGTCTCGTAGACGATGCCGCGGCGGACGAAGTCGTATCCGGCCTCGGCGACCATCTGCAGCTTGCCCGGAACGACCTTCGGCTTACGGAAGGCGGCCCAGAAGAAGCCGACGATGATGACCGTACCGAGGAGCGCCAGCAGCATCGTCTTGTTGAAGTAGATGTTGCTGTCCGCGTCACCGAAGATCGGCTCGAACAGGAAAGAGTGCAAGCCAGGACCCGGGAAACCACAACCGGAGAAGATGTGGCAATCGGTCTCGAAGGCGAGCACCTGTGTCGGGTCAGCACTCACCGCGGGCTCCTTCAGCGTGGCGCATAGGTACGGCAACCTCGTTGTGTCGGCGCGGCGCGCAGCCGCGGTTCGGCACTGGACTGGTGTTACGGATGTGTGAGCGGCAGTCAGGCATTGAGCCTCGCGATCGAGCAGGCGTCAGCTCACATGCCCGCGCCCGCAGTGCCGCAGTTGGAACCGGACGATAGCAGGGTCTCGAACCTGCACTTATCCCGCCCCTACCCTTCACGGCTTCGAGCCCGTGTTCTTGGGCTTTTCCGCCTTGTCGGACTCGGGTTCGACGTAAAGGATCTTGGCCTTCATGTGTGCACGCGTCTGTGCGCCGATCCACACGAGAGTCGTCGCGACCAGCGTGATCGCGAATGCCCTCGGGTTGAACATCGTCGTGTTCTTGAATGCGGCGACGAAGATGAACATCAGGAGAAGCTGAGCCGCATAGAGCATCAGCCCCATCGCCTGGAACAGGTGGGGCAGGGACCGCGCGGTGCGCTGCAGGACCACGAGTCCGATCCCCATGAAGACGATCACCACGATCGTCGCAACGCCCGCGCCCACAGCTCCCTTGCCGCCGGCTACGCCAGCGCTGACGGCGGTGGCAACAGCACCGGCGACAGCGGTGGGTACGGCGGCTTGAAGGAGAGTCCGGGCGTCGTTGGACGGCATGGCGGCAGCTCCGCTTGCTGGGGGTGGGCAGTGTGTCGTCATGGACGAGCGTAGGCCCGGTTTGAGTCGATGCCTCACGCCAATGGACCGTGCTACTCAGGTCCTTCGGCTCCGTCACCGGGCTTCGTGAACGGTATCACAAACTATTTGATGAGGTCTTTACCAAGAAAGTGTGCTTACTGTCACACGTGAGAGTGAATTCGCGCATGTGAGCAAGGCAACTCAATTCGTTGTCTGGTAATGCCCCTTGATGCCCGGTTCTCAGCGTGCGGATTCAGCCCGGTCTCTGTCCGAAAAACGCGAACGAGGGCCGATGGCAGTCGCCCCGTTGACGCCGGAGACTCCCACGACGACCGGGTCGCGCTCCTGCGACTCGGGTCCCGTCTGCCCCATCCGGCTTTCCAGCGGCCCCTGTTGGGCCTCGGACGCCGATGCGGCTTCCGCCTCGGGAGCCTGGCCCTTGCCACGCCTACGGCGGTAGCGGGGCGGTACGAAGCGTTCCGCCCAGTACGGCGCCCGGGGGGTGAAACGGGGCATCAGCAGCAGTACGAGACCCAGCGTGCTCATCCCCATGATCACCAGCACGATCCACAGGGACGCCGAGTGCACGGAGTAGCCGACCGCCCCGAAGGCGATCAGGGCCGACCAGAAGTACATGATCAGCACGGACCTGCTGTGCGAATGGCCGATCTCCAGCAGCCGGTGGTGCAGATGGCCGCGGTCCGCCGCGAACGGCGACTGGCCGTTCCACGTGCGGCGCACGATCGCCAGCACCAGGTCCGCGGCCGGGATCGCGATGATCGTCAGCGGCAGCAGCAACGGGATGAAGACCGGCAGCATCGCGTGGGTGGCCTCGCGCTCGCTGCCCGCGAAGAGCGTCATCGTGTCCGGGTCGACCCGGCCCGTCACGGAGATCGCCCCGGCCGCGAGCACCAGGCCGATCAGCATCGAGCCCGAGTCACCCATGAAGATGCGCGCGGGATGCATGTTGTGCGGCAGGAAGCCCAGGCACATGCCCATCAGGATCGCCGTGAAGAGCGTCGCCGGGGCCGCCGCCTCGATCATGTGCCCGTACCAGAGCCGGTACGTGTAGAGGAAGAACGCGGCGGAGGCGATGCACACCATGCCCGCCGCGAGACCGTCCAGACCGTCGACGAAGTTGACCGCGTTGATGGTGATGACGACCAGGGCGACCGTGAGCAGCGTGCCCTGCCACTGGGTGAGCGCGACGGTGCCGACACCGGGGATCGGCAGCCACAGGATCGTCAGACCCTGGATGACCATGACCGCGGCGGCGATCATCTGCCCGCCGAGCTTGATCAGGGCGTCGATCTCGAACTTGTCGTCCAGGACACCGATCAGCCAGATCAGCGCGGCGCCGGAGAGCAGCGCCCGCGGCTCGGTGGAGAGCTGGAAGACCCAGTCGAGGTTGTGGAGATGGGCCGCGACGATCAGTCCGGCGCACAGCCCGCCGAACATGGCGATGCCACCGAGCCTCGGTGTCGGTTCTCGGTGGACGTCACGCGCACGGATCGCGGGCATCGCCCCGATCGCGATGGCGAACTTACGCACCGGACCGGTCAGCAGATAGGTCACCGCGGCCGTGACACAGAGCGTCAGCAGGTAATCACGCACGGGCTGCCCCATAGATTTCGCCGGCCATCTCAGCCCACACCTTAAACCGTCCGGCAATCAGGGACGGTCGCGCTGCGCGGGCCTCATGACCGAAGACACAGTGAGCGGGCCGATCGGTTCCGCACCGTACGCCGGGGCCGCTACCCCGGGTAGGGCGGATACTTCTCCACCAGCTCCCGCACCTGCGCGCTGATGTCGTCCTCCTCACGCACCGCCGTCCCGAAGAGCACCGCCAGCCGGGCCATGTCGCCGTCGTCCATGCCCTGGGTGGTGACGGCCGCGGTACCGAGCCTGATGCCCCGGGCGTCCCCGTACGGCAGCGCGCAGGTGTCCAGCACCAGGCCCGCCGCCGCCAAGCGGGCGCGGGCGGTCCGTCCGTCGACGCCCAGCGGGGCCGGGTCCGCGACGATCAGGTGGGTGTCCGTGCCGCCCGTGGTGACCTCGAAGCCCTCCGCCTCCAGACCCGCCGCCAGCACACGGGCGTGCGCGACCACCCGGTGCGCGTACGTCGTGAACGCCGGGGTGGCCGCCTCCCCGAACGCGACGGCCTTCGCGGCGACCGTGTGCATCTGCGCACCGCCCTGGGTGAACGGGAAGACCGCCCGGTCGATCCGCTCCGCCAGCTCCGCACCGCACAGGATCATCCCGCCGCGCGGACCGCGCAGCACCTTGTGCGTGGTCGCGCAGACCACGTCGGCGTACGGCACCGGACTCGGCGCCGCTCCCCCGGCGATCAGCCCCATCGGGTGCGCGGAGTCGGCGATGAGATACGCGCCCACCTCGTCGGCGATCTCCCGGAACAGCTCGTAGTCGGGGTGGCGGGGGTACGAGATGGAGCCGCTCACGATCGCCTTGGGGCGGTGGGCACGGGCCAGGGCGCGCACCTGTTCGTAGTCGATCAGGCCGCTCTCGGAGTCCACCCCGTAGCCGACGAACTCGAACCAGCGGCCGGAGAAGTTGGCGGGCGAACCGTGGGTGAGATGTCCCCCGTACGGGAGCCCCATCGCGAGCACCGTGTCGCCGGGGCGGAGCAGGGCGGCGTACGCGGCGAGGACCGCGGAGGAGCCGGAGTGCGCCTGGACGTTGGCGTGCTCGGCGCCGAAGAGCGAGGTGGCGCGGCGGCAGGCGATGCGCTCGGCGGCGTCGGCCTGCTCGCAGCCGCCGTGGTGGCGGGCACCGGGGTAGCCCTCGGCGTACTTGTTCGCGAGGGGTGAGCCGAGGGCGGCGAGGACCGCGGGCGAGGTGAAGTTCTCGGCGGCGGTCAGCTGCAGGGTGCTCGACTGGCGGTGCAGCTCCCCGAGCAGCACGGCGGCGATCTCCGGATCCTCCCGGAGCAGGGCGTCGAAGTCCTGCGGCAGGGCGGACCCGGGGGCGGAGGGCGGTGCGGCTGGAGTGGTGACCGGCATCGATGGGCTCCGGGCCTGGGGAGGGGTGCGCTGGCGTCAGCTCCAATGTAGGCCCGCGAAGGGCCTCCTGCCTGCTGTGCGGCGCCGTGGTGCACCCGTTGGGCCCTGGGTGCCCGGCCGGTGCGTACGCCCGTCGGAGTGGCGCTGACGCGATGGCGCGGGGGCGCCCGTCAGTGCGGTGCGGGTACGCCGGTCAGGGCCGTGACGACCGGGTCGAGGGCCTGGTTGATCTCGTCGCCGATGGAACGGAAGAACGTGATCGGGGCGCCGTACGGGTCGAACACCTCGTCCGCCTCGGCGGTGGGGGCCAGCAGCCAGCCGCGCAGCGCCGCCGCGGCGCGGACCAGGGCGCGGGCGCGCTCGACGACGCCCTCGTCCCGCGGGTCGGGCAGCGTGGCGGGGTCTATCGCCCGGACCAGCCGGGTGAATTCCTTGAGGGTGAACGTCCGCAGGCCGGCCGAGTGCCCCATCGAGATCACCTGCGCACGGTGGTCGCGGGTGGCCGTGAGCACCAGGTCGGCGCGGATCACGTGCTCGTCGAGCAGCTCCCGGCCGACGAAGCCGGTGGTGTCGGCACCGAAGTCGGCGAGGACGGTCTCGGCGTTGGCCTCCATGGGGGCGCCTTCGTGGCCCCAGGTGCCCGCGCTCTCCACGATCAGTCCGCCGCTGAGCGGATCGCCCAGGCGGTCCACCAGGGCATGGCGGGTCAGCCGCTCGGTGATCGGTGAGCGGCAGACGTTGCCGGTGCTGACGTGGAGGATGCGGAAAGAGTCGGCCCGCCCCGCTATGCCACGCCCCTCAGGGGCGGTCAATTGGCCACCTCGAGGTCGGGTACCACCTTGCGGAGCTCCTCCACGGAGAGCGCACCGGCGCGCAGCAGCAGGGGGACCTTGCCGGTCACGTCGACGATCGACGAGGGCACGATGCCGGGCGTCGGGCCGCCGTCCAGGTAGACGGAGACGGAGTCGCCGAGCATCTCCTGGGCGGCGTCGCAGTCCTCGGGGGCCGGGTGGCCGGTGAGGTTGGCGCTGGAGACGGCCATCGGGCCGACCTCCGTGAGCAGCTCGATGGCGACCGGGTGCAGCGGCATCCGGATGGCGACGGTGCCGCGGGTGTCCCCGAGGTCCCACTGGAGCGACGGCTGGTGCTTGGCGACGAGCGTGAGGGCGCCGGGCCAGAAGGCGTCGACGAGCTCCCAGGCCTGCTCGGAGAAGTCGGTGACCAGGCCGTGCAGGGTGTTCGGGGAGCCGATCAGGACGGGGGTCGGCATGTTGCGGCCGCGGCCCTTGGCGTCCAGCAGATCGGCGACGCCCTCGGCACTGAAGGCGTCCGCACCGAGGCCGTACACGGTGTCGGTGGGCAGCACGACCAGTTCGCCGCGGCGGACGGCCGACGCGGCCTCACGCAGACCCGTCGTGCGGTCGGTCGCGTCGTTGCAGTCGTATCGCCGTGCCATCAGCCGGCCTCCTCAAGCGTGTACGGGTATGACGGGTACGGGTCGTGCGCGTGGTGGCCGCCGGTCACGGCATGGCCTTGCGGGCCGTGGCGAACCGCGGCCGGTTGTTCAGGTCCGGGTGGTCGGCCGCGTCCGCCCAGCCGCGCTCCTCGGTGAAGATCCACGGCACCTGGCCGCCCTGGGTGTCGGCGTGCTCGATGACGACGAGGCCGCCGGGGCGCAGCAGGCGGTGTGCGGTGCGTTCGATGCCGCGGATGGTGTCGAGGCCGTCCTCGCCGGAGAAGAGGGCCATCTCCGGATCGTGGTCGCGGGCCTCGGGTGCCACGTACTCCCATTCGGTGAGCGGGATGTACGGCGGGTTGGAGATGACCAGGTCGACCTGGCCGTCCAGCTCGGGGAGGGCGGTCAGCGCGTCTCCCTGGTGGACGGTGACCCGGGATCCGTCGGCGTTCTTCCGGGTCCACTCGATGGCGTCGTCGGAGAGCTCGACCGCGTGCACGCGCGAGCGCGGCACCTCCTGGGCCATGGCCAGGGCTATGGCGCCCGATCCGCTGCACAGGTCGACGACGACCGGCTCGACGACATCCATCGCGCGCACGGCGTCTATCGCCCAGCCGACGACCGATTCGGTCTCCGGGCGGGGGACGAAGACACCGGGTCCTACCTGGAGCTCCAGGTAGCGGAAGAAGGCGCGGCCGGTGATGTGCTGGAGCGGCTCGCGGGCCTCGCGGCGGGCGATGGCCTCCCAGTAGCGGGCGTCGAAGTCCGCGTCCGGCACCCGGTGCAACTCGCCCCGCTTGACGCCGTGCACGAACGCGGCGAGTTCCTCCGCGTCGAATCGCGGCGAGGGCACACCGGCGTCGGCCAGCCGCTGGGTGGCCTGGGCCACCTCGGCGAGCAGCAGGTTCATCGCGGTTCTCCGTACGGTTTACGGGCTGGGCGGGCTTTGCTTACGCGGCGGCGAGCTTGGCGGCGGAGTCGGCGTCGACGCACGCCTGGATCACGGAATCCAGGTCGCCGTCGAGCACCTGGTCCAAGTTGTACGCCTTGAAGCCGACGCGGTGGTCCGAGATCCGGTTTTCCGGGAAGTTGTACGTACGGATCTTCTCGGAACGGTCGACCGTGCGCACCTGGCTGCGCCGTACGTCCGAGGCCTCCTGCTCGGCGGCCTCCTGGGCGGCGGCGAGCAGTCGCGAACGCAGGATGCGCATGGCCTGCTCCTTGTTCTGGAGCTGGCTCTTCTCGTTCTGGCAGGACGCGACGACGCCGGTCGGCAGATGGGTGATGCGGACCGCCGAGTCCGTGGTGTTGACGGACTGGCCGCCGGGACCCGAGGAGCGGTAGACGTCGATACGGAGATCGTTGGCGTGGATCTCGACGTCGACCTCCTCGGCCTCGGGCGTGACGAGCACACCGGCGGCGGAGGTGTGGATGCGGCCCTGCGACTCGGTGGACGGCACCCGCTGCACGCGGTGCACCCCGCCCTCGTACTTCAGCCGGGCCCACACGCCCTGGCCGGGCTCGGTGGCGCCGTTGCCGCCCTTGGTCTTCACGGCGACCTGGACGTCCTTGTAGCCGCCGAGCTCGGACTCGGTGGAGTCGATGATCTCGGTCTTCCAGCCGACGCGCTCGGCGTAGCGCAGATACATGCGCAGCAGATCGCCGGCGAACAGGGCGGACTCGTCGCCGCCCGCGCCCGCCTTGATCTCCAGGAGCACGTCCTTGTCGTCGCTGGGGTCGCGCGGGACCAGCAGGAGGCGGAGCTTCTCGGTGAGCTCTTCGCGCTGCTTCTCCAGCTCCTTGACCTCGGCGGCGAAGTCGGGGTCGTCGGCGGCGAACTCGCGGGCCGTCCCGATGTCGTCCCCGGTCTGCTTCCAGGAGCGGTACGTCGCGACGATCGGGGTCAGCTCGGCGTAGCGCTTGTTGAGCTTGCGCGCGTTGGCCTGGTCGGCGTGGACCGCCGGGTCAGCGAGCTTCTTCTCCAGATCGGTCTGTTCGCCGATCAGTTCCTCGACCGCCTCGAACATCTTCGGGCTCCTGGTTTCTTCACTCGGGCGTGCCTGCTGGACGGCGTGATGCCGGCCGGGCGGGGATACGGAACGGGGCCGCGTACCCCCGGCCGGAAAAAACGCCGGTCCCGACGCCCCCGGAAGAGGGCGCCAGGAACCGGCGCAGTGGCTCGCTACTTGCTGGCGGAGCCGGCAGCCTTGCCGAAGCGGGCCTCGAAGCGGGCCACACGGCCACCGGTGTCGAGGATCTTCTGCTTGCCCGTGTAGAACGGGTGGCACTCGGAGCAGACGTCGGCGCGGATGGTGCCGCCGTCGATGGTGCTCCGGGTCGTGAACGACGCGCCACAGGTGCAGCTGACCTGCGTCTCGACGTACTCGGGGTGGATGTCGCGCTTCAAGGGTTTCTCCTCGGTTCGGGAGGGCGCCGGGTCGTACGCGCGGATTGCGCGTCCGTGAACCGGGGCCGACGTACCAGTCTGCCAGGACCGGCCGTATCTCCCAAAACCGGGGGCGGGCCGCAACTATTCCCGGCCCGCCCGGTCACCGTACGACGCTGCCCGCGTCGCCCTTGTCGCCGGCCGACTTCTCGGTGGCGGAGGCGGGGATGGCCTTGTCCTGGGCGAGCGCGTCCCACACCTGCCGGGCGGCGGCCTCCAGCGGTACGACGCGGTTCGGGTCGGCCGGGTCGTACTGCACGGGCAGGGTGACCATGTGGACGTTCTTCGAGCCGAGCCCCTTGAGACCGTTCGCGAAGGACGTGAGTTCGGTGACCGAGCCCAGGTCGGAGTCGGTGGTGACGGTCTTGGTGGCCGTGTCCGCGAGGTCGTAGAGGGTCTTCGGGTTCGAGAACACCCCGACGGTCTTGACCTGTTCCATCAGCGCCTTGATGAAGGCCTGCTGGAGCTGGATGCGGCCGAGATCGCTGCCGTCGCCGACGCTCTTGCGGGTACGGACGAGCCCCAGCGACTGCTCCCCGTCGAGGGTGTGGGTGCCGGGTGCGAGCTTCAGATGGCTCTTCGGGTCGTCGATCGCCTCGGTGGTGGTGATCTTCACGCCGCCCAGCTCGTCGATGAGCTTCTTGAAGCCGGTGAAGTCGACTTCGAGGTAGTGGTCCATGCGGATGCCGGACATGGCCTCGACGGTCTTGACCGCGCAGGCCGGCCCGCCGACCTCGTACGCCGTGTTGAACATCGCGCGCTGCTGGCCCGCGACGGTCTGCCCGGTCGTGTCGCTGGTGCAGTCGGGGCGGGTGATGAGGGTGTCGCGCGGGATGGAGACGACGGAGGCCGTCTTGTGGCCCTTGTTGACGTGCAGGACCATCGCGGTGTCGGAGCGGGCCGCGCCCTCGTCGGCGCCGTACTCGGAGTTCGCGCCGGACCGGGAGTCCGAGCCGAGCACCAGGATGTCCTGGGAGCCGTTGTCGACGTTGTCGGGGCGGTTCTTGCCGAGTGCGGCGTTGATGTCGACGGCCTTGAGATTGCCGTTGAGCTTGACGTAGGCGTATCCCAGTCCGGCACCGCCGACGACCACGACACCGGCCACGGTCCAGGCGGCGATCACCGTCGCCCTGCGGCGACGGGAAGGCTTCTTCCGGCGCTTGCCGGTGGGGCGTATTCGGCCGCCGCTCCCGTTCTGCTCGGTCATGGATCTCCTTCGGTCGTCAGCTTCCCCGGCTACCCCCAGCAGCGGTGTTCGGGCACTGGATCGTCGATTTGTCGGTACTGCGTACGACGCCTCGGCACGAAGAAGGGTTGCACAGCCACCTGTTGTTTCCATGTGAGGACGAAACGGACACCCGACCTTGGTGAACAGCCGGTGATTCCCCGCTCACCTGCGGTTTCTTGTCCGGTACAGGCATCGCGACGGGCCCGGCGGCACGTCCGGCATGTGGCAAAGGTCTCGGATCGACCACGGCGACCGGGTCGGCTGCGTAGCCTGCGCACGGCACAGGGCCGAACCCCTCCCCCCAACCACCAGGGGGGGCCCCCGGTTTCCCCCCCCCCTGCCCACAACCACCCTTTCCCCTTCCCCGAGGCGAAATCCTCCCTCTGGACCTGGAAAAGAAACC
>NZ_JBHWIY010000011.1:31829-172602 GCF_042731715.1 Streptomyces sp. NPDC059832 | reverse complement strand
CTTGCGGGGGGAAAGATCCGGACGACACACAGCATAGTTTGTTTCTCCCCCACCCCCCCCACCCACCCCACCCCCCCCCCCCCCAGCAACCCCCCTCCCCCGGCCCTGTGGTTCAGCCGATCCGGTACGACGTCAGTCGTTGCCGTTGCCCGGGGACGGCGTCGTCTTCTGGATCTGGAGCAGGAACTCCGCGTTGGACTGGGTCTTCTTCATCCGGTCCAGGAGGAGCTCGATCGCCTGCTGCTGGTCGAGCGCGTGCAGCACCCGGCGCAGCTTCCAGACGATCGCCAACTCGTCGCTGCCGAGCAGGATTTCTTCCTTGCGGGTGCTGGACGCGTCGACGTCCACCGCCGGGAAGATGCGCTTGTCCGAGAGCTTCCGGTCGAGCTTGAGCTCCATGTTGCCGGTGCCCTTGAACTCCTCGAAGATCACCTCGTCCATGCGCGAGCCGGTCTCGACCAGCGCGGTGGCCAGGATGGTCAGCGAACCGCCGTCCTCGATGTTGCGCGCGGCACCGAAGAAGCGCTTCGGCGGGTACAGCGCGGTCGAGTCGACACCACCGGACAGGATGCGGCCGGAGGCGGGGGCCGCGAGGTTGTACGCACGGCCGAGACGGGTGATGGAGTCCAGCAGGACGACCACGTCGTGACCCAGCTCGACGAGACGCTTGGCGCGCTCGATGGCCAGCTCGGCGACGGTGGTGTGGTCCTCGGCGGGACGGTCGAAGGTCGAGGAGATGACCTCGCCCTTCACCGACCGCTGCATGTCGGTGACCTCTTCCGGACGCTCGTCGACCAGGACGACCATCAGGTGGCACTCGGGGCTGTTGACGGTGATCGCGTTGGCAATCGCCTGCAGGATCATGGTCTTGCCGGTCTTCGGCGGGGCCACGATCAGGCCTCGCTGGCCCTTGCCGATGGGGGCGACCAGGTCGATGATCCGCGTCGTCAGGACGTTGGAGTCGGTCTCCAGACGGAGCCGGTCCTGCGGGTAGAGCGGGGTCAGCTTCTGGAACTCCGGGCGGCCGCGGCCGGTTTCGGGCGCCATGCCGTTCACCGAGTCGAGGCGGACCAGGGCGTTGAACTTCTCCCGGCGCTCGCCGTCCTTGGGCTGGCGCACCGCACCGGTGACGTGGTCCCCCTTGCGCAGGCCGTTCTTGCGGACCTGGGCGAGCGAGACGTACACGTCGTTCGGGCCCGGCAGGTAGCCGGAGGTCCGGATGAACGCGTAGTTGTCGAGGATGTCCAGGATGCCCGCGACGGGGATCAGGACGTCGTCGTCGGAGACCGGGACCTCGCTGGCGAAGTCCTCGCGGCCACGGCGGCCACGGCGGTCGCGGTAGCGGCCACGACGGCCGCGACGGCCGCCCGCCTCGTCGTCGTACCCGTCGTCCTGCGGGCCGCCGCCCTGCTGGCCCTGGCTCTGGCGCTGCTGGCGCTGGCCGCCCTGCTGGCCCTGGCCACCGCCCTGCTCGTCGCCCTTGCCCCTGCGGTCGCGCTGACGGTCGCGGCGCTCCCCGCGCTCGCCGCGCTCCTGGCGGTCGCCCCGGTCGCCGCGCTGACCGCGGTCCTGGCGGTCGCCGCGGCGGCCCTCGGCCGTGTCGGCGGCGGCTTCGGCCTTGGCGTCGGCGCGGTCGTCGCCCTTGGGCTCGGCCTGCGTCTCCGTCTTGGCCTCGGCGGACTTGCTCTCCGCCTTGCTCTCCGGGCTGCCCGCCTGCGCGGTCGCACGGCGCCGACGGCGCTCGCCCGTGGGCTGGTCGTCGCTGGCCGGCTGGCCGGGGATGTCGATCTGCTGCTGGGCCGCGGCCTTCTCGGCGGGCGCGGCGGCCGCGGACTCGTCCCCGGTGCGCGCCTTGGAGGTGGCACGGCGCTTCGGCTTGGTCTCGGTCGCCGCGGCGGGCGCGGCGGCCTTGGGCGCAGCGGAGCTACCGGCCTGCGCCTCCTTGATGACCTCGATCAGCTGGCCCTTGCGCATCCGCGCAGTGCCCTTGATGCCGAGGCCGGACGCGACCTGCTGCAGCTCGGCCAGGACCATGCCGTCAAGGCCGGTGCCGGAGCGGCGGCGCCGTGCGGTGGTGCCAGTGGCAGCACCTTCGGCGGGCGCGGCGCTGTCGACGCTCTTGTCGGCAGTCACGCCCATCAGATCGGTGGTGTCGCTCACGAAGGGTCCTTCCCTGGAGCGGACGTCGGCCTTCTGGCTCGGCGACCGGTTGTGCTGTCCGACTGCGGTCTTTTCTTGCGGACCGTGCCGGGGCGGTGGTCCGCCGGGTACGGCGGAGAGATGAAGGTGTGCAAGGGCCCGGCGCGAGCATCCCCCTGCTCGGCCCACTCCTGGACAAGCGAGGGGTGTCGTGCCGGTTCCGGAGCGTGCACGAAACTGCTCAGGCAGGCTGCTCAGGCAGTTGGGGAGGCTCCCGGAAGAATTGGTGGTCCCGGAAAGGGACACGAAGCAACGCGCCACATAGACGTCGGTTGCAGACTTGAGGTTAACACTACCGGCTCCAACAAACATTCCCCCTCTCACTCACCGGCAATCTCTTCTCGGCTACGGGGCGAGCGGCAGCACACTCGCCCCCGGGGCGTCGAGAGCGAGGCGATTGGCCGCCCATCCCTCGCCCGCCAGCTGTGCGACCTTGTCGGCCGCACCGTCCTCGGCCAGTGCGAGCACGGTCGGCCCGGCACCGGAGATGACCGCGGGGACGCCGTCCGCGCGCAGTCGGTTGACGAGTTCCACGCTCTCGGGCATCGCCGGGGTGCGGTACTCCTGGTGCAGCCGGTCCTCGGTGGCGGTGAGCAGCAGCTCGGGGCGCCTGGTCAGCGCCTCGACGAGGAGTGCGGCACGGCCGGCGTTGAAGGCGGCGTCGACATGCGGGACCGTGCGCGGGAGCAGTCCGCGGGCGGTCTCGGTGAGGACCGGCTTGCTGGGTACGAAAACCACCGGAACGATGGATCCCGCGGGGTCCATCCTGATCGCGCGCGCCGATCCGCCGTCCATCCACGCCAGTGTGAAGCCGCCGAGCAGGCAGGCCGCGACGTTGTCGGGGTGGCCCTCGATCTCGGTGGCGAGTTCCAGCAGCGCCGCGTCGTCGAGCCGGGCGTCACCGCCGGTCGTCACGGCGCGGGCGGCGACGATGCCGGCGCAGATGGCGGCGGAGGAGGAACCGAGACCGCGTCCGTGCGGGATGCGGTTGGCGCAGACGATCTCCAGACCGCGGGGCTGTCCGCCGAGCAGGTCGAAGGCCGTGCGCAGGGAGCGTACGAGGAGGTGGCGCTCGTCGCGGGGCAGCGTGTCGGCACCCTCACCCGCGATGTCGATGTGCAGTCCGGAGTCGGCGACTCGGACGACGACGTCGTCGTACAGCCCCAGCGACAGGCCGAAGGCGTCGAAACCCGGGCCCAGGTTGGCGCTGGTCGCGGGGACGCGCACCCGGACGGCGGCGGCTCGGAAGGCGGGACCGGCCATCGGTTGGACGACTCTCCTTGTGTGGCAGCGGGGGGTGGTGAAGCGTTTTCTCCGTGGTGGCGGGAGGTCGTGGTGGCGGGGATGGGAATTCCGGGGAACCCGACGGCCACAACGGCCCATGCACCGCGGCAGATGCGGCGGGGCGGGTTGAGTACAGCTTATCGAAGGAAGGTTCTGTGGCGACATAGGGCGCACGGGAGGCGCACGATGCGTGTCGCACGCCTCCTATGCGCTCTCCGCCCCGAAAAGGGCCGGTTGAGCTGGGTTCTTGCCTGATCCGCCGGCCAGGCCGTAGATCCTGTCCGGCGGATCGGGGTCGGACCTAGACGAGGCCCAGCTTCTGGGCGGCGGTGGCCGCGTCGACGGGGACGGTGACCGGCTGCGGTGCGCCCGCGACGGCCCAGTCGGGGTCCTTGAGGCCGTTGCCGGTGACCGTGCAGACGATCTTCTGGCCGCGGTCGACCTTGCCCTCCTCGGCGGCCTTCAGCAGGCCGGCGACGGAGGCGGCCGAGGCGGGCTCGACGAAGACGCCCTCCTGGGAGGCCAACAGCCGGTAGGCGGCCAGGATCTGGCGGTCCGTCACCTCATCGATGAAACCGCCCGATTCGTCCCGGGCCTCCAGCGCGTACTGCCAGGAGGCCGGGTTGCCGATCCGGATCGCGGTGGCGATGGTCGACGGGTCCTTGACGATCTCGCCGCGGACGATGGGCGCGGAGCCGGAGGCCTGGAAGCCCCACATGCGCGGGGTGTGCGTGGACATGCTGTCCCCCGCGTACTCCTTGTAACCCTTCCAGTACGCGGTGATGTTGCCCGCGTTGCCGACCGGGAGGACATGGATGTCCGGGGCGTCGCCGAGCGCGTCGACGATCTCGAACGCGGCGGTCTTCTGGCCCTCGATACGGGCCGGGTTGACCGAATTGACCAGGGCCACCGGGTAGTTGTCCGAGAGCGAGCGGGCCAGCGTCAGGCAGTCGTCGAAGTTGCCGTCGACCTGGAGGATCTTGGCGCCGTGCACCAGCGCCTGGCCCATCTTGCCGAGGGCGATCTTGCCCTGCGGCACGAGGACGGCGCAGACCATGCCGGCCCGCACCGCGTACGCGGCGGCGGAGGCGGAGGTGTTGCCGGTGGAGGCGCAGATGACGGCCTTCGCACCCTCCTCCTTGGCCCGGGTGATGGCCATCGTCATGCCGCGGTCCTTGAAGGAACCGGTGGGGTTGGCGCCCTCGACCTTGAGGTGCACCTCGCAGCCCGTGCGCTCGGAGAGGACCTGAGCGGGGACGAGCGGTGTACCGCCCTCACGAAGCGTGACGACCGGCGTCGTGCTCGTGACCGGAAGGCGGTCCCGGTACTCCTCGATGATGCCGCGCCACTGGTGGGTGCCCTTGCTGGTCATGGGTCCTTACTCCCCTTCAACACGCATGATGCTGGCGACACCGCGCACGGTGTCGAGCTTGCGCAGCGCCTCGACGGTCGCCGAGAGGGCGGCGTCGGACGCGCGGTGGGTGACGACGACGAGGGACGCCTCGCCGCCTCCGTCCGGTCGACCTTGCTGGCGGACCGTATCGATCGATACGCCCTGTTCGGCGAAGACCGTCGCGACCTGGGCGAGTACGCCAGGCTTGTCGGCCACGTCGAGACTGATGTGGTACCGCGTGACCACGTCGCCCATGGGGCTGACCGGTAGGCGCGTGTACGCGGACTCACCGGGGCCGGTGGCCTCGTTGAGCTTGTTGCGGCAGACCGCGACCAGGTCGCCGAGGACCGCGGACGCGGTCGGCGAGCCACCGGCGCCGGGGCCGTAGAACATGAGCTGTCCGGCCGCCTCCGCCTCGACGAAGACCGCGTTGTACGCCTCACGGACGGAGGCCAGCGGATGGCTCAGCGGGATCATCGCCGGGTGCACCCGCGCGGTGACCGACTGCCCGTCGGCGGCGCGCTCGCAGATGGCGAGGAGCTTGACGGTGCAGCCCATGCGGCGGGCGGACGCGATGTCGGCGGCGGTGACCTCGGTGATGCCCTCGCGGTGCACGTCGCCGATCCTCACCCGGGTGTGGAAGGCGATACCCGCGAGGATGGCGGCCTTGGCGGCGGCGTCGAAGCCCTCGACGTCGGCGGTCGGGTCGGCCTCGGCGTATCCGAGGGCGGTGGCCTCGTCGAGCGCCTCGGAGTACCCGGCTCCGCTGGTGTCCATCTTGTCGAGGATGAAGTTGGTCGTGCCGTTCACGATGCCGAGGACCCGGTTGACCTTGTCACCGGCGAGGGACTCGCGCAGCGGCCGTACGAGCGGGATGGCACCGGCCACGGCGGCCTCGTAGTAGAGGTCCCGGCCGTGCTGCTCGGCGGCGGCGTGCAGCGCGGCGCCGTCCTCGGCCAGCAGCGCCTTGTTGGCGGAGACGACGCTCGCGCCGTGCTCGAAGGCGGTGGTGATGAGCGTACGGGCGGGCTCGATGCCCCCGATGACCTCGATGACGACGTCGATGTCGCCCCGTTTGACCAGGGCCGTCGCATCGGTGGTGATCAGCGCGGGGTCGATGCCCTCGCGCACCTTGGAGGGCCGGCGCACGGCGACACCGGCGAGCTCGACCGGTGCGCCGATGCGCGCGGCGAGATCGTCGGCGTGCGTCGTCATGATGCGCGCCACCTCTGAGCCGACCACTCCACAGCCCAGCAGCGCCACCTTCAGCGGACGCGTACGCATCATCCGACCTCGTTTCCTTTACATCTGATGTGTGGACCAGTCTCACTCACCGGACGGGAGTTTCTGCCACCCGTCCGGATCCTGAGACATGTATTTCATCAGCCGACATCGAGACGCAGGAGATCTTCCTCCGTCTCGCGCCTGACGATGACACGCGCCCGACCGTCGCGCACGGCGACGACCGGCGGACGCAGGGCGTGGTTGTAGTTGCTCGCCATGGAACGGCAGTACGCGCCGGTGGCGGGTACGGCGATCAGATCGCCGGGGGCGAGGTCGGACGGCAGGAACGCGTCCTTGACCACGATGTCGCCGCTCTCGCAGTGCTTGCCGACGACGCGGACGAGCATCGGCTCGGCGTCGGAGGTGCGCGAGGCGAGCGCGACGGTGTACTCGGCGTCGTACAGCGCGGTACGGATGTTGTCCGACATGCCGCCGTCGACGCTGACGTACGTACGCAGCCCCTCCAGTGGCTTGATGGTGCCGACCTCGTACAGCGTGAAGGCGGTCGGGCCGACGATGGCGCGCCCCGGCTCGACGGAGATCCGCGGGGTGGCGAGCCCGGCCGCCTCGCACTCGCGGGTCACGATGTCGCCGAGCGCCTTGGCGATCTCGTGCGGCTCGCGCGGGTCGTCCTCGGAGGTGTACGCGATGCCGAGCCCGCCGCCCAGGTCGATCTCGGGCAGCTCCACCCCGTGCTCGTCGCGCACCTCGGCGAGCAGCTGCACCACGCGCCGGGCGGAGACCTCGAAGCCGGCCATGTCGAAGATCTGCGAGCCGATGTGCGAGTGGATGCCGATGAGCTCGAGCCCGTCGAGGGTGAGCGCCCGGCGCACCGCCTCGGCGGCCTGCCCCCCGGCCAGCGCGATCCCGAACTTCTGGTCCTCGTGCGCGGTGGCGATGAACTCGTGGGTGTGTGCCTCGACGCCGACGGTCACCCGGATCTGTACGCGCTGGCGCTTTCCGAGCCGCTCCGCGACGTGGGCCACCCGGGCGATCTCCTGGAAGGAGTCGAGCACGATCCGGCCGACACCGGCCTCGACGGCGCGCTCGATCTCGGCGACGGTCTTGTTGTTGCCGTGGAAGGCGATGCGCTCGGCGGGCATCCCGGCGTCCAGCGCGGTGGTCAGCTCGCCACCGGAGCAGACGTCGAGGTTGAGCCCCTCCTCCTGGAGCCAGCGCACGACGGCGCGCGACAGGAAGGCCTTTCCGGCGTAGAACACGTCGGCATCGCGCCCGAAGGCGTCGGCCCAGGCGCGGCAGCGGGCCCGGAAGTCGCTCTCGTCGAGGAAGTAGGCGGGGGTGCCGAACTCCTCGGCCAGCCGGGTCACTTCGATCCCGCCGACGGTGACCGCACCACCCTCGTCACGGGTGACGGTACGGGCCCAGACCTTCTCGTCCAGAGCGTTGAGATCGGCGGGCGGGGCGCTGTAGTGCCCCTCCGTCATGACATCGGCGTGACGGGGCCCGGCGGGGTGTGCGGATCGGCTCATGGCGTTGCTCTGCTCTCTCGGATCTCTCAGAGGACTTCGGGTGCGCTGATGCCGAGCAGGGACAGGCCGCCTGCGAGCACCGTCCCGGCAGCTTCGGCAAGGGCGAGCCGGGAGCGGTGGGCGGCCGAGGGTTTCTCGTCACCGGCGGGGAGCGGCGAAGCGCTGTCGTGGAAGTCGAAGAAGGCCTGCGCAAGGGCTTCCAGCTGCCGGGCGACCCGGTCGGGCTCGCGGTGCCGGGCGGCGGCGGCGAGCACCCCGGGGTGGTCGGCGAGGAGCGCGCCGAGCACGGGCGCGCCCACGCTCTCCTCGTACGCCGCTGCGAACCCGAGCTGCCGGGCGTTCCGCCCCAACGCACGGATCCGGGCGTGCGCGTACCGCACCCGGAACAGCGGATTGCTCTCCTGCTGCACGAGGAGCTCCTCGCTCCCGGTGCCCCGGGGCCGGTCGTGCGGGGCGGCCCGCAGCAGCGACCAGCGGGCGGCGTCGCTCCCGAGCCGCTCGAAGAGATCGCGGTGGGCGGCCGGCACCGGCATCACGTGCAGCGCCTCCCCGCCCGCCGTCCGCTCCCCGACCTCGGCACCCTGGGCCCGGAGCAGTCGCTCGACGGTCCCGGTGACGACCCGGGCGCGGAGCTCCTCGACGGGGACGAACGAGACCGCCGTGCCGGCGAGGGCGTCCCCGTGCCCGTACGCCGTGCCGTGCGCGTCCACGGCCCGCACCAGCGCGTCGAGGCCGCGCGCACCGGCTCGCAGCGTGAAGTTCAGAAATCCCGGCCCGGTGACCTCGACGTCCCCGATGCCCGGCGCACCAAGCACCCGCTCCCGGAGGATCTCGGCCACGTCCCTGGCCGGCAGCTCGGCGGGCCCGGCCAGCTGGAGGGCGACGGCGCAGGCGTACTCCCCGCGCCCGCCGGGCCGGGTCCGCTCCACCCGCACGCGCGTGGGCACGGGCGCGCGCAGGGCGTCCTCGTCGACCGCGCGGCGCACGGCGTGCAGCACGGTCCTGGAGAGATCGGCGGGGGTCACAGGACAAGCGTATGGGAGGAAGGGGGGCACCCCGCGACCCGGTTTCGCCATGCGGTCACCCCGCAGCGCGCTCCGCGGTCCCGGCGCCCCGTCTGCCGTCGAGCGACGGCGGCTCCTCCCGCTCCATCAACTGCCGTACGAGCCGCACCAACTCGGTCGGTTCGAAGGGCTTGGCGAGAAAGGCGTCGACCCCTGCGGCGGCCCCGCTGTCCACCTCGTACGGCGTACAGGCGCTGATGATCGCCACGGGCAGATGTCTGGTCCGCGGATCGGAACGCAGTCTGGCGGCGGTCTGCACACCGTCCAGTCCGGGCATGACGACATCGAGCGTGATCACATCGGGACGGACCCGATGCACCAGATCCAGACACTCGACACCATCGGCCGCGGTCACGACCTCGAAGCCCTCAAGCTCAAGATTGACCCTGATCAAATGCCGGATGACCTTGTTGTCGTCGACAACAAGCACGCGGCCACACGCCCCTGACACACTTCGAGGGTAGGGCGGACGTAGGGGCTGCGTCCGGGTTTTGCCTATTTCCGTCCCCGGACGAGTGGCGCGAGGGGTGGCCGGATACGTCCGGAACGCATCGCACGCCCCCTCCGCCTGGCCCGCGTCACCCCTCCGGCGACCCGGAAATACCTGTTCACGGACACCCTGTGGAAGCTGGTAGTGTTTCACCCGTCGCCGAGCAACACAGCGATACGCCCTCGTAGCTCAGGGGATAGAGCATCGGCCTCCGGAGCCGTGTGCGCAGGTTCGAATCCTGCCGAGGGCACCTTGCACAAGGTGCCGAACAGGCCCTTCGATCAGGCATTGCGCCGGATCGGAGGGCCTTCTTCATGTGCGGCCGTGCACCGCTCGGGGCACATGACCATGCCCCGCCGCACGCCTCCCCCTCCGTCGCGGACGGCTTCACCCACCGCGCTCCGGGCTCCCGACCCAACCCCCGAAGAAGAACTTAGGCTACCCTAAGTAGGGATACGGGGGTTGATGCCCACTTCTCTGGAGGCGGTGTGGCCAGGCGTTTCTCTCTCACGTCCGCGCGTGGGTACGCGGATCTCGGTCGGCAGTACCGGGACTTCTACGCGGCGATCGGGACCTGTCGCGGTGACGGCGTGGAGGGGGCCCGGGTGTACGACCTGCGGCCGGAGGCCGGGGTCGGGAGCATCACCGTTCATGAGCTGCTCCACGGAGTCACGCTCACGCTGTACGACCTGACGTTCCATGACGAGCTGGTCCTCGACTTCGACCTCGCGGGCGACTACTTCGAGCTGGAGTACTGCGTCGACGGGCTGATGCATCTGGAGGAGCGGGCGACCGGGGCGACGGTCTTCGGGGCGAACGAGCTGTCGATCTCGCACTCGCGGGCTTCGGCGGGCCGTCTCGTCCGGCCGGCCGGGCAGCGCTATCGGGGCGTGTCGGTCGCCGCCCGCCGGGAGGCGACCGCCGTCTTCTTCGGAAGCCTGGGCACGGCGGCCTGGGAGGAGAGCGTCGAGGGAATGCCGGCCGAGCTGCGCGACGCGCACTACCTCGGACGGCAGGCCCCGCCCGAACTCGCGGCCGCGTTCGCCGACTTGTTCACCTGTGCGCTGCCGGCCCGGTTCCGCGCGCTGTATCTGGAATCGAAGGTCATGGAGATCCTCGCCCGGATCGTCGCGGGCACCGAGCCCTCGCGCGGGCCGGCCCGGCCGCCCATGGCGGAGTACGAGATCGAGCGGATCCGGCGGGTTCCCGAGCTGCTGATGGAGAACCTCCACGAGCAGCACACCGGGGAGTCGCTCGCGCGGGCCCTGGGGATGACGCCCAAGCGGCTGAACGAGGGGTTCAAGCAGCTCTACGGCGACACCGTCTTCAACCACCATCGCAACGCCTGCCTGCGCCGGGCCTCGCTGCTGCTCGTGGGGACCGATCTCAGCGTCGCCGCCGTCGCGCTCAGGTGCGGCTACTCCAGTCCCAGCAACTTCTGCCACGCGTTCAAGAAGCACTACGGGCGGACACCCCGGCAGTACCGGGCGGGGCGGGCCGCGGCCGGTGCCCAGGGGGCCCTCTCCTGATCCTGCGGGACCACCGGGCCGGGCGCCTTCCCCGGGAAGGCGCCCGCTCCACATTTCCTGGTCCCGCTCTCCGTACACGTTCCACGACGTTCCTTCCGAGGATGACCGGGTGGCCGACGCCACGCCCTCCCCGAAAGGACATCGTGAACACCTCCCCGCTCCGGATCCCGATACGCGTCCGCGCGGCTCTCGCCGCCGGTTCCGTCCTCCTGCTCGCCGGCTGCGCGGACACCGCACCACCCGCTGCCGTGCGCGGTGGCGACGAGGCGTCCGGGCGGGACCGCTACCCGGTCACCGTGCACGTCATGGACGACGCCGGCAAGAAGCTGACGCAGACCGTCGGGGCCGAGCCGAAGCGCGTCGTGGTGATCGGGCAGGCCCTGGCCGAGCTGATGGTCGAGTTCGGGCTCGACGACCGGATCGTGGGGGTCGGCTACCTTGACAACTCGTACTCGACGTACACGGACCGGATCGCGAAGCTGCCGAAGATCTCCGACCGGCTCCCCGCCAAGGAGGCGGTCCTCGCCCTGCGGCCCGACCTCGTCCTCACCATGTCGTTCGCGCTGAAGCCGGACAAGATCGGTGAGATCCCGTTCTGGAACGAACGGGGAGTGGACGTGCTTCCGGCCGTGAACTACACCGCGGGCCGCGATCTGGACAGTTACTACGAGGACGTCCGGCACGTGGGCGAGGTCTTCGGCGAGACGGAGCGGACCGAGGCCTACACCCGGGAGCAGAAGAGCCGGATCGCCGCGATCGGGCGGCGGGCGAAGAAGGCCACCGACTCCCCCGGGGTCCTCCTGGTCGCCAGTGGGGGGCGCGACACCTACGACTACTACGCGCCCTCGCTGGGCCCGGTGGACGAGATGGTGAACGGCGCGGGCGGAACGTATCTGGAGCTGACCGACGACAGCTAGGCGCAGCTCTCGCTGGAATCGATCGTCGCGGCCGACCCGGACAAGATCATCGTGACCGAGTTCCAGAAGTCGGACGGCGTGAGATCGCGTGACCGCCTGCTGCGCGACCCGCGCCTGAGGAATGTCACCGCGATCAGGAACGGCGCGGTGATGACCGCCGACTACACGACGTCGATCCGGGGCTCGCTCGCGCTCGCGGACCTGTGCGAGGACGTCGCGGAGTTCGTCCACCCCGACCTCTTCCCGGCCGCATGAGCCGGGGCGTGCTCGCGACGGGCAGCGAGGAACGGAGGGCGGGGGCGGGCGGCGGCGGAAGGGCATGGCGGGTGGCGCCGTCCGTCCTGGTGGCCGTCCTCCTGCTCCTGCTGGCCGGCTCGGCCCTCGTGTCGGTCTCGATCGGTCAGGTCGATGTCCCGGTGCGTGAGTCCTCACGCATCCTGCTCGACGAGCTGACCGGGATCGGCGGTCCCGGGGACCCCGTGTTCGTGGACGTGATCCGGGACATCCGCCTGCCGCGGGTCCTGCTGGCCGCGGTCGTCGGTGCCGGACTCGCGCTGTGCGGCACCGTGATGCAGGCGACCCTGCAGAACCCGCTCGCCGACCCCTTCGTCCTCGGCATCTCCTCCGGCGCGTCCCTCGGCGCCGCGTTCGCGATCCTGACCGGGTTCGGGGCGGCCGGGGCCGTGGGGGCCGCCGCCGGACTCGGTGTGCCGTTCTGGGCGTTCGTCGGGGCGCTGGCCGCGGCGGCCCTGGTACTGGGTGTGGGCAGCGCCGGGTCGCGTACGTCGCCGGTCAAGCTGATCCTCGCCGGCACGGCGGTCAACGCCCTGTGCGGTGCGGCCTCCAGTGCGCTGGTCTACTTCGCCGACAGCGCCGAGGGGGTCCGCTCGGTCACCTTCTGGACGATGGGCAGCCTCGCCTCCGCCGAGTGGGCCACGCTGCCCGCCGTGAGCACCGTGGTGCTGGTCGCCACGGCCTTCTTCCTCTGCCAGAGCAGGGTCCTGAACTCCCTGCTCATGGGCGACGAGGCCGCGGTCACCCTGGGCATCGATCCCGGGCTGTACCGGCGGATCTACCTGGTACTGGCCGCCGTGGTCACCGGAATGCTGGTCGCCACCTGCGGAATCATCGGCTTTGTCGGCCTGATCGTCCCGCATGTCGCCCGCAGCGTGATCGGGCCGGACCATCGCGCGCTGCTCCCCGTCGCAGTGCTGTCCGGAGCGCTCTTCCTGATCTGGGCGGATGTGGCCGCACGCGTCGCGGTCCCGAACGCCGAGCTGCCGATCGGCATCGTGACGTCCGTGCTCGGCGCCCCTCTCTTCCTGCACATGCTGATCCGTAAGGAGTACGGGTTCGGTGACAAGTAACCGCCTCACCCGAGCACTTGACGAGAGGTCACGCCGCTCGTCCCGGACGGCGGAGGCCGTGCCCACCGATACGGGCACCGGGCTGAGCGCGGCGCACATCTCGGTCACGCTCGGCGGCGCACGGGTCGTACGCGACCTGAGCCTGAAGGTGGCCGACGGCCGGTTCGTCGGCGTGGTCGGACCGAACGGGTGCGGCAAATCCACCTTCCTCAAGAGCATCTACAAGGTCGTCACCCCCGATTCCGGGACCGCGGTGCTCGGCGGGCTGGACCTTCTCGCGAGCCGTCCCGGCGCGGTCTTCACCCGGCTCGCGGTGGTCACCCAGTTCAACGATCTGAGCTTCGACTTCACGGTGGCGGAGATGGTCGCGATGGGGCGCACCCCGCACAAGCGGATGCTGGAGACCACGGGCGAACGGGACCGGGAGATCGTCCGGCGGGCGCTGCACCGGGTGCACATGGGCGCGTACGCGCAACGGAGCTTCCGGACCCTGTCCGGCGGTGAGAGACAGCGCGTGGTGCTCGCGCGGGCACTCGCCCAGGAGCCGGCCTTCCTCGTTCTCGACGAGCCCACCAACCACCTGGACATCAAGCACCAGTTGGAGATCTTCTCGATCGTCAGGGAACTCGGCATCGGGGTGCTCGCCGCGCTGCACGACCTGTCGATGGCGGCGAGCTACTGCGACGAGTTGTACGTGCTCAAGGAAGGCGCCGTGGTGACCCATGGACCGCCGGACGAGGTGCTCACCCGCGACCTCATCCACGAGGTGTACGAGGTCGAGTGCGAGACCTACCGGAACCCGGTGACGGGCCGGCTCGCCCTCGCCTACCTCGATGAGCACAACCGGCGGACGGACACGTACGACCGGCCGTCCGGGAGGAACTGAGCCATGAGACTGCGTCATTTCGCTCCCCTGGTCGTCGCCTGCACGGCCACCTTCCTGTTGCTCGCGTACGCCACGGTCGTGACCGTGGCCATTCCCGCCATCGCCACCGATCTGCACACCGATTTCGCGGCGTTGCAGTGGGTCGTGGACCTCTACACGCTGGCGCTCGCGGCGCTCCTCGTCGTCTGCGGCGCGGTGGGCGACGCGATCGGCCGGCGCAAGGTGTTCCTGGCCGGGTTCGCCCTCTTCACGCTGTCCTCCCTCGCCTGCGGGCTCGCGCCCGGTGTGCGGGAGCTCATCGTGTTCCGGGGTGCGCAGGGCGTCGGCGGGGCCGCCATGTTCGCGACCACGCTGCCGCTCATCAGGGCGTCCTACCGGGGCCGGGAACAGCACCGGGCCTTCGCCGTCTGGGGCGCCGTGGCCGGGCTGGCCGCCGCCGTCGGCAATGTCTGCGGCGGACTGCTCGCCGAGGCCCTGGGCTGGCGCTGGATCTTCCTGCTCGCGGTACCGGTGGGGACGGCCGGCCTGGTGCTCGCCGTCGTGTTCCTGCCCCGCGATCCGGAGCGCGGGGACGGGCGGATGGACATCCCGGGGTCGGTCCTGTTGAGTGCGGCCATCGCCGCCCTGGTCGTCGGCTCGCTCCTCTTCGGCGAGCACGGGGCGGGGGCCGGCCCGGGGCTCGCCGCCGTCCTCGCGATCGTGGGGGTGCTCGCCTTCGTCGTGCGTGAGCGCCGTACGCCGGATCCCGTCATCGATCCGGCGCTGTTCCGCCACCCCAGGTTCCTGGCCGTGGTCCTGGTGGCGTTCGGCTACTACTTCGCCGCGTTCGGACCGCTGACGGTGATGTCGTCGTGGTTCCAGGACGGTGCGGGCCTGGACGCGGTCGACACCTCGCTCCTGCTGGCCCTCCAGCCCGCGGTCTTCTTCGTCGTCTCCGCGACGTGCGGGGCGGTGCTCCAGCGCGTCCGGCTGTGGATCCCGCTGGGTGCCGGCACCGCGCTCTGCGCCGCGGGGTGTGCGGGTTTCGCGCTGCTGGGCGTCTCCTACGGGCCGGCGGCGCTCGTGCCGTCGCTCCTGCTGACCGGGGTCGGTGCGGGCATGGTGTCGCCCGTGCTGCCGGCCGCGGCCATGCGGGACGCCGACCCGGCTCGCGCGGGCACGGCCGCGGCCGTGGCCAACACCGCCCGCCAGGTGGGTCTCGCCCTGGGCACCGCGGTGTGCGGCGGGCTGTTCATCGGCCTCTCCGCCCCCGGGCGGCGGGAGTACACCGCGGCGGTCGGCGAGGCCGGTGCCGTCGCGGCGCTGGTCGCGCTCGCCGCGGCGGTGTCGGCGGTCGTCCTGCTGCGGCGGGCGGACAAGGGTGCGCAGAGCCGTGGCTCCGACGGACCGGGCGTCACCGCGCCGTAGGCCGTCGGTCCGGGGGCGTTCGTCCGCGCGGGCTACGGTCCCACGTCGTCCGGTCCGTCGGAGCCGATCTGTTCGGCCCGCAGCGCCAGGTCCTGGAGCACATCGGCGGAGGACACGTCCGTCTGCCCGGAGTCGTGCACCTGGGCCAGCATCGCGAAGGCCAGGGTGAACGCGCCGACGAGCTGCTCCACCGCGCCGCCGACCTCCCGGCCGACCAGTGTCGCGACCTCTTCGATCGAGGCGTCCTCGGGGACGGAGATCCGGGGCATCGTCTCGTTCAGGAGCACGGTCACCACGCTGGGATCGGTGTCCAGGTCCTCGCGGTCGACATTCTCTTCGAGGAGCCGACGGATCTCGCCCGCCTCCGTGAGGATGCCCACCACCCGCTTCACCACTTCGCTCTGCTCCATCCGGCGAGCATAGGCGCGGAGCCGTGCGGCCGGTGATCAATCGGCATTCCTGCCGCCGGCTGCCGTTGTCACGGGCACGGTGTCACCCATGCGTGGAATATGCCCCCGGTATACCTGCGAAGTCGGGGCGCCTCGGGCAGTATCAGGACATGGAGGAAAGGCCGACCGCCGACGAGCCGGATATCGCTCGCCTGTGCGGAAAGGATGTTCTCCAGGACATTGCCGGGTGACTGTTCCGAGGGGGACCGGTGCGGGGGCACGAACACAGTGACAACGACTTGAGCGGGACGGTGGACGGTCCCGCGATCCAGTCGGGGAAGATCTACGGGGGCATTCACATCCGCACGGAGGCCCCCGCGGCGACCAGTGGGACGAAGCCGCCCTGGCAGCTCCCGCCCTCCATCCGGATCACCGACCGTACGGCGGAGGTGAGTGCGCTGGAGACGCACCGTGCCCGAGCCACGCGGGAGGGGCATCCCACGCTGGCGGCGGTGAGCGGGCTGGGAGGCGTCGGCAAGACCGCGGTCGCGCTGGCCTGGCTGCACACCATCCGTCCGCACTTTCCCGGCGGTCAGCTGTACGCGGATCTGGGGGCCCAGTCGCCGGGAGGGCCGGTGGACCCGGGCGAAGTGGTCGGGCAGTTCCTGCGGGCCCTGGGCGTGCCGACCCCGCAGGTGCCCTCCGCCCTCGCCGAACGGATCGCGCTGTACCGGTCGTTGACCGCGGACCGACGGCTCGTGGTCATGCTGGACGACGCGGCCACCGCGGCGCAGGTCCGGCCGCTGCTGCCCGCAGGGCAGTGCGTGGCGGCGGTGACCAGCCGTCGGCGCCTGCCGGGGCTGAGCGTCGACGGGGGCCATGTGATCCATCTGGAGCCGCTCGCGACGGAGGCCGCGGTGGAGCTGCTGGAGTCCACCCTCGCCGACGGCCGGGTGGCCGCGCAGCCCGAGGAGGCGCGCGCCCTGGTCGATCTGTGTGCGGGGCTGCCGCTCGCGGTACGCATCGCCGGTGCCCGGCTGGCGGCGCGCCCCCGGCACGGCATCACCACGATGGTCCGGGCGCTGTCCGAGGAACACGACCGGCTGGAGGCACTGGCCATCGACGGCGACCACGATGTGCGGGCGGCACTGGATCTCTCCTACCAGGGGCTTCCGGCGGGGCCCGCCCGCCTCTACCGACTGCTGGGGCTGCACCCCGGGCGGGAGTTCGGCGGGCCGGTGGCCGACGCGGTCCTGGGCGAGGCCGCCGACGAAGCGCTCGACGTGCTGTACGACGCGAATCTGCTCATCGACGCCGGTCAGGTGGCCGGGGCCGAGCGCTACCGCTTCCACGACCTCGTACGGCTGCACGCAGTCGCGCAGGCGCACCGGGACGAGTCCCCCGAGGAGCGGGCCGCGGCGCTGCGCCGCATCGGCTACCACTACCTGGCCAGTGCCACCCGCGCGGAGGAGATCATCGACCCGCAGCACCGCACCATGGACCGGGACTACGGCCCCGGGCCGGTCGTGGTCGCGGGCTTCGGTGACGGCACCGCGGGTGATGACGCGGGCGGGACGGACGCCGCGCTGGACTGGCTGGAACACGAGCTGCCCAACCTCATGGCGGTGCTCCGGCTCGCCCGGTCCGCGGGAATTCCGGCGCTGGGCTGGCAGTTGGCCGACGCCGTGTGGCCGCTGTTCCTGCGGCGCAAGTTCTACACGGAGTGGCGCGAGGCGCACCGGGAAGGGCTGCTCGCGGCCGAGGAGTGCGGCGACGAGGCGGCGGTGTGCCGGATGCTCACCTCCGGCGGCCTGGGCGAACTCGACATGGGCTGCCATGAACAGGCACTGGAGATGTTCGAGCGGGCCGCCGGTTCCTTCCGGCGCAGCGGGGACGCGCTCGGGCACGCACGGACACTCAACTACCGCGGTCTGGCCCACCAGCGACTCGGTGAGCCGGACCGGGCCGGCGAGCTCTTCGGCCGGGCCGCCGCCGAGCTGGTGGACTGCGGCGACCTCCGGGCCGGCGCGCTGGCACGGTTCAACCTCGCGGATGTCGCACTGTCACGCGGGCTGTACGAGGACGCCGTCCGCGACGCCGATGCCGCCCGCACCGTGTTACGGGAAGCCGGTGACACGTACAACACCGCACGCGCCGACGCGTTGACCGGCCGGGCGTACCTCGGCCTCGGACAGCTCGACCGGGCCGAGGCCGGCCTGCGGGCGGCGCTGGACACGCTGCGGTCCATGGCCGCCGACTACGAGACGGCCCGCGCGCTGGGAGCCCTGGCTCTGGTCTCCGAACGGCGCGGGCAGCCGGAAATCGCCCGGAAACGTTACCGGGAGGCGCTGATCCTGTACTCCACCGTCGGCGGATCGGACTCGGCCGACGCGGAGGAGGTGCGGGGCAGACTCAGGGAACTGGGACCGGAGCCAAACAGCGGGGAGAACGGCACCGCGGGTGACAGCCGCTCCGGCGGCTGAGCACAGGAGTTCCTGATGACCCGTACCGCTGTCGTGCCGAACTCCGCCACGGGCAGCCCGGCGACCAGCCAGGCATGGGCGACCGAGGCCCAGATCGCCCACGGCGTTCCCGGCCACCGCGCGTCCAGCATCACCGAGCGGCCCTCGCCACCGAGCCGCAGCCAGCACCGGGCACCGCGGTGCACGGCCACCACCAGGGCCCCCGGGTGACGGGTGGCCAGCGCCGTCGCGGTCCGGGTCCCCTCTCCCCCGGCCACGAGGACATCGGCGAGCAGCGGCAGCGGGGACGGCGCGGGCAGCCGGACGCGTACGTGCTCGTCCACGACCGCGACGCCGGTGTCCGGGTGCAGCAGCGTGACTCCGGTGCGGTGGACCGGGCCCCGCTCCCCGGGGTCCTCGTACAGCACCACGGTGAGCGCGGTCATCAGGCGCCCCTGCCCCGCTCGTCGTATCGCACCGCGAACGGCAGTGGTGCGTGCTCCGGGGCAAGTCGCACCGCGGGGGCGCGCAGCCGGAGCTTGCGGTAGATCAGCGCGCGCATCCGGGTGGCGAACCGGCCGGGCTCGGAGGTGATGCGGCCCGCGATCTGCTCGTACCGCTGCCGTCGGTAGAGCGCGGAGGACCGGGCGAGCTGACGGCCGAGCGGGCGGTCGCCGTGCAACCTGGGCACGAGCGAGGCCAGTTCGGCCACCGGTGAACCCGGGTCCACATCCTCCTGCGGCGCGCACCCCATCAGCACGGGGACTCCGGTCATCGATCCGTAGAGCGAGACGGATCCGTGGTCACCGACGACGTAGTCGGCGGCCACGAGGGCACCGACCCAGTCCGCGTGCTGGCTGATCACGGTGAGGCCCATCCTGCCCAGCGTTGCCAGCCAGCTGCGGATCTGCCATTCCCCGTGGGCGTTCCAGATGTTGGGGTGGAGCAGGACGGCGACCCGGTACTCGTCCTGGGGAAGTTCGGTGACCAGCCGTTCCAGGAGTTCCGGGCTCTGTCCGAACAGGGAGCGCGCTCCCCAGGTGGAGCAGGCGAGCACCAGCCGCTGCCGGGCCTTGGTGTGCAGTGCCTCGCGATAGAGCGCCCGCAGGGAGAGGCTCGCGGCGATGCGGTCGAAGCAGGGGTCGCCGACGACTTCCGCCGCGGGCAGCGCCTCGGGGCACTCGCGGCCGAGACGTGTCAGCTCCTCGTGGTGCGCCAGCACGATCGACTCGGGCACGAGCCTGCCGTCCTGGACCAGCCACTGCCGGTTCAGCCCGTACACCCCGCGCTCCGCGACCTGGCGTCCGCGCTGCCCGCCCGGCACCAGCTTGTTGTGTCCGGCCCCGTGCGGCAGCACGATCACCGGAGCGTGCAGGTCGTTCAGGCCGCCGTGGGCCGCGGACAGCGCCAGGTCGAAGGGCATCTGCACCGCCTGGTGCCAGGGCAGGACCAGCCCGTTGAGCTCCTCCAGGAAGGAGTCCACCCCGTGGCTGAACACGTCGGGCGCCGGTGTGAAGAACACCTGCACCCGGGCGTCGCCCTCCAGCAGCCGTACCGCGTCCAGCAGCCGCTGTCCGGCGGTCACCGTGTGCACGACGGCCAGTACCCTCCGGCGGATCTGCCGGGTGGCCCAGCGGTCCACGTCCAGACGCATCGGCACGTGCGGCCGATGCGTTTCGGCCATTGTCAGACTCATAGAATCGATCCCCCGATTCCTCGACCTCGGACCGGCGTACCCGGCCGAGACGGCCGCGTCGTTTCGCGGCGCGTGCCAGAGAGGTGCCCTACGGGTTGGACGGGTTCCTTGCAGGAATCCTGCACTCCGAGTGCGGGCGGTTCCGGGCGTCGGAATGACGGGTGGAGGGTGCGCCCGGTACGCGCCGATGCGCCCCTGCCTGCTCCCCGCACCCCGGGGGTAACAGTGGGAGGTCCCGTACACACGTGCGGGCGCTGCCGTCGGCGGCAGGAAGTAGCGCACCCAGCGGGGGCGATGTGGAACTTCTTGCTCTGGGACCTCTTGAACTATGGCATCAAGAACAGCAGTGCACGCTCGGATCGGTGAAAACACGCTGCGTACTGGCCGTTCTGGTGCATGCCCATGGCGAGCCGGTCTCCATGGACGCGCTGATCGACCGGGTCTGGGGCGATGATCAGCCCGAGACGGCCGTAAGCACCCTGCAGAGTTATGTGTCGAGGCTGCGACGGCTGCTGCGCACGGCCGTGGGCGACCTCATTCAGGTGGAGCGGCCGTCGCCGCGTCAGTACCAGCTCCGGATCGATGCCTCGGCCGATGTCGATGTGGCCCACTTCCAGCAGCTGCGCGAACAGGCCCGCGTGGCGGCCGGGCAGGGCAAGCGGGAGCTGGCCATCGGTCTGCTGCGCGCGGCCGAGACCAGATGGCGGAGCGAGCCGCTGCCCGAGTCCACGAGCGACTGGGCCGCCTCGGTGCGGGGCCGGTTGGTGGAGGACCTGCGCCGGGTGAAGGAGGCGCGCATCGGGCTGGAACTGGAGTTGGGACGGCACGCCGATCTCGTCGGTGAACTGCACGAACTGGCGTCGGAGAATCCGCTGGCCCAGCAGGTGATCGCCGCACTGATGCTGGCGCTGTACCGGTCCGGGCGGCACGACGAGGCACTCGCCCTCTTCCGCACCACGCGGCGCCGGCTGCGCGAGGGGCTCGGCATCGAACCCGGTCCGGACCTGCAGGAGCTCCACCGGCGCATCCTCGAACAGGACCGTACGCTCATGGACACGGCGGTGCGCGAGGACCGGCCGGCCGCCCCCGGACCGCGCAGCAACCTTCCGCGTGACAGCCGGGACTTCACCGGACGTGACGAAGAACTACGCGTGTTGCTGGGCGACTTGGCGCAGCCGGACGACCCCGCCGCGCACCGGCCCGGCCGGGCCGGCTCCGCCACGTACGCGATGCCGCTCACCGTCATTCACGGCATGCCCGGCATCGGCAAGACCGCGCTCGCGGTCCACGCCGCGCACCGGCTCCACGCCGCCTATCCGGGCGGTCAGCTGTATATCGATCTGCACGGGTTCAGCGGGCGGGCGCCGTACGACCCCGCCGAGGCGCTCGCGGTGCTGCTGCACGCGGCGGGGGCGGCCGGTGACCTGCCGGACTCGCTGGACGAGCGGGTGGCGCGGTGGCGCGAGTGGACGGCCCGCCGCCGGGTGCTCGTGGTGCTGGACAACGCCCGGGACGCGGCTCAGGTGCGCCCCCTGCTGCCCGGTGCCGCGACCTGCCGGGCCATCGTGACCAGCCGGAACCGGCTCGCCGGACTCGACGGTGCCTCCTCGCTCCTGGTGGAGGTGCTCTCCGGTGAGGACGCCGCCGCCCTCTTCACCCGGATCGCGGGGGCCGACCGGGTTTCCGCCGACCCCGAGGCACTCGCCCGCGTGACGCAGGCCTGCGGTCGCCACCCCCTGGGCCTCCACCTACTGGCCAGCCGCTTCCGGCACCGGAAGTCCTGGGACCTGCGCCATCTGCTGGACCGGCTGGCTCAGGCGACCGACCCGCTGGACGAGTTCGACGACGGTGAACTCGTCTCGGTGTTCCACTTCTCGTACACCGAACTTGCCGGGCCCACCCAGAAGTTGCTCCGCCACCTGGCCCTGCATCCCGGCCCGGACATCACGGTCGCCGCGGCCACGGCACTCGTCGGCGCGCCGCCGGACGGCGCCCGGATCCGCCGCAGCATGGACGAGCTCCACGACTTCCACCTCCTTGAGGAGCCCGACCTCGGCCGCTACCGGCTGCACGATCTGACCAGGGCCTTCGCGCTGCGCATGTTCGCCCGGACGGAGCCGGAGAAAACCCGCGCGGAGGCGACCGGCAGACTGCTGGGCCACTACCTCACCACGGCGCACCACGCCGACCGGCACACCCAGCCGCGCCGCCGGAGGCTGCCCCTGGGGCCGGAGTGCACCTCCGCATACGCCACCGGCTTCCACGGCGCCGACGACGCTTCGGCGTGGCTGGCCCAGGAGCGCCCCAACCTCCTCGCGGTCGCCCGCACGGCCGCCGCCGAAGCCCCGCTGTACGCGGCCCTCTTCCCTCACGTACTCGCACCCGTGCTCAAGCACTGGGGCACCTGGGCCGTGACGAACGAGCTCTACGGTGCGGCCGTCCACGCCCTGCGTGCCCTCGGCACCCCGTACGCCCTCGCTCAGACCTTGGTGGAGGCGGCCGACGTCCTGGCGCAGACCGGCCATGACGAGGCCCTGGGCTGTGCGAGCGAGGCCCTCGTGCTGTTCCGGCAGCTCGACCATCCGCACGGCTGCGCCGACGCCCTCTTCCAGGCGGGCCGGGCACATCTGGCGGCGGGGCGCGGAGAGGTGACCTTGAACGTCCTCGACCAGGCGCTGGCCGTGTACCGGCAGATCGGGGACCGCGAGGGCGAGGCGGACGTGCTGAACGTCCAAGGGGCGGTGTTCTTCCAGACGGGTCAGTACGGGGAGGCCCTGAGCAGGGCCCGGGTGGTGCTCGGCATCTACGAGGAGACGGGCAATCCGCTCGGGCAGATCCACGCCCAGAACAATGTGGGGCAGATCCATCAGGTACAGGGGCGGTACGAGGAAGCCCTGGCCCACTACGAACGCTCGCTGACCCTGGCGCAACGGCACGGCGGCCGGCAGGAACTCGACATCCTCGACACCAACTTGGGGGCCGTCTACCAGGCAACCGGACAGACCGCACGGGCCCTGGCCTGCTTCCAGCGCTCCCTGGAGAGCCATCGCGCGCACGGGGACGCGCTGGGCGAGGTCAACACCCTGATCAACCTGGGTTCGATGTACGCGGAAACGGGACTCGCCTCCGAGGCCCTGGCCCATTTCCGGATGGCCTCGGACGTGGCGCTCCGGATCGACAACGGCTACGAGTACATGCGGGCCCTGCTCGGCGCGGCCGACGTCCACCGGACGTCGGGGCAGTTCGCCACCGCCTCGCAGTCGTACGAGAAGGCCCTGGACGCGGCCCGGAGGATCGGCTCCCTGCCCGGATCGGCGCAGGCCGTCGCGGGGCTCGCGCGCACGGCGCTGGGCATGCGCCACTGGGGGCCGGTACGGCGCTACATCACCCAGGCCATAGCCCTGTACCGAAGGCTGGAGGCCTGGGAGGAGGCGGACGGCCTGCGGCGCCTGTTGCTGGAACACCCTGAGGCCGCCGGCTCCTGAGCGGCTGCACTCCGGAGCCGGCCCCGATCACACGCCGACGGCAGTGCCGCCGACGCCCGTCGGCCTCACCACATCCACTGCTTCTGCTCCGCGCTCGCTATCACGACGTCCGACCCGCCGGTCGCCGACTGCTGGGCCACGGACCGGAAGCCGGAGACGACGTCGCCCTGCGCGTGGACGAGAGCGCCGACGCCGAGAGCGAGGGCGGCGGCAACAGCCACCGCGAGACCACGGAACCGATTCTGGTTCATCGGAGTAACTTCCTTGCTGTGTACAGGAGTTGAAAGAATCCCGCCCAGATGGCGGCGACTCGGTTCGGGACATTACCGCGATCATGACAGTGGGTACCAACAGGTTTTGCGCAGCCGTACGGCGGGTGATGTCAGCGATCACAAGTCGCCGGTCGACCGGGACGGGGATCGCTCTCCCCCCGGCTGCCGCCGGAGTCCGGCCCGTCGGATGGGCCCCGGATTGACACCGTTCGGGGCGTCGTGGATGGTAATCCGACCGGGTTCGCATCGAAGTCCGGATTGCTCAACGGCTGGGGGGCCGACGTGAGTTGGGACGATCAGAGTCTTGGTGGCGGGGCCGGTTCCGCTCCGCCGCCACCCGGTTCCGCTTCACCGCCGCCCGGATTCGCCTCACCGCCTCCCCCGCCTCCGGCGCAGCCGCCCGTGGTCGGGCCGCCGCCGCCCGGGAACGGGCTGCGGTCCCTGGCCGTGGCGCTGCTCAACCTGAGCGGGTTCGGGCTCGGTTATGCGCTGATGCGGCGCTGGTTCCGGGTGGCGTTGTGCTGGGTCGCTACTGGTGCGCTGCTGTGGGGCGTACTGCCGGCCGATCCCGACGGGGCCGCCGGTGGGGTGGTCGTCGCGTATCTCGCCGCACTGGTCGTGGCTGCCGTGGACGGGGCGCGGCTCGCGCGGCGTCGGGCGGTCGGCGGGTCGTGGCGGCCGGTGGTGGCGGTGGGGGCCGGACTGGTGCTGCTGGCGGTGCCCGCGGGGGGTGTGGTGGCCTACGGCTCCGCGCAGGACGAGGCCGTGGAGCAGATGCTGCTCGACCGGCTGGACCGGGGCGACCGGAGTGTCGAGGCCGCTTCCAACAAGCCCTTCGCCGCCGCGCGGGGCGACTACCGGGCGGCGCTCGACATCTACCGGGGGCTCGGCGAGAAGCATGCCGGGTCGCGGGCCGGGAAGCGCGTGCCGCAGCGGCTCGACGCGTACTACAGGGCGGTCTCGGCGCCGTACCGGCAGAAGAAGCACTGCGAGGCCATCGAGCCGCTGACCTACCTGCGGACCGTGCCCCGGTCGATCGACCCGAAGCTGCTGGGCGATCTCGCCGGCTACCCCGACGGGCCGCTCGCCACCTCGCTGTACGAGTGCGGGGTGTCGAAGCTGGGCGCCATGCCGACCAGTGGCAGGGAGAGCGACGAACTGGGCGAGCTGCTGCGTACGTTCCCCGAATCGGCGCAGGCCAAGCAGGTGGCGCCCGCCGTCTCCAGGAAGATCTCGGAGCAGAACCGGGCCGTGCGCGGGAGCGACCCCTGCCCCGCCAGGGACGCGCTGCGCCGGCTCCGGACGACCGCCCTCTCGATGCCGGACAAGTCCGTCTCGGCGCTGGCGCCGAAGGCCGACGGCGGCATCCGGAACGGCGAATACGCCTGCGGGGTCGCCCAGTTCGAGGCCAAGCGGTTCAACGAGGCAAAGCTGACCTTGACGGAGTTCGCCGCCTCGTACAAGAAGGACAAGCGCGGGGCGCGGGCCCGGGACATCGCCATCGCCGCCGAGATCGCCGACACCCGGGCGGCGGCCGGCAAGCACCTGCCGCCCTCGGGCCGGCCCGGCGGGGCCCGGATGCAGCTGGTCATCAGCAACGACGCCCCGGACGGGGTCGAGATCCTGTACACCGGCCCGGTCACCGGGAAGACCGGCATCAAGGGGTGCGGCAGCTGCAAGACGCACTCCGGGCCGACCGCCTCCCTGTCGGCCTGCAAGGCCGAGGGGAAGAGCTATCCGCAGGTGACGCTCTGGCTGCCCGCGGGTGAGTACCACTTCCTGTACAAGCACCGGGGCGGCTCGTCCCGCACGGCTGTCAGCAGTTACGCGGACGGGTCGAAGATCCAGCCCGGGTACCGGTACACCGGCTGTACGTATGTGACCAGTTCACCCTCGTTCGGCGTCGGCCCGGCGGACTCGGCCTCGAACACCTGAGGGTCCGAGAAGGGCACAATTCCGCAGATTCTCAGCGAACTTCCCTGGTGGGTGGCGCACTTGGTCGATTCTTGGTCAGTACATGCCCCTTAGATGAGGCGTTCCTCGCCAGAGTGGCGCATTACATGTGCACACCATCCGGCACATGTAGTCCACACGCGTAGACCCACATCGCAGGGGGTTATATGAGAACCAGCCGCGCGAGAAGTCGCGCCGCGCTGAGCATGGCAGCGACACTGCCACTGCTGGCCGGTGCGCTCGCCCTCGGGATACCGAACGCCAGCGCGGACTCCGCGCCGAGCGGGCGGGACGCGCTGCAGGGCACCAAGCCCGCCTGGGCGACCGCCGGGGCGGACCGGGGGGCCACCTCCGACAGCGGCAAGGTCAGCGTCCGGGTCCATCTGGCCGGACGGGACGCGAAGGGGCTGGCCGCCTACGCCGCCGCCGTGTCCGACCCGCAGTCCGCGTCGTACGGGAAGTACCTGAGCGCCGAGCAGGCACAGGCCCGGTTCGGGGCGACCCAGCAGCAGATCGACCAGGTCAGCACGTGGCTGAAGTCGAACGGGCTGACCGTCACCGGCGCCAACCGGCACTACGTCTCGGCCACCGGTGACGTCGCCGCCGCCGAGAAGACGTTCGGTACCCAGCTGCGCAACTACCGCAAGGGCAGCCGGACCTACCGCGCCCCGGCCTCCACCGCCTCCGTGCCCGCCGCGCTGAGCGACGCCGTCCTCGCCGTCTCCGGCCTGGACAACGCGCCGCACAAGTCGAGCCACGACGAGGCGCTGCCGCCGCCGGACGCGGTGTTCCGCAACTCCGGCCCCTTCTCCTCGTACTACGGCTCGAAGACCGCGTCGACGCTGCCGAGCGCCTACGGGGCGAAGGCGACGTACGCCGTCAAGGGGTACACCGGCAAGCAGCTGCGCGCCGCCTACGGTGCGGGACGCTGGACCGGGAAGGGCGTCACCGTCGCGATCACCGACGCGTACGCCTCGCCGACCATCGCGAAGGACGCCGCCGAGTACGCCAAGCGCAACGGCGACGCGCCCTACCGTCGCGGGCAGTTCAGCCAGGTGCTGCCGGACGACTACACGAAGACCGAGGAGTGCGGGGCCTCCGGCTGGTACGGCGAGGAGACCCTCGACGTGGAGGCCGTGCACGCGGTCGCGCCCGCCGCCGACATCGTGTACGTGGGCGGCGCCTCCTGCTACGACGCCGATCTGCTGGACTCGCTGAACAAGGTCGTCGACCACCGGCTCGCCGACATCGTCTCCAACTCCTGGGGCGACGTCGAGGCCAATGAGACGCCGGACGTCGCGGCCGCGTACGACCAGGTCTTCAAGATGGGCGCGATCGAGGGCATCGGCTTCTACTTCTCCTCCGGCGACGACGGCGACAACGTCGCGTCGACGGGCACGAAGCAGATCGACGTACCGTCCAACTCCGCCTGGGTGACCTCCGTCGGCGGCACCGCGCTGGCGGTCGGCAAGCACGACACGTACCAGTGGGAGACCGGCTGGGGCACGCTCAAGTCGAGCCTCTCCGGGGACGGGAAGAGCTGGGACGGCTTCCCGGGCGCGTACACCTCGGGCGCGGGCGGCGGCACCAGCTCGTCCGTGAAGCAGCCGTTCTACCAGCGCGGTGTCGTGCCCGACTCGCTCGCGCGGGCGAACGGGAAGCAGCGGATGCGCACGGCCCCCGACATCGCGGCCGTCGCCGATCCGAACACCGGCTTCCTGGTCGGCCAGACCCAGACGCTGCCCGACGGCTCGCTCGGCTACGACGAGTACCGCATCGGTGGTACGTCCCTGGCCGCGCCGGTCATCGCCGGTGTCCAGGCGCTCGCCCAGCAGGCCAGGCACGGGCTGCCGATAGGCTTCGCCAACCCGGCGATCTACGACCGGTACGGTTCGAAGGCGTACCACGACGTCACCGACCACCCGCTGGGCCCGAACCGTGATCTCGCGGTGGTCCGGGTCGACTACGCCAACGGCGTGGACGCGGCGGACGGCCTGCTGACGTCGCTGCGCAGTCTCGGCAAGGACGCCTCGCTGAAGGCGGTCAAGGGGTATGACGACGTGACGGGTGTCGGGACTCCGGCGGCCGGTTATGTGGACTCGTACCGCTTCCCGTTCCGCAGGCACTGAGCCGCCGGTCCGGTGTCGACGGCCGTCCCGGGGCCCGGTCTCCGGGGCGGCCGTCGGCCGTGTGCGTGGCGGCGACGACGGCGGGTCCGTACGGCCCCTCCCCCCGTCTCAGGCCGAGGCGCGCTTGCGGGGGGCCGCCTTCTTCGTCGCCTGCTTCGGGTCCGACTTCGCGGTGGTCTTCTTCGCCGACGTCCCGGCGCCCGCCTTGGCCGCCGACTTCTTCGTCGAACGTGCGGCGGTCTTCCTGGCGGGCGCCCTGCTCGGCGCGGACTTCTTCGCGGCCGTCTTCTTGCCGGCCGCCGCGGCCTTCTTCTTCGCACCCGTTCCGCCGGACTTCTTGCGGCCGGCGAGGGAGGTGACCTCGGCCCCGGGACTGTCCGCCGGCTCCTCCTCGGTACCCGGCTCCTCGCCCCGGGCCTCCTTCGCCGCCCGGACGCTGCTCTCCAGGGCCGCGATCAGGTCGATGACCTTGCCACCGGAGTCGTCCGCCTCCGCCGGCTCCAGGGTCCGGCCCTCCGCCTTCGCGGCGATGAGTTCCTCGACCGCTTCGCGGTAGTCGTCGTGGAGCGAGTCCATGTCGACCTCGCCGAGGGTGTCCATCAGCGCGTCGGCCAGGTCGAGTTCGGCGTCGCGGACCGTGACCTCGGTCTCCGGGGCGACGCCCTCGGGGCTGCGGATCTCGTCCGGCCAGAGCAGACCGTGCATGGCGATCACATCGTCGACCACCCGCAGCATGCCGAGCCGTTCGCGACCGCGCAGCGCGTACTTCGCCACGGCGACCTTCCGGCTCCGCTTCAGCGCCTCACGGAGCAGGGTGTACGGCTTGGCGGCCGGGACCCCGTTGGCGCTGAGGTAGTACGCCGCGTCCATCTGGAGCGGGTCGATCGAGGCGGCCGGCACGAAGGCCACGATCTCGATCGTCTTGGCCGTGGGCAGGGGAAGCGCGCCGAGGTCCTCGTCGGTGATCGGGATCATCGAACCGCCGGCCTCCTCGTACGCCTTTCCGATCTCGGCGGCGGTGACCTCCTGCTCGTCGATCTCGCAGACCTTCCGGTAGCGGATCCGGCCGCCGTCGGCGAGGTGGATCTGGCGGAAGGAGATCGAGTGGTTCTCGGTGGCGTTGACCAGCTTGATGGGGATGCTGACCAGCCCGAAGGAGATGGCGCCGTTCCATATGGACCTCACCGTTCACCCCTTGTGTCCGTACAGATACCTGTAGGTCCGTGAATCATGTGATTCTTATCGTATGACGCCGATCACGGAGGTGGAGGGGCGGCGGCTGGCGCTCAGCAATCTCGACAAGGTGCTGTATCCGGCCACCGGAACCACCAAGGGCGAGGTGCTGCATTACTACGCGGCCACTGCCGCCGGGCCTCTGCTGACCCATCTGGACAACCGGCCCGTGTCCTTTCTGCGCTATCCGGACGGGCCGGACGGGCAGCGTTTCTTCACCAAGAATCCGCCGCCGGGTACGCCGTCCTGGGTACGGACCACCCCGGTGCCGCACCACGAGGACAAGAAGGCCAGACAGGTGGTCGTGCGGGATCTGGCCTCGCTGATGTGGGCGGCCAATCTGGTGGTGGAGTTCCACACCCCGCAGTGGCGGGCCGACGCGCCCGGGATCGCCGACCGGATGGTGTTCGACCTGGACCCGGGCGCGCCCGCGACCGTCGTGGAGTGCTGTGCGGTGGCGCTGTGGCTGCGCGAGCGGCTGGCGGCGGACGGGCTCCGCGCGTACGGGAAGACGTCCGGGTCGAAGGGGCTGCATCTGCTCGTACCGCTGGAGCCGACCCCCGCCGATCGGGTGTCGGCCTACGCGAAGGGGCTGGCCGTCCAGGCGGAACGGGAACTCCCGGACCTGGTCGTGCGCCGGATGAAGCGGGCACTGCGGCCGGGGAAGGTGTTCGTCGACTTCAGCCAGAACGCGGCGGCGAAGACCACCGCCACCCCCTACACGCTCCGCGCCCGGCCCGAGCCGACCGTCTCCGCGCCGGTCACCTGGGCGGAGATCGAGGAGTGCCGGACCCCCGGGGAGCTGGTCTTCCTGGCCGACGGAATGGGCGCGCGACTGGAGCGGTACGGGGATCTGCTCGGGCCGCTGGCCGATCCGGACGAGGCCGGACGCCTGCCGGACGCGCGGTAGGCCGGCAACAGGGCTGCCCGGGATCCTTTCTGTCGCTACCTCACCGGAGGTGACCGTTTCGCATCGCTCCATCGATAGCGTATGACAGGGTCCTTTGTCATGCTCGCCAGGAAAAGACCGCATGTGGAGGGCGGAGCGTCCGACCTGTGGTGCACACTCCTCGCAGACACTGCTTCGTTGAAATGCGTGGGGAGGCGATGGGGTGTTCGCAGGGATCGATGAGGTCGACTGGGCCTCGATGGAGCACGCCTACGGGCCGGCCGGTGATGTGCCTGCGATGCTGCGGGGCCTCGCGTCCGCCGATACGGCGGAGCGCGAGGCAGCGCTGGACGGGATGTACGGGGCGGTTCACCATCAGGGTGACGTGTACGCCTGCACACTGGCCAGCATTCCTTTTCTCTTCGAGCTGGTCGTGGATCCGGGGATCCAGGACCGGGGCAGCATCGTCGAGCTGCTCACCAGCATCGGTGGTATCGATCTGGACGAGGACGACGAGGACGAGATCGACGAGGACGAGATCGAGGGCGCGGCCAATTACGCGATGGCGGCGACCGCCGTCACCGCGGGCGCCGGGGTGTTCTTCGAGCTGATGGCCGACGAGGACCCGGGGGTACGGCTCTGCGCGCCCCTGGCGCTCGCCGCGCTCCACAGCCATCCGGAGCGGGTTCTCGCGCTGCTGCGGGAACGCCTGCCGATCGAGCCGGACGAGGAGGTGCGGCTCGCCCTGGTCGAGGCCGCGGGGCGGGTCGCCCTGCGCCACCGGATGCTGGCCGGGCAGGCTGCCGCGTGGCTGAGCCGGCTGGCCGGCGAAGGCTTCCCGCCGGGGCTGCGGCTGGCCGCCCTGGCCCAGCTGGCGCGGTGCGCACCGGACGCGCTGCCCGGCGATGTGGTGCGGGTGGTGACGGGGCTGCTGCGGCAGTTGCGTTCGGTGCCCGCGCACAGGCCGGGGCCGGCCCCCGCGGACGACGCCCAGGCCGGTACGGCGGGTTCGGCCGAGGCGGTCGCGGCCGTCGACGCGTACCCGGACGCGGCCGGGGAGCCGCCCGCCGAGGAGCGGGTCGCGCCGGTGACCCTGGTGGGCCAGTTGCGGGCACTCTCCGAGGAGCAGGCCCCGGTGCCCACCGCCCCCTGGACGGCGGATCTGCTGCGCACCCTGCACGTCGGGCTCGACGACCGGGTCGCCGAGCGGACGGCGCTGCTGACGGATCAGCTGCGCAGCCCGGACCGCCGGCAGCGGATCGACGCGCTCCGGATGAGCAGCGGGCTGATCCGGGCCTGGCGGGGCTCGTACGAGGAGCTCGTCCGGCTGGTCGGTGAGCAGCTCGCCACCCCTGATCCACGACTGGCCGAGGCGGCCGCGCACGTGCTGGAGGAGCTCTTCGGGCTGGCCGCGCCCGCCGCCGACGCGCTGGCGGCGCGGGTGGCGGCGGATCCCGGGGCCTGGGTGCAGGACTGGCCGAGCGGGCCGCCGGCGCTGGGCAGTGCGGTGCAGGCGCTGGCCCGGCTGGGCGACGCCCGTGCCGTGCCCGCGCTGGCCGCCGCGCTGGAGCGGCCCGAGGTGCCGCACGACGTGGGGTTCGCCATCGGCTATCTGGGGGCGGCGGCGGCCCCGCTGGCCGAGGTGCTGCGCCGCAGGCTGGGCGAGGTCCCGCTCGACGAGCGGGCGCACGACCGGGCGGGCCCGCTGCTCACCGGTCTGGCCGTGCTGCGGGCCGACGAGGCGCTGCCGGAGGTGCTGCGGGTACTGCGCGGCGCACCGGAGCACCGGGGCGAGTGGCTGCGTACGGCGGCATTGCGGGCGCTCGGTTCGTTCGGGCCCGCGGCGCGCGGCGCCGTGCCGGAGCTGCGGGCGCTGCTGCGGAGTCCCGGGGCCACCTCGGTGACCGAGGTGGCGAAGGCCCTGTGGGCGGTCGAGGGGGATGCCGGCGCGGTGCTGCCGGTGCTGATCGAGGGTCTGGGGGCGGAGCGCGTCCATGAGGTCCGGTCGGCGGTGAACGCGCTGGGCGGGCTCGGGGCACGGGCCGCGGTGGTCGCGCCCCGGCTGCGGGCGCTGCTGGGGCACGAGGAGCAGTGGCTGCGGGTGGACGCGGCGGTCGCGCTGTGGGCGGTGACCGGGCGGGCCGACGAGTCCGTGCCGGTGCTCCTGGCGGACTGGGAGAAGAATCATCATGTGCGCGTCCGGGTGGCGGAAGGCCTGGCGCGGATGGGTGCCGCTGGTGCAGGGTCGGATGCGGCACGCGTGCTGCGCGCCGAACTCACCTCCGTACGCCGTCACAACGCGATGGACGGCGTGTTCGGCAGCCACGACGCGTACGAGGACGAAAAGCTGCTGGCGCTCTGCCGGCAAGCGCTTTTGGGGAATACGGGGAAGGGACCCACAACATGATCATTTTCGGTACGCGAGGCTATCTGTACCAACTGGCCATACTGACGCTGGTCTGCGGCTGGTGCGGCAATCCGGCCGCGCACACGCTGCGCAAGAGGGTCACCAAGTTCACGCTGTTCTTCGTGCCGCTCTTCCCGTTCTCGACGAAGTTCGCGACCCAGTGCACGTTCTGCGGCGGGGAGCAGCAGATCCCGAAGGAGCAGGCCGAACAGCTGCTGGCCCAGCACGCGGCCTCGCAGCAGGGCAACCCGTACGGCCAGCCGCAGGGGCAGGCGGGGTACGCGCCGAACGGGCAGGGACAGAACCCCTACCAGAGCTGATCGGCGCCCTGCCGGCATCGAAACGAAAACCCTTATCCACATAAAATAGGCAGAACAGACTTCCTTCCGAATAGGGTCGTGGGACCTGGACCTCCGGAAGGGAGGGAGTCATGTGTCCGCGTCGCCGGGTGCGGTGCCGCGCGGCGGCGGCCCTCGGGGCCGTCGTCGGCGTGGCGCTGCTGACCGGCTGCGGGAACGGCGGCGGGCTGCGGAGCGCCGGACCGACCCCGACCGCCGTCGGGCCCGCCCGGCTCTGGCCCGAGCTGCCGCCCGCCTCCGCCGCGCCGTACGACTACGGCGAGGGCGAGACCGCGCGCATCCCGGGGATCAAGGTGCCGGACGGCGATGTGCACCGGCTCGATCCGGTGGCGGTGGTGCGGGCCGGTCTGGCGGCCCGGCCCAACCGGTCCAGCGGCACGGCCGATCTTCCCGCCGACACCGTGAAGAAGATCAACGCCTGCCGGACCGAACCGGCGTCCTGTCCCGTGCTCCGGCCGTACTTCCGCGATCTGACGGGCGACGGCAGGGACGATCTGGTGCTCGGCATCCGGCTGGCCGACCACCAGCTCTCCGTGCGGGTCTACATGCCGGAGGCGGGCGGACTGACCCGGATCCTGTCCACCTCGGACGCCGTGATCAGCGTCGAGCTGGCCGGCCGGGACCTGATCATGCGGGTGCCGTCGGCGATCACGGGATACGAGTACCGCACCGCCTGGTCCTGGGACGCCCGGCAGCGCGCGATGCTGCCCACCCAGGACGAGATCCAGCGGATTCCGCCGTCCCGGGCGCCGCGCCCGCAGCTGACGAGCGCCCGGCCGACCACCGCGCCCACCGGCCCCACCGCGACACCGTCCGCCGGGGTCTCCGCGGAGCGCCGATGAGCCCGCCCGGCGCGGGCAGGCGCGGAACGGGGCGGCTCAGGCCGCGGATGCCTTCCTGGGCCGCGACGCTCACCTGGAAGTCGGCCGTCTTCATCACCGTGATGTGCTGTGCGCTCGCCGCGCTGCTGGGCGTCCTGGTCCACACCGAGGTGACCCGCCAGACCGTCGGCCAGGCCCGCGAGAAGGCCCTGTCCCGGCTGGCGGACGTCACCACCGCGTACGAGACGGGCGAGGCGCTGCCGCCGGGTTCCGGGATCGATCCCCCGGGGCTGCCCGCCGCCCTGCGCGCCCTGGCCACGAGCGGCGAACGCGGCACGCTCGTCGGCGAGCACGACGGGCGCCCGGCCATGTGGGCGGCGGCTCCGGCCGACGGCCGCGCACTGGCCACACAGGTGGACTACAGCCAGAGCGCCCGCACCATCGACAGCCTCGACGGGGCGATCGTCGGCTCCTCCCTGCTGGCCATCGGCGCCACCCTGCTGGTCGGCGCCTTCGCGGTCTCCCGGGTCACCCGGCGGCTGCACCAGACGGCCCGGGTGGCCCGCCGGATCAGCGCGGGCGACCTCGACGCCCGCGTCCGCGACCCGCGTACGGCGGACTCCTCGCGCCCGCAGGACGAGGTCGCGATCGTCGCCGGCGCGCTGGACACGATGGCGTCCACGCTCCAGCGCAAACTCCAGACGGAGCAGCGTTTCACCGCCGATGTGGCGCACGAGCTCCGCACCCCGCTGACCGGTCTCTCGGCCGCCGCCGAACTGCTGCCCCCGGGGCGGCCGTCCGAGCTGGTGCGGGACCGGGTCCGGACCATGCGGGCACTGACGGAGGATCTGCTGGAGATCTCCCGGCTCGACGCCCGCACGGAAGCGGTCGACCTCGATGTGTACGAACTGGTGCCGCTCGTCGAGCGGGTGGTGCGCGCGTCCGGGACCGGGACCACGATCCGGGTCGGGGAGACGGCGAGAGCCGCGCACGTGCGCGTCGAGACCGACCTGCGGCGCCTGGAGCGGGTGCTGGGCAATCTGATCACCAATGCGCACAGGCACGGCCGGCCCCCGGTGGTGCTGACGGTCGACGGATCGGTGGTGACCGTACGCGACCACGGCCCGGGATTCCCGGACTATCTGCTGGACGACGGCCCGCAGCGCTTCCGTACCGAGGGCAGCGGCAAGGGGCACGGTCTCGGGCTCACCATCGCCGCCGGGCAGGCCGCGGTGATTGGCGCCGACCTGGTGTTCCGCAACGCCCCGGACGGCGGGGCGGTGGCCCGGGTCACGCTGCCCGAGTACCCGGCACCGGACGGCGGGGAGCCGGAAACCCGGGGCGCCCCGAAGTCCGGTCCGCATCACGGGGAGTGAGGGGGCGTCGGACGCCGGGTGGACGTTCGGCATCATGCCGTCGGACATACCTGCTACGACATAAGGGAAATACACACCAGCTCTTGCTACGTTGCCTGGCATGACCGCAACGACGGCGGACGCACCCCCGCCCGATCTACGTCTGCCCAAGCGGCGCGGAGTCGAGCTGCTGCTCCTCATCGGGGCCGTCCTCATCTCCGTCTACGGCTACGCCGCCGTCGGCCTGGCCAAGAACGGCGCGGTCCCGCCCGATGTGGCCGGCTACGGCGCGGGCCTGGGGCTGCTGTCCCTCCTCGCGCATCTCGCGGTCCGCTTCCGCGCCCCGTTCGCCGATCCGCTGCTGCTGCCCATCGCCGTGCTGCTCAACGGGCTCGGCCTGGTGCTGATCTACCGGCTCGACCTGGAGACCCCGAAGGACCAGGCGGCTCCCGCCCAGCTGGTCTGGTCCACGCTCGGTGTGGCGCTGTTCATCGCGGTGGTCGTCCTCCTGCGCGACCACCGGGTGCTCCAGCGGTACGCGTATCTCTCGGTCGCCACCGCACTGGCCCTGATGATCGTGCCGATCTTCTTCCCCGCGGTGAACGGCGCCAAGATCTGGATCCGGGTCGGCGGATTCTCCTTCCAGCCGGGCGAGTTCGCCAAGATCCTGCTCGCCGTGTTCTTCGCCGCGTACCTCGCCGCGAACCGCAACGCGCTCGCCTACACCGGCCGCCGGATCTGGAAGCTCCAGCTGCCCACCGGCCGGGTGCTCGGTCCGATCGTGGCGATCTGGCTGCTCAGCGTCGGCGTGCTGGTCCTGGAACGCGATCTGGGCACCTCGCTGCTCTTCTTCGGCCTCTTCGTGATCATGCTGTACGTGGCCACCGGCCGGACCGGATGGATCGCGGTGGGCCTGCTGCTCGCCGCGGTCGGCGCGTTCGTCGTCGGCTCCTTCGAACCGCATGTGCACAGCCGGGTCCAGGACTGGCTCGACCCGTTCGCCTCCATCGACGCCGGTCAGGGCCCCAGCCAGCTGGCCCAGTCGCTGTTCGCGTTCGCCGCGGGCGGGATGCTCGGCGCGGGGCTCGGCCTCGGCCACTCCATCCTCATCGGTTTCGCCGCCAAGTCGGACTTCATCCTGGCGACGGCGGGCGAGGAGCTCGGGCTGGCCGGGCTGACCGCGATCTTCCTGCTGTACGCGCTGCTGGTGGCCCGCGGCTACCGGGCCGGCCTTGCCCTGCGCGACCCCTTCGGGCGGTTGCTCTCGATCGGTCTCGCCTCGATCCTGGCGCTCCAGGTGTTCGTGATCGCGGGCGGGGTGATGGGGCTGATCCCGCTGACCGGCATGGCGATGCCGTTCCTCGCCCAGGGCGGTTCGTCCGTCGTCACCAACTGGATCATCGTGGCGCTGCTGATCCGGGTCAGCGACCAGGCCCGCAGACCGCAGCCGGGTCAGGTGGAGACCGGGATCATCGCGCCGATCACGGAGGCCGAGCAGTGATCCGCTACATCCGCCGGGCCGCGGCGCTCTGTCTGGTGCTGCTCGTGGCGCTGCTGCTGAACGCCGCCCGCATCCAGGTCTTCGAGGCCGACAGCCTGGACAGGAATCCCGCCAACCGCCGTCTGACGATCGCCCGTTACGACCAGCCGCGCGGCAACATCCTGGTCGGCGGCAAGTCCGTGACCGGTTCGAAGAACACCGGCGAGCAGCTCACGTACGAGCGCACGTACCGCGAAGGCCCGCTGTACGCGCCGGTGACGGGCTACGCCTCGCAGACGTACGGCACGACCCTGATCGAGAACGCCGAGGACGGCATTCTCTCCGGCACCGACTCGATGCTCGCCCCGGTCCCGCTGTGGAACGAGATCACCCGTGGCCGGCAGCCCGGCGGCAAGGTCGTCACGACCGTCAAGGACTCGATGCAGCGCGCCGCCTACGAAGGGCTCGGCGGGCGGCGGGGTGCGGTCGCCGCCGTCGAACCGTCCACCGGGAAGATCCTGGCGCTGGTCTCGACCCCCTCGTACGATCCCGGGCTGCTCTCGGGCACCGGTTCGTCCGTCACCGACGCGTGGGCGCTGCTGAACGCGTCGAAGAGCCAGCCGATGCTCAACCGGGCGATCCGGCAGACCTATCCGCCGGGCTCCACCTTCAAGATCGTGACGGCGGCGGCGGCGCTCGACGCGGAGGTCGTCACCGATCCCGACGCGGACACCGGCACCCCGTCCCCGTACGTGCTGCCGGGTACGTCGACCACGCTGCCCAATGAGGCGCGGGGCTGCGAGCAGGCCTCGCTCGCCGAGGCGATCCGGGTCTCCTGCAACACCGTGATGGCGGACCTGGGGGTGCGGGTCGGGCTCGACGGCATGGTGGACGCGGTGCGGAAGTTCGGCTTCAACGACACCGGGCTGAAGATCCCCTCGGGGGTCGCGAAGAGCAACTTCGACACCGAGATGACCAAGGACCAGCTGGCGCTGTCGTCGATCGGGCAGTTCGACACGACGGCGACACCGCTCCAGATGGCGATGGTGGCGTCCGCCGTGGCCAACGGGGGCGACCTCAAGTACCCGTATCTGGTGGACCGTACGACCACGCACAGCGGCTCGACCGTCCACCAGAACGGCTCGCACACCTACCACCGGGCGATGAACCCGCGGACGGCGACGCAGCTGCGGGAGATGATGGTCGACGTCGTGGAGAACGGCACCGGGTCCAACGCCGCGATCGACGGGGTGACGGTCGGCGGCAAGACCGGCACCGCGCAGCACGGCATCGACAACTCGGGCCGGCCGTACGCCTGGTTCATCTCCTGGGCCCAGTCGCCCCGCTCGGGACAGCCGGCCGTCGCGGTCGCCGTGGTCGTCGAGGACGCCGCGGCGAACCGGGCGGACATCAGCGGCGGCGGCAGCGCGGCCCCGATCGCCCGTTCCGTCATGGCGGCGGCCCTGCGAGACTGACCGGATGGCTGAGGCTCGGGCACGGATCGGGGTGGACCAGGCGCTGGAGCGCATCGGGCGGGAGGATCCCCGGCTCCGCGCGTTCATCGAGGTGTGGCCGGAGCGGGCGCTCGCCGACGTGGAGCGGGCCCGGGGGCTCCCGCTGGCCGGGATGCCGTTCGCGGTCAAGGGGCCCAACGGCATCCGGTCGTACGCGGCCCGGCGGCTGATCGAGGCCGGCGGGGTGCCGGTCGGCGCGACCTCGGTGCCCGGCCCCGGCACGCACTGGCAGACCTGGGGGCTGGGTGCCCACGGCCGCACGGTCAACCCGTGGTGCCCTGACCGCACCCCGGGCGGCTCCTCGGCGGGCTCGGCGGTCGCCGTCGCGGCGGACCTCGTGGAGCTGGCGACCGGCAGCGACGGGGCGGGGTCGGTACGGATCCCCGCGGCGTGGTGCGGGGTGTTCGGCCTGAAGACGACGAACGGTCTGCTGCCCTCCCCCGACCGCACCGGGCTGGCCTCCGCCGGAGTGCTGACCCGGTCGGCGGCCGGGGCCCGGACGTATCTGGCCGCCGTCCTGGGCGGCTGCGAGCCGGTGCCGCCCGTCCTGCCCGTACCGGCCGTCCTCAGCCCCGATCTGGGGTACGCCGAGGTCGACCCGGAGGTCGCGGCGGTCGTCCGGCGGGCGGTGGGGCGGCTCGTGGCGGCCGGGGTGGTACGGCTCGTGGACCGTACGTGCGAGCTGCTCGACCCGCGAGAGGCGTGGCAGGCGGTCCGGGGCGGGTCGCCGTCCGCGCGCGCCGTGGAGGTCAGGCGCGCGAACGACGCCGTGCTGGACGCCCTGTTCGCCCGGACCCCACTGCTGCTCACACCGACCACGCCCAACCGCCCGCACGGCCACGACGGTCCGGGCGAGCTCTTCTCGACCGCGCTGACCTGGGCGTTCAATCTGAGTGGGCATCCTGCGGCCAGCGTCCCCGCCGGATTCACCGCGGACGGCTGCCCGGTCGGACTCCAGCTGGTCGCGGAGCGCGGGGCCGATGTCCCGCTGCTGGCCATGGCCTGTGCGGTGGAGGAGGCGATGACCGCGAAGGGCTGACCGGCCCGTGCGCGGGCGGGCGGGAAAGGGGAGCCGGCCCGCCCGCGCGGCCTCAGTCCAGCGGCTCGCGGCGCCGCAGCCACTGCTCGGGCACCCCGTCGACCCCGGTGGCCGCGCCGACGACGCCGCCGGTGATGGCACAGGTCGTGTCGACGTCGCCGAGGCCCTCGGCTGTCGCCCAGAGCGCCGCCTCCAGGTCGTCCGGGTGCCGGGCCGCCGTCCACAGGGCGAACGGCACCGTGTCGTCGGCGCGGATCCGCTGCCCGTTGCCCAGCAGATCGGCCGCCTTCCACGGTTCGGTGGCGAAGGGTACGTCCACGGCCCGGCGCAGCCCGTCCCGTACCAGCCCTTCCGGGGTCCGGCCGGCGACCTCGGCCAGGGTGAGCTCGCCGCGGACGGAGAGCGCCGCCGCGACCGCGACCGCCACCGCGCCCGCGATCCCCTCCGGGTGTGCGTGGGTGACGGCCGCCTGCAGCGCGGCCTGCCCGGCGGTGAGTTCGAGGTCCTGGTGGAAGCGGGCGCCGAGCGGCGCGACCCGCATCGCGGCCCCGTTGCCGAGGCTGCCGCCCTCGAAGAGTTCGGGGGCCAGGGTGCGCCAGTCGGCCGGTGCGGCCAGCAGTTCGGGCAGCAGGATGTGCATGCCGTGGCCGTAGCCCCGGGCCGGGTCCGCCTCGAAGGCGAGGGCGAAGCAGAGCGCGAGACGGTCCTGCTCGACCCGGCCGTGCTCGTCGAGGACGCGCAGCAGGGCACGGGCGAGGGCGGTGTCGTCGGTCCAGTGCCAGACCGGCTCCTCGGGGGTGCGGCGCGCCTTGATCTCGTTGAACGCCCGGCGGGGCGCACGGAAGAGCGGGAACCATCGCTCGCCGAACGCATCGCCCAGGGAGAGCCCTTCGAGGCTTCGGCGGGCGGCCGCGGGACCTGCGGCGAGGGGCGGGGTCGGGGTCGTCATACCCGCCATACTCCCCGCACCGGCCGACGGCGTACATCCGTTGTGGACCGCGAAGGCGCCGCTTCCCTCACTCTCCCGGTGCGCCCTGCGCTATCGCCTCCTCGACCTCGGCGACCCTGGCCCGTTCCTCCTCCTCGAACCGGTCCCGGTCCAGCTGTTCGGCCACCTCCTCGTCCTGGGCCATCAGCAGGTCCAGGCTGGAGTCGCCGAGCTCGAAGACGCCCATGTCGACGTAGGCCTTCTGGAGCCGTTCGCCCCACAGGCCGATGTCCTTGACGCACGGCACTATCCGGCTGAACAGCAGCTTGCGGAAGAGCTGGAGGAACTCCGAGTGCTCGGAGAGGTCCTTGGCCTCCTGCTTGCCGATGCCGAAGTTCTCCAGCACCTCGACGCCGCTGAGCCGGTCCCGCATCAGATAGCAGCCCTCGATGACGAACTCCTCGCGCTCGCGCAGTTCGGCGTCGCTCAGCTGCTGGTAGTAGTCGCGCAGCGCCATCCGCCCGAACGCGACGTGCCGGGCCTCGTCCTGCATGACGTACGCGAGGATCTGCTTGGGCAGCGGTTTGGTCGTCGTGTCGCGGATCATGCCGAACGCGGCCAGCGCCAGCCCCTCTATGAGGACCTGCATGCCGAGGTAGGGCATGTCCCAGCGGGAGTCGCGCAGGGTGTCGCCGAGCAGTCCCTGGAGGTTGTCGTTGATCGGGTAGAGCATCCCGACCTTCTCGTGCAGGAACCGGCCGTATATCTCCGCGTGCCGGGCCTCGTCCATGGTCTGGGTCGCGGAGTAGAACTTCGCGTCCAGGTCGGGGACGGACTCCACGATCCTGGCCGCGCAGACCATGGCGCCCTGCTCGCCGTGGAGGAACTGGCTGAACTGCCAGGAGGTGTAGTGCTTGCGCAGCTCGCCCCGGTCCTTCTCCGTCATCTTCGCCCAGTGCGGGGTGCCGTACAGGGTGAGGGCCTCGTCAGGGGTGCCGAGCGGGTCGGCGGGGTCGACCTCCAGGGACCAGTCGATGCGCTTGTTGCCGTCCCACTGCTTGTCCTTGCCCTTCTGGTAGAGGGCGAGCAGGCGTTCGCGGCCGTCGTCGTAGTCCCAGCTGAAGCGGGCGGCGCCGGAGGCGGGTACCTGCCACAACGGTGCTTCGGGGGCGGTGGTGTAGAGGTCGTGTGTCGACACGGACGGCTCCTTCGCCTGGCATGTTTCGGCAATTCCCTTGGCGGTTGCTCCAGTTGGCAGGTTCACACGTTGGTAGACGCCGGGTCAACAAGTCGTGCGCAAGGGATTGACGACCTTACTGACGAGGAGTCTCATAAGAGGTGACCGCCGGTAACCCCATGTGTGAGGTGCCTCCAGCATGACCACAGTGAGCGAACGCGACGTCCAGCTGCTTCGCGACGCACTCGGCCCGCTCCGGGACCGCGAGCAGATCGCCGAGCGGCTGCTCGACTCCTCGGCCAAGCACTCCTTCGACCCGGACAAGGAACTCGACTGGGACGCGGCGATCGAGGACGGCAAGTGGTTCTGGCCGCCCGAGCTGGTCTCGCTCTACGACACCCCGCTGTGGCGGAAGATGTCCGAGGAGCAGCGGATGGACCTGTCCCGGCACGAGGCGGCGTCGCTCGCCTCGCTGGGCATCTGGTTCGAGATCATCCTGATGCAGCTGCTGGTCCGGCACATCTACGACCGGCCGGTGACCAGCAATCACGTCCGCTACGCGCTCACCGAGATAGCCGACGAGTGCCGGCACTCGATGATGTTCGGCCGCATGATCAAGTGGGGCGGGTCGCCCGACTACCCCGTGCCGCGCGTCTATCACAACCTCGCACGGGTGCTGAAGACCATCTCCACCACCCCCGGTTCGTTCGCCGCGACCCTGCTCGGCGAGGAGATCCTCGACTGGATGCAGCGGCTGACCTTCCCGGACGAGCGCGTCCAGACGCTGGTGCGGGGCGTGACCCGCATCCATGTGGTCGAGGAGGCGCGGCACGTCCGCTACGCCCGCGAGGAGCTGCGCCGCCAGATGGTGACCGCTCCGCGCTGGGAGCGCGAACTGACCCGGCTGAGCAGCGGCGAGGCGGCCCGCGTCTTCTCCGTCTGCTTCGTCAACCCGCAGGTGTACGAGAACGTCGGCCTGGACCGCCACGAGGCCGTCGCCCAGGTGAAGGCGAGCGGCCACCGGGCGGAGGTCATGCAGTCGGGCGCGAAGCGGCTGACGGACTTCTTCGACGACATCGGGGTGCTGAACGGGGTGGGACGCCGGCTGTGGAAGCGCTCCGGCCTGCTGGCCTGAGCCGGCCGCCCCGCGGCGCGACTCGCTCAGTGGTCGGCTCCGGAAGTCCTTCGGGGGTCGACGTGAGGGTCCGAGCCGTGATCGGCGATCCAGTGCCACGCCGGCAGCGTCTGCCTCGGGGATAGCGGCCCGCGCCGACTGATTTGCGCACGTAGGCCGGGACCGTACGTCCCCGACGTCGAGTCACGCATCCAGTTGTGCACGGATGAGCGTGTCGAGTCGCTGCCATGCCGGGGACGAGGCGTTGACTGTGCCCTGAACAAGGGCGGGGGTCTCAGAGGCTGCATCCGGCTCGGGCAGTTCGTCGGGTCCGTAGCGTTCCCGGGTCGCCTTGGCGATCCGGCGGGCGAGGCCGTCGATGCGGGGATCGTCGGCGTCGAGGCCGTGCGCGTGGTCGTGACCGAGGAAGAGCTGCCGAAGCCCCGGATCGGCCAGGGTCTCGGCCTGGTCATGAAACAGCGTGATCGCGCGGTCCGGGTAGGTGGCGAACACGAGGATCCACAGGTCGCGTTGCAGGTCCACCCATCAAGGGGTGAATCTCCATCGGGCCAGGCGCTCCAGATGGGCACCGACTTCGGTGGGCGGCGGTGCCAGCTGCCCGGCGGCGAGCTCACGCAGGCGACCTTGCGTTGCCTGCAGGCCACGGATGCCGGCGGTGAGCTCGTCGTCGATCTCGCGCAGCGGCATTCATCCGGCCACCGGGGAGCAGTTGGTACGCCCGGAATTGCGCGCGCATCCGCGTGCCACGTTGAGCGGTGCCCAGCTGGTCGAGGCGATCGAGACGGCCGCCGAAGCCGCCGGGCGCGAGCCGCTCGACCTGTTCGAGGAGCGGCGTGGGACGGCGCAGCTCCAGGCGCTCCTGAAGGCCCGGGGTGACAACCCGAGCTGCCCGAAGGACCCCTACGACTACAACGGCGACGGGGTCGTGGACGCGACCTGCACGGGCGGCAAGCGCGTGAACGGGTTCTGCGGCTTCGGCGTCGCCAACGCCCTGCGGGCGATCAAGTAACCGCCCCCGATCAACTCGTTGAGCCTCCGCACGCGTCATACCACCCGTACCGCGAACCAACTGGAGACTCCTATGACAGCGCCGCGCTCACGCTCCCATCGCCTCGTCGCCCTTCCGCTGGGGATGGTCATGGCGACCGCCCTCACCTTCCTGCCCAACGTCACGGTGTCGGCGGCCGAGGCGGCCCCGACGGTCACGACGGCCGACGCGACCTCCCTCAGCTACATCGTCAACGTCGCTACCGGAAAAGGCCCGTCCACGACGGTGAAGAGGGCCATCGTCGACACGGGCGGCACCATCGTCATCTCGTACGACCGGATCGGTGTGATCGTCGTCCACTCCTCGAACCCCGACTTCGCCCGGACCATCCGTAAGGTTCCGGGCGTGCAGTCGGCCGGCGCCACCCGCAACGCACCGCTTGCCGCGCAGTCGACGACCGAGGTCGGCGCGACACGGATGCTCGGCGCCAAGGAAGCCGCGAGCGCTCAATCGGCCGAAGGCCAGGACCCCCTGGAGCCGTCGCAGTGGGACCTGCCCGCCATCAAGGCGGACAAGGCGCACGAGAAGACGCTCGGCAGCCGCGACGTCACGGTCGCCGTCATCGACACCGGCGTGGACGACACCCATCCCGACCTCGCCCCGAACTTCGACCGCGAGGCGTCCGTCAACTGCGCCTCGGGCAAGCCGAACACCGCGGACGGGGCCTGGCGGCCGGGCGCGTCGGAAAACGCCGCCCACGGCACGCATGTCGCGGGTGTGATCGCGGCAGCCAAGAACGGCATCGGCATGACCGGCGTCGCACCCGGCGTGCGGGTCGCCGGCATCAAGGTGGCCACCTCGGCGGACTACATCTACACCGAGGCCGTGGTCTGCGGCTTCGTCTGGGCGGCCGAACACCACGTGGACGTCACCAACAACAGCTATTACACCGACCCCTGGAACTTCAACTGCCTCGACGACCCGGACCAGAAGGCACTCGTCGACGCCGTCACCCGGGCCTCGCGGTACGCGGAGCACAAGGGCACGGTCAACGTCGCAGCCGCGGGCAACGAGCGCCGCGACCTGGACGCGGACTCCCTCACCGACCCCGCCTCCCCGAACGACGGCACGCCGGGCGACCGCGTGATCGACCCGCACAAGTGCTTGATCATGCCGCCCCAGCTGCCCGGTGTGGTGACCGTGGCCGCGACCGGCGCGAAGGGCATCAAGTCGTCGTTCTCCAACTACGGTCTGAACGTCATTGACGTCACCGCGCCCGGAGGCGACTCCATCCTCTACCAGCCCCCGGCCGCGCCGGCCGTCGATGCCGGGGTCCTCGGCACGATGCCCGGCGGCAGCTGGGCCTACAAGTCGGGCACGTCGATGGCGTCCCCGCACGTCGCGGGGGTGGCCGCCCTCATCAGGTCGACGCACCCGCACGCCACCGCCGGACAGGTGAAGGCCCTGCTGTACTCCGAGGCCGACGCCATGCCGTGCACGGATCCGTACGACATCGACTCCGACGGCAAGATCGACGCCGTGTGCAAGGGGTCGAAGTACCACAACGGGTTCTACGGGCGGGGGATCGTGAACGCGTTGAACGCTGTGACGAAGTAAGCGGCTTCCGCGCGCAAGGGGGCCTCTACCTCGCCGCCCCCGAAACCACGCACGACACAGGCTCAGGAGTCAATCCCCGAAGGACTTCCGGAGGCAACCACTTAGGCTTCGACGTATGACCTCTGCTGCCGCCTCCGCGCCGCCGGCCCGCGCGTACCGAAGGCTCGGCGTCGAGGAGCGCCGCGCCCAGCTCCTCGGTGCGGCCCTCACCCTCTTCGCCCACCGGGCCCCCGACGAGGTCTCGCTCGACGAGGTCGCGACCGTCGCCGGGGTGTCCCGCCCGCTCGTCTACCGCTACTTCCCCGGCGGGCGGCAGCAGCTGTACGAGGCGGCGCTGAGATCCGCCGCCGAGCAGCTGATCCTGTGCTTCGGCGAACCGCCCGTGGGACCGCCCACCGAGCGGGTCACGCGGGTGCTCGACCGCTATCTCGCCTTCGTCGACGAGCACGACACCGGTTTCAGCGCGCTGCTGCGCGGCGGCTGCGTCGTCGAGACCTCCCGTACGTCGGCGATCGTCGACGAGGTGCGTCGGGCGGCGGCCGAGCAGATCCTGCTGCACCTGGGCAGCGGCGAGGCGGCCGGCCCGAGGCTGCGGATGATGGTGCGCACCTGGATCGCGGCCGTCGAGGCGGCGTCCCTGATCTGGCTGGACGAGGGGAAGCGGCCCGCCGCGGCCGAGCTGCGCGACTGGCTGGTCGACCAGTTGATCGTGCTGCTGGCCGCCACGGCGGCGACGGATCCGGAGACCGCGTCGGCGGTGGCGGCGCTGCTGCCGCTGGAGACCGCCGCGGGTCCGGCCGGACGGCTGGCGCAGCTGCTGGTACCGGTGCTCGGCGAGGCGGCCCATCTGCTGCCCCAGAACGGCTGATCGGTCAGACTGGAACGGTGAGAAGCGAGAACACCACCTTCACCGGCGGGCCCCTGGACGGGCGGGTACTGCCCGTCCTTGTCGGCCCGACCGGCCATCCGCCCAAGTGGTACGAGGTCCCGGTACCGGCCGCCGACGGCGGTCCCGCGACCGTGTACGCGTACCGCAGGGTGCCGGCCGGTCACTCCAAGCGGCTGGGGCTCCCGCGCGGCTGGGTGTACGAGTACGCTCCCGGGGGCCGCGAGCGGCACAGCCCCAAGTGGCCCTGGTCGAAGCCGGACTGAGGGTAAGGGGCCCGATGGAGCGGGGGCCGGTCGGTCTAAGATCGACGCTCTGGTGCCCAGGCACGGTCAGCGAGGGGGTGCGCCATGGAGGCGCTGCGTCAGGACGATCCACGCCGCTTCGGCCCGTACACCGTGCTGGCGCGGTTGCGCGGGACCGCGAGCAGTGTGCAGTACCTCGCGCACGATACGGCCTCCGAGGACGCGGTGGTGATCACCGCCGCCCGCCCCGAACTCGCCGCGCTGCCCGCGTTCCGGCGCCGTTTCCAGGCGGAGGCCCGCATCGCGGACCGGCTGGCCGGAGGCTGGGTCCAGCCCCGGCTGGGCGGCCCGGACGACGCCCCGGACGAAGAGCTGCTGTGGACGGCGGGCCCGTACGTACCCGCGCTGACGCTCTCCGAGGCGATCGACGCCACCGGACCGCTTCCCGAGCGCGCCGTGCGGATACTGGGCGCGGGCCTCGCCGAGACCCTCTCCCGGGTGCACGCCACCGGAGCCGTGCTCCAGGGTCTGGCCCCCCGGACGGTGCTGCTGGCCGAGGACGGGCCGCGGCTCACCGCGTTCGGCCCGCTGGGCGCCGCTGCCGCCGCGGAGGCCCGGCCCGGCGGGCAGTTGTCCGTACGGCTCGGCTATCTCACCCCGGAGCAGGTCGAGGGCGAGGAGCCCGGACCGGCTTCCGATCTCTTCGTGCTGGGCCTGCTGCTGGCGTACGCGGCGACCGGCACGACCCCGCTCGCCGACGGCCCGGCCGCCGAGGGCGCCGAGCGAATCGCCCGCACCGCCCCCGAACTCGGCGCGGTCCCGGAGGAGTTGCGCGACCTGATCGCCCGCTGCCTGGAGAAGGACCCGGCCGACCGGCCGAGCGCCGGGACGGTGGCGGCCGAGCTGGCCCTGGAGGGGGCGGCGGGCCTGGCGAAGGGCGGCTGGCTACCGGAGGCGTTGGCGGCCGCGGCGGCGGAGCAGGGGGTGCGCGTACGGGAGACGGTCGCGGCCGGTGCGCCGGTGGACGCGGTGGCCGGTGGTTCGGCCGGTGAGCCGACCGACGCGGTGGCCGGTGGTTCGGCCGGTGAGCCGACCGACGCGGTGGTACCCGTCCCCGCCCCGACCCCCGTCCCGGCCCCGGACACGCAGACCGCTCAGCTCGGGGACATCGGGCGCCATGCCCCGAGGACCGACCGGCCGACGACCCAGCTGTCCGTCCCTCCCGAACTCACCGGCCGCCCCGCCGCCCCTGCTCCGGCCCCGCCCGCCGGACCCACTCCGGCTCTGCCCGGCGGGGTGCCCGCCGTACCTCCGCCCATGGTCCCGGTGGCCCCCCGCCCGCTGCCGATCCCCACGAATCGCGCCACCGCCCCCTCCCCCGCCGTGGACCGGCGCGGTCTGCTGATCGGCCTCGCCGCCGGGGCCGCCGGACTGGTCGTCGGTGGCGGCGGTGTGCTGGCGCTGGGCAGTGGCGGAGGGGACACGGACGACCCCAAGCCCGCGCCGAGCCACGGCGGTCCCACCGTCGCGGGGCTGCCGCCGCAACCCCGCTGGGTGTACACGCACCCGGCGGCGGAACCGGCACCGCTCACCACCGCCGTCTGGAACGAGCGGCTGCTGGTGCTCACCACCAAGAACGGCGCGACCGCCGTGGACCTGCGCACCGGACGCCGGGTCTGGCAGAACACGGACGCCGCCGAGGGGCGGGCCGCCCTCCTCGCCGGCCAGGACCTCTGCTTCGTCGCCGCCCCCTCCGGGTTCCTCTGGCTGTCGCCGAAGGACGGAAAGACCGTGCACCGGGCGGATCACGCGGACCTGTCCGCCGAGACGCCGAAGCTCTCGGCGCCGGAGTTCGTCGGCTCGTCCGGGCCGGTGATCTGGTTCACCGGGTCCGAGAAGGCCACCGTCAAGGCGCCGCCGCCGAAGAAGGGCAAGAAGCGCGGCAAGGACAAGCAGATCGTCAGGGCCTATCTCTTCGCGTACGACATCGTGCGGCGCGAGCAGCTGTGGCGTACCCCGGTACCCGCCGGACGCGGCCCCGCCACCCCCGGCCACCGGCTGATCGCGGTCCGGCAGAACGACCTGGTCGTACGTCAGAACCCGGCCACGCTCGCCCCCGGCGACGTCAGGGCCGCCAAGGGCAAGGCCGTCTTCCGGAGCTTCGACCGCAGGACCGGCAAGGCGCTGTGGAGCAAGCAGTTCGGCACGGTCGCCCCGGACGCGGCGGCCATGGGCGACGACCGGGGCCTGCTGTACGCGGCGGTGGGCGACGATCTCCAGGCGTTCGAGACCCCGGCAGGCAAGCCGAAGTGGACGCTGAACGGCAGCGGCGGGACCCCGTACGGCACCCCCGTCGTCACCGGGACCGTGCTGCACACCACCAACCGCAACCAGGAAGTGGGCGCGGTCGAGCGGGAGACCGGGCGGCTGCGCTGGCGCCGCTCGACGGAGGCGGCGATCACCACCGCCGCCCCCGCCGTCACCCTCAGCACGACCGGCCGCACCCTGCTGGCCGCGGACGGCTCCCAGGTCACCGCGTTCGCCGCCGCGGACGGGCGGCGGTTGTGGAAGTTCCAGGACATCGGCGCCCAGGACCCGAAGGGTCCCACGGTCACCGCCCCGTACCGGGTACTGATGGCCGGCCGGACGGCCGTCGTACAACGCGACCGGATCTTCTACGCGTTCCCGGTCGCCTAGAGACCGGTCGGCGTCGCGCAGCGAGCGGTCGGCACCGCCTGGAATCCGGCCGAAGCCCGCCCACGGCCTTCCGGGCGAACCCGCCTGCCGCCACACCGGGCGGTTCTTGCATCTCCGGACACCGGGTGACCGTATTGACGCGTTGCGCCCACTCATGGGGCATTTCCGTGATCGCCCCGTCACCGGAGGTGATGTTGTGTCAGGCGGAGTCTTGCGTCCGGTCTGCACCGCCGCCCTGGCCGCGCTCGTCGTGACCTCGCCGGCGGCCGCCGCGCCCGTGCCGCCCGCTGCGGGGTCCACGCCCACGAGTACGAACAGGAGCGTCACCCAGCTCCTGTCCGAGCTGCGGCAGCTGTACCAGCAGGCCGAGGAGGCCACCGAGACGTACAACGGGACCGCCGCCGAGCTGAAGAAGCGCGCGGCACAGGCGAAGAAGCTCGACATCGCTCTCGTCACCGCCCGGACCGCGCTGGCCGACAGCCGCGACGAGGCGGGGCGGCTGGCCCGGGAGCAGTACCAGGGCCGATCCGACTTCTCCGCGTACATGCGGCTCCTGCTGTCCCGGGACCCCGAACACCTCCTGGACCAGGAGCATGTGATCCGGCGCGCGGCGGCCGGGCGGGCGGCGACGGTGAAGCGGCTCACCGGCGCCGAGAAGCACGCCGACGAGCTGGCGACCGAGTCCCGCAAGGTCCTCGACCGGCAGCAGGTGCTGGCCTCGAAGCAGAAGAAGCAGCGGGACACGGTCCGGTCGCGGCTGAAGGCCGTCGATTCGATGCTGGCCAAGCTCTCCGGCCCCCAGCTCACCGAGCTGTCCCGGCTCGAACAGCGGGACATGGAGAAGGCCCAGGGCGCCCTGGTCGCCTCGGGGGCGCTGTCCTCGACGCGGCCGCCGTCCGAGGCGGGCGGCGAGGCGGTGAAGTACGCGATCGGCCAGGTCGGCAAGCCGTACGTGTGGGGCGCGGAGGGGCCGGACTCCTTCGACTGCTCGGGGCTCACCTCGCAGGCCTGGGCGAAGGCGGGCCGGGTCATTCCGCGGACGTCGCAGGAACAGTGGCGGCAGCTGCGGAAGGTGCCGACGAACGCGCTGCGCCCGGGTGACCTGGTGATCTACTTCCCGAAGGCCACGCATGTGGCGATGTACATCGGCAACGGTCTGGTGGTGCAGGCGCCCCGGCCGGGCTCGCGGGTGAAGATCTCGCCGGTGGCGTCGAATCCGCTGCTCGGCGCCGTACGGCCCGACCCGCAGAGCGCGCCACTGTCCACGTACAGGCCGCCGCAGCTCCCGCAGGGGGCTTCCTCCGGCTCGGACGCGGGGTACGGCTCGTCGTCGGCCCCCACGGGCTCCGGGCAGTAGGCGGCGCGGAGCGGGAACCACAGCGGGGCCGGGTCCGGTCGGATGTCCGACAGGTCCCGGCCCCGCTGTCGTCGGTCAGGCGGTCTGCGCCGCCCCGGAGACCTCGGCGAGATACGCGTTGGTCTTCTCCGGGTCGAAGAAGAAGTTGTCGAAGTCCGCCGGGTTGTTGAAGCCGTTGGCGAAGCGGTTGGCGACCGGCTGGAGCTGGCCGGCGGCGCCGATCAGGTTCAGCACGTGCTCCGGCGGTACGCCGAGCATCGCGTTGGTCCACTTCACGACGTGCTGCGCGGTGTCCCAGTAACGGTCGAACGTGGCCTGCATCCACTCCGCGTCGAACTCCCGGTCGCCGTGCTCGATGATCGAGTCCAGGTAGGCGTTGGCGCACTTGGAGGCCGAGTTGGAGCCCTGGCCGGTGATCGGGTCGTTGGCGACGACGACGTCCGCGACGCCGAGCACCAGACCGCCGCCGGGCAGCCGGCCGATCGGCTTGCGGACGGTCGGAGCGTAGCGGCCCGCCAGGGTGCCGTTGGCGTCGGTCAGTTCGACCTTGGTGGCGCGGGCGTACTCCCACGGCGTGAACCGCTCCATGAGCTCCAGCGTCTTCGCCAGGTGCTCGGAGGGGTCCTTGATGCCCTGGAACACGTCGAGCGGGCCGCCCGGAACGCCTTCCCAGAACAGGATGTCGGCGCGACCGGACGTGGTCAGCGTCGGCATCACGAAGAGCTCGCCGACACCGGGGACCAGGTTGCAGCGGACCGCGTCGTAGTCGGGGTGCTCCGGGCGGGGGCCCATGCCGTGGACGTACGCGACGGCCAGGGCGCGCTGCGGGGCGTCGAACGGCGAACGGGAGGCGTCCCGGCCGAACATCGAGACCAGCTCGCCCTTGCCCGCGGAGACCATCACCAGGTCGTAGGTGCGGGAGAAGTAGTCCAGGTCGGAGACGGCCGCGCCGTGGATGACGAGCTGTCCGCCGCGCTGGGCGAAGGTCTCCATCCAGCCGGCCATCTTCACGCGCTGGTCGACGGACTGGGCGAAGCCGTCCAGCTTGCCGACCCAGTCGACGGCGCGCGAGGAGTCCGGCGCGGCGACCGAGACACCGAGACCCTCGATGTGCGGGGCCTGGGACTCCCAGAAGTTGAGCTGGTAGTCACGCTCGTGCTGGAGCGCCGTGTGGAACATGCACTGCGTCGACATGACCCGGCCGGAGCGGATCTCGTCGGCCGTGCGGTTGGACATCAGGGTGACTTCGTACCCGCGGGACTGCAGTCCGAGGGCCAGCTGGAGTCCGGACTGGCCGGCTCCGACTATGAGTATCTTCCGCATCGCGGTTCTCCGTTGTGTGTAGCTGGGTCGTGTCGTCGGATGTCGCGCGGCAGCCGGCGGTCCGACGGCACGGCCTAGGCCGGGGTGGCATCGAGAGCGTGGCCCACCAGGGCCAGCAGCGACTCGATGACGGTGATCTTGTTGCGCGCGTCCATGATCACAACAGGCACGTGCGGCGGGACCGTCAGGGCCTCCCGTACGTCCTCGGCCTCGAACCCGGGTGTTCCCTCGAAGTGGTTGACGGCGACGATGTACGGCAGCCCGCAGCTCTCGAAGTAGTCGAGGGCGGGGAAGCAGTCGGCGAGCCGGCGGGTGTCGGCCATCACGACCGCGCCGATCGCGCCGCGCACCAGGTCGTCCCACATGAACCAGAAGCGCTGCTGGCCCGGTGTGCCGAACACGTACAGCACGAGGTCGTCGTCGAGTGTGATCCGGCCGAAGTCCATCGCGACGGTCGTGGTGACCTTGTCGGGCGTCGCGGAGAGATCGTCGGTCTCCTCGCTGGCCTGGGTCATCATCGCTTCGGTCTTCAGCGGGGTGATCTCGGAGACCGACCCGACGAAGGTCGTCTTGCCCACGCCGAACCCGCCCGCGACCACGATCTTCGTGGCGATGGGGGCCCTGGTGTGGTCCAACTGCCAGGCCTGGAGCGACTCCTCGGCCTGGTCCCTGGCGCCCGGCTGCCGCGGGGCGAAGAGCGGCGACTCAGAGACGGCGGAGTCCATTGAGCACCCTTTCGAGCAGTGCGCGGTCGGGCTGGCCGGTGCCGTGACCGGTCCCGTACACGCGGATCTTTCCCTGGTCGGCCAAGTCGCTGAGCAGCACCCGGACCACGCCGAGCGGCATCTTCAACAGGGCCGAGATCTCCGCGACCGTACGCATCCGGCGGCAGATTTCGACGATGGCCTGGAGTTCCGGCATGACGCGGCCGGCCAGGTTGCCGTTGGTCAGCTCCCGGCGCTCCTCGGGCGCTTCGAGCGCGGCGACGAACGTCTCGACGAGCAGGACGTGGCCGAAGCGGGTGCGTCCGCCGGTGAGCGAGTACGGGCGGACCCGTGCGGGCCTTCGGTCGGACCCGCGGACGGGGAGCCTGCGGGCGGGTTCAGCAGCGGGCTTCACTGGGTGCTCTCCATCGATTTGCGCAGTTCACTGCGGAGTTCGGGGGTGAGTACATGTCCGGCCCGGCCGACGAAGAGCGCCATGTGGTAGGCGATGACGCTCATGTCGCAGTCCGGGGTGGCGTGCACACCGAGCAGCGAGCCGTCGCTGATCGACATGACGAAGACGCTGCCTTCGTCCATGGCGACCATCGTCTGCTTGACGCCGCCGCCGTCCATCAGTTTGGCGGCGCCGATGGTGAGGCTGCCGATGCCGGAAACGATGGTCGCCAGGTCGGCGCTGGAGCCCTTGGGGCCGTCCTGCCCGCCGGTGCTCCGGGCGACCAGATGGCCGGGGTCGGAGGAGAGCAGCATCAGTCCGTCGGACGAGACGACGGTGACCGAGTGGACCCCTGGCACCTCCTCCACCAGATTGCTCAGCAACCAGTGAAGGTTACGGGCCTCGGTACTCAGCCCGAATGTGCTGGGCGCAGTCAACTGCGTGCCTCCTCGACTGTGTCCCCCGTCTCATCCGTCTGATCGGTACGTACGGGGTGTCCACCTGGTCCGGTGGCTCCCGGGAGGGACTGCGTGGCCGTGATCTCGGCGATCTCCGCCTCGACGTCCCGGCGGCCGTCCTTCGCGCCCTGGTGGAAGCCGCCGAGCCGACGGCGCAGCGCCTCCTTGTCCAGACTGCCCTTGCGCTCGGTGGTGGGTGCAGCGGTGGGCTTGACGACCTTGGGGGTGCGCTTGGGCAGCCCCTTGTCCGTGATGCGTTCGGCCTGCTGCGGCTGCGGCTGCTGTTCCGGCTGCCGGGGGCCGGGCAGTGCGTCGGCCACGGGTGTGGGGGTCGGCGCGGGAGCGGGGGCCGGGGCGGCGGTGTACGGCTCCGGGGTCTCGTCCGCGACGTGCTCATGGCGGTCGGGGCCGATGGCGTAGGGGTCGGGCGCCCTGCTCTCGGGTACGTCCGCGAACTCCGGCACCACCGGGAGCCGGACCTGCATCGTGACCTCGGACTCCGCCTCGACCGGAAGCTCCGTCGTGGCCGGGGCCTCCGTCCGGGCCGGGGCGGGCGCGGGGGTGACGGCGGGTGCGGGAGGAGCGGCGGGTGCCGGCTCGGCGCCCGCCTCGCGGATCGTCTGCTCGGCGGCGGCGATCAGCGGGTCCCCGGGCAGGCCGAGCGTACGGCCCGGCAGTGCGTTGGAGTTGGCCTCGGCGACCGATCCCGGCAGGTTCAGCGCGGGCGCCTCCCCGGGGATCTGCACCGGCGGCGGGGTGGCGGCCGGGGGCGCCTTCGGCAGCAGGGCCTGGGGCAGGACGACGACGGCGGTGACCCCGCTGCCCTTGTGGTCGCGCAGCTGGACCCGTACGCCGTGGCGCGCGGCCAGCAGGGAGGTGACCTGGAGGCCGAGACCGGCCCCGGGCGCCCCCTTGTCGTCCGGCTCGCCCGCATCGAACAGGGTGGGGTCGCCCAGCCGGGTGTTGAGTTCGCTCATCCGCGCGGCCGACATCCCGATGCCCTCGTCCTGCACGGAGAGCATCACCTCGCCGCTCTCCAGCAGCCAGCCGGAGAGCTGGACGTGGGAGTCCGGCGGCGAGAAGGAGGTCGCGTTCTCCAGGAGTTCGGCGACGAGGTGGCTGAGGTCGTCGGCGGCGAAGCCGGCGATCTGGGCGTGCGGCGGCAGGGACTGGATGGTGACCCGCTCGTACCGCTCGATCTCCGACACGGCGGCGCGCAACACGTCGACCAGCGGGATCGGCCCCGCGTGCCCGTGGCCGTGCTCGGCGCCCGCGAGGACCAGCATGTTCTCGCTGTGCCTGCGCATGACGGTGGCCATGTGGTCGAGCTTGAAGAGGGTGGCGAGCCGCTCCGGGTCGTGCTCCCGCTCCTCCAGGCTCTCGATGACCCCGAGCTGGCGCTCGACCAGGCCGAGGGTGCGCAGCGAGAGGTTGACGAAGGTGTGGTGGACCGTGTTCTTCAGCCGCTCCAGCTGGCCGGTGAGGTCGGAGGCCAGGACCTGGAGCTCGGCGCGCTGGACGGTGAGGGCCTCGCGCCCGGCGATCAGCTCGGCGCGCTCGGTCTGCAGGCTCTCGAAGCGGCCGTTGAACTCGTGGAGGAGCCCCTGGAGCTTGCCGTGCAGGCTGTTGAGGGACCGTACGACCTGGGCGAACTCGTCGTTGCGACCGGTGTAGCGGATCGGCTCGGCGGTGTCGGGCTCCGTGGCCAGGCGGGCGGCGCCGATCCGCAGGACGGCGAGCGGCTGGGTGAGGGTGCGGGCCACGGCGGTGGAGACGCCGACGGCGATCAGCAGACAGCCGCCGAGCAGCGCGATGCGCAGTTCGAGCGCGGTGACGTCGTCGTCGCGCAACTGCTCCAGGCGCTGGATCTGTTCGGTGCCGAGGGCCGACTCGACGCTCCGCATCCGGTCGATCCGGGCGGAGAGCGCAGCCTCGGCCTTCTTGAGGTTGGTCTGCTGGTCGGAGTCCGACAGCTCGGGGCGGTCGGTGAGGGAGTTGAGGTACTTCTCCGCGCTGTTGACCTCGGGGCCGGTGACGGTGGACGACAGCTTGTCGCGGGCGGTGGCGCCCGCGGCCTGGTCGAAGTCGGCGAGCGAGCCGAGCTCGCGGACCCGGGCCTGCTGGGCGGCGGCGCTCAGCTCGTCACGGGTGCGGTCGTCCTTGTCGCTGCCCCTGTCCTGGGGCTGCATCGGGAGCCCGGTCAGCGGGTCGGTCTGCGGGACCGGGTCCTTGCGGGGCACCGAGAGCGCGGCGATCAGCAGACCGCGGGTGGCGGAGGCCTGCTCGGTGGCCTGCCCGAGGGCGAGCGGGGCGCGGGTGGCCTCGGCCGCGCGCGGCGGAGTCTTCTCGGCGAGTTCGTCGGCGAGGTCGTGGAGCTTGGCGATGACCTCGGAGTAGGCCTGGTGGGCCTCCAGTGCCGTGCCCTTGCCGCTGAGCGCGTCGCGGCGCAGGGAGGGGATGGTGGAGAGGTCGCGGCGCAGTGCCTCCGGGGCCGTGCCCCTGATCTCGTCGACCTGCTGGTCGACGCGGGCGCTCCGGCCGCGCGAGTCGTCCTTGCCGTCCGTCGCGCCGGACTTCCCGTCACGTCCGGCGGCGATCCGGGCGGTGACCTCGTCGCGCTCGTCCGCGAGGGCGTGGGCGAGGGCGAGGGCCTGCTGGTTCAGCTCGGCGAGGGTGACCAGCCGTTGCGATTCGTTCAGTTCGGAGGAGGCGGCGAGGATCGCGGGCGTGCCCGCGGCGATGACGGTGATACCGACGACCGCGACACCGGCGACCAGCCGGCTCCGTACGCGCACGGTGCGCCGGGTGCCCTCGCTCTCGGCAGGTGCCGGTGGCGTCGCCCCGGAACCGCGCTGCTTGCTGCCCTTGCTCCGAGGCCGCTTCTTCTGCACCGGTGCTCGCAATCTTGACTCGTCCGCCCTTGAAGCAGAGGTGACGCACGGTCACATGTAACGAGCGCCCCGACCCCTGGTACGGCTTCCGACCATTCCAGTGCTTTTGAGAGGGGGGCGCGCATCAACCACTCCGCCACCTGAACGAGTGAACAACACTCCGGAGTTGGCGAACAAGTTTGCCCCGGAGGGTCTTCGGCCACACCTGGTCCGTCGGCTGGAACTTCCGCGCAGGCTTTGGCAGGATGCCCGCCCGCACGCCCCACGGAGTCATTCCTTCCGCTCCGGGCACTCGTCTGACCTGCTGGTGCAGGCCAATCCCGGGCGGGTGCAGGGCTCGTGAAGGGGTCGTGCAGACTGGCCGCATGCGCATCGAACTGGCCACCGCCCCCGGCAGCCCGGAACGCCCGAACGAGGACTGGGTCGCCACCGCACTTCCCGCTTCCGGCCAGGGCGGGGCGCTGATCCTGCTCGACGGAGTGACCCCGCCCCGGGGGGACGACGGTTGTGTGCACTCGGTCCCCTGGTTCACCGCCCGGCTGGGCGGCGCGCTGGTCGAACTGTCCGGTTCACGGCGGGATCTGACTCTTCAGGAGATCCTGGCAGTGTCCATCCGGCGCACCGCCGACACGCACCGTTCCCTGTGTGACCTTTCTCACGTGCGCACACCTCAGGCGACGGTCGTCATGGCGCGCTGGGACGACCGCGAGGTCGAACACCTGGTGCTCTCCGATTCCGTACTGCTGTTCGAGGCGCACGACGGAAGTGTGCGCCCCCTGCTCGACGACCGGCTCGACCGGCTGCCGCCCGGCTCGCTGAGCACCGAGGCGATCACCGACGCCCGGGTGCGGAACAAGGAGGGCGGCTTCTTCACCGCCGCCGCAGACCCCTCCGTGGCGGCCCGCGCGGTCACCGGGCGCACCCCGCGCGACCAGGTGCGGGCCATCGCCGCACTGACCGACGGGTCGGCCCGCTGGACCGAGATGTTCCACGAGGGCGACTGGGCGGACTGCCTCGGCATCCTCCACAAGGAAGGGACGCAGGCGCTGATCGACCGGGTCAGGGCCCTGGAGGACGCGGACACCGGACGCGTGCGTCTGCGCCGCAGCAAGACGCACGACGACGCGACGGCGGTCTACGCGGTGCTGTGACGGCACACCGGGAGGCCGGCCGGTGGGCGTCAGTCCTCGGCTCGGGCGTTCAAGTGGTGCAGCAGCCTGGCCAGTTCGGCCACCTCGGCCCGGTCCCAGTCGTCGAGCTTGCGGACATAGCGCTCACGGCGGGCGTCACGCACACTGCGGTAGCGGGCCAGCCCCTCGACGGTGAGGTGGACGAGGAAGGCCCGGCCGTCGGCCGGATCGGGTTCACGGGCCACCAGTCCGAGGTCCTCCAGGGCGCGCAGTTGACGGCTCATGGTCGCCTTGCCCACCCCGAAGTAGGCTGCGAGATCGGTGGCCCGCTGCTGCCCCGCAGACTCCAGCCGGACGAGAAGTCCGTACGCGGCGGCCTCCAGTTCCGGGTGGACCTCGCGTGCCATCTCCCCCGAGTTGGCACGTGCCCGGCGCAGAAAGACGGCCAACTCCCGCTCCAGGGCGAGGAATGCGTGGTCCACACCACTCCCCCCGGTCGCGCCGGGTTCACTACCGCTTTCGCTCCCGTGCACGTCAACACCCCTCGTGAGCTTTCCTGTCGCTGAAAATTTCTTTCGCCGCTGGTCATCGCCGCAGCTCCGCCAGTATTTCGTAGGCGTAGACCAACGGCAGCGACCAGGCCCCCTTCCGCAGCACGGGTCTACGTGCGTAGCGTCATGCATGGCATGTTCACACCATTACATGTCACAGGGGGTGCGCCCGGCGCCCCCTGGGATCAGCACGTCCCCCCACCACGTCCTCGGAGGCATTCCCCATGCCGGTGCTCAGATCCACTTCCAAGGCGTCCCGCCGCTCGCGCTTCGCGGCGGCCGGAACCCTGCTCGCAGCCCTCTCCCTCCTGCTCACCCTGCCCGGCGCGGCGAGCGCCGCCGGCACCCATGACCCGGCCGCCGCCAAGAAGCCCGCCCGCGGCACGGCCACGATGGGCATGGGCGTCGTCGCCCACGACGGCCAGGGCGGACTGCCGCGGGACACCCGCGCCGTCCAGACCGAAGGCGTGGACGTCTCCGGCCACCAGGGCAACGTCAACTGGTCGACGCTCTGGAACAGCGGCGTGAAGTGGGCCTACACCAAGGCCACCGAGGGCACGTACTACACGAACGAGTACTTCGCGCAGCAGTACAACGGCTCGTACAACGTCGGCATGATCCGCGGCGCGTACCACTTCGCCACCCCGAACACCACGAGCGGCGCCGTCCAGGCCAACTACTTCGTGGACCACGGGGGCGGCTGGTCGCGGGACGGCAAGACGCTGCCCGGTGTGCTCGACATCGAGTGGAACCCGTACGGCGACCAGTGCTTCGGCAAGACCGCGGCCGGCATGGTCTCCTGGATCCGCGACTTCGTGAACACGTACAAGGCGCGCACCGGACGCGACGCGGTCATCTACACCGCCACCAGCTGGTGGAAGACCTGCACCGGGAACAACGCGGGCTTCGGCGCCACCAACCCGCTGTGGGTGGCCCGCTACGACTCCACGGTCGGCGAGCTCCCGGCCGGCTGGGGCTTCTACACGATATGGCAGTACACCTCGTCCGGCCCCACCGTCGGCGACCACGACCGCTTCAACGGCGCCCTCGACCGCGTCCAGGCCCTCGCCAACGGCTGAGCCCGCCCGCCGCACCGCTTCACCCAGCAGAGCCCCGGTGATCCACCGGGGCTCTTCGCTTTCACCCCTCCGACCAGGGATTTCGCCCTCCGGGGCAGCAGCGGACCCCTTATGCATTCGACGTATACACGCTATGTATAGTCCTTCTCTGCCGCACACCGCGCGCCCTGTTCAGCCACGGAGGAGTGACCCGCCTTGTCCATGAAGACGAAGTCGATCGGTACGGGGTTGGCCGCCGCCCTTGTGACGGCGCTCACCCTGACGCTGAGCGGCTGCTCCATGCAGACCACCGCGCCGGCCTCGGCGCGTGGTGACGCGGGCTCCGACGCCAAGGGTTCCTTCGGCCCGGTGGACTGCCGCAAGGCGAAGTGCATAGCGCTGACCTTCGACGCGGGACCGGGCGAGGACACCCCGCACCTGCTGGACATCCTCAAGGAGAAGAAGGTGCACGCGACCTTCTTCCTGCTGGGCAAGAACCACGTCAAGAAGCACCCCGACACCGTGCGCAGGATCGCCGCCGAGGGGCACGAGGTGGCCAACCACACGTGGACCCACCAGGTCCTGACGGACCGCAAGCCGGCCGAGATACGCGCCGAGCTGGCGAAGACGCAGGACGCGATAGCGGAGATCACCGGCAAGAAGCCGCGCCTCATGCGCCCGCCGCAGGGCCGCACCGACGACACCGTCTCGGACATCAGCAAGGACCTGGGGCTCTCCCAGATCCTGTGGAGCGCCACCGCGAAGGACTACTCCACGACCGACTCGGCGCTGATCAAGAAGCGCATCCTGGACCAGGCGAGCAAGGACGGCGTCATCCTGCTGCACGACATCTACAAGGGCACGGTGCCCGCGGTGCCCGGCATCATCGACGCACTGAAGAAGCAGGGCTACACCTTCGTCACCGTGCCGCAGCTGATGGCTCCCGCCGAGCCGGTCCCCGGGACCATCTACCGTCCCTGAGCGGCCGGGCCGGACACCCGGGGACCCCCGGCACGGGTGCGCCGGGGGTCCTGCCGGGCAGGGGGTACGTCAGCCGCAGTTGCCCGCGGGCCGCTCCCGCGTCACCAGGTCGGTCCAGCCGGTGGTGCCGTCGATCCACACCACCCGCCTGCCGCCGTCGGCCGCCGCGGACGACTGCTCGCCACGGTTGCAGGAGACCCGCTGGACACGCGATCCGTCCGGGGTCAGCTGCCACAGCTTGGGCAGCGTCTCGTTGCGGTACACCGTGTCCGGGGTCTGCGCCGTCACGGTGACCGCGTCGTCGGACGCCGTCAGGTCGTACGCGAAGAGCGCGCCGTCACCGGTCTCCGGGCTGATGTCCTTGAGCCCGGTGCCGTCCGGGTTCGACCGGCGCACCGCGAACTGGCCCCGGTCCGCCACCTCGTCGACCAGCCACACCACGGAGTCCTTGGTGACCGCGGTCTGGCCGAGCGCCTGCGGTGTCCCGCTCTGCGGCAGCAGCTTGGTCTTCCCGGTGGTCACGTCGAGCACCTCGACGCCCAGCTCGTACTCGTTCTCGCCCGGGTAGAGCTTCCCGTAGGCGATCGTGGAGCCCTTGACGGATCCGACCGCGGTGGAGAGGTAGTACTTGCCACCGTCCACGTAGGCCTGCTTGCCGGTCCGGGTGTTCACATAGCCGACGTGCTGGCTGCCGAACGGGTCGTACTCGGTGAAGACCACCAGGTCGCCGTCGACCCGCAGCCCCTCGACGCCGGTGAAGGACGTCCAGACGGTCTTGACCGGACCGCCCGCGATCGGGCGGCTCAGGATGTCGACGCCGGTGTCACCGAACGCCGCCCACACCACGGTCTTGCCGTCGGTCGCCGGATACACGTGGTAGCGGCCGTCGTTGGGGCTGATCAGCTTGGGCGCCCCCTTGCCGTCGGTGCGTCCGGCGTAGACGGAGTACGGCTCCGAGCCGTCGTCGTTCGACTTGGACGTGGCCCACCAGCCGCCGCCCGCGCCGACGCCCGTTCCGGCGATGTTGAGCTTGCCGAAGAGCTTGTCGGAGTCGACGCCGAGCGCCTTCTCCCAGCCCGGGACGATGCCATGGGCGTCGAACGACCGCTTGACGACCGCCAGTTGCTTCGCCGTGACACCCAGCTCCCGGGCTGCCGCGATGGTGGCGTTGCGCCCCTCGGTGAAGCCGTCGAGCGGGGTCAGATAGGAGTCGAGCGCCCGGTAGGCGATCTTGTCGGCGAGCTCGGCACCGAGGTCCTCGCGGATGTCCCAGAGGGCGCCGGAGTAGATCGTGGAGTTGAGGTGCACACCGCCGTTGTCGGTGGAGAAGGCCACGCCGAGGTGGTTCTTCGAGGTGGTGGCGCCGTCGTTGAGATCACGGAAGGCACAGGCGCGGGGCGCGGTGGTACGGCACAGGTCCTCGCCGATCAGCCCCGCGTCCGGGTCGTCCATGGCCGTGCCGGAGGCGGTGACGTCGATGGCGTTGCCGAAGTAGTCGGCTATCGCCTCGTTCATCGCGCCGGACTGGCCCGCGTAGACGAGGTTCGCGGTGCTCTCGACGACGCCGTGGGTCATCTCGTGGCCGACCACGTCGAGGTCGGCGGAGAGCGGCTTGTACTCGCTGTCGCCGCTGCCGTAGACCATCTTCTGGCCGTCCCAGAAGGCGTTGACGTACGGCCTGCCGTTGAGGGTCACCCCGACCAGCGAGTTGATGTTCATGCCGCGGCCGTCGAGGCTGTCCCGGCCGTGATGCTTCCTGTAGTAGTCGTAGACCTGGCCGGCCGCCCAGTGCGCGTCCGTCGCGCCGGACTGGCCGGCCTCCTTGCCGAAGTCACTGGTGGGGTGGCTGAACACGCTGATCCCGCTGGGCCAGCGGCCGGACGCCTCGCCGACGTCGACACCCTGGGCGTCCCAGGTGGCGAGTACACCCTTGCTGGTGTCCCACTGCCGGGAGTAGTCCTCCATGAGGTACTTGTCGTTGCCGCTGTCGTAGTAGAGGTCGAGCGGGACCTTGCTGCCGTCGACACGCAGACCGGTGCCCTTGACGCCCGGGAAGTCGTCGCCCGCCCCGGCGGCCGGCGCGGCCTTGGCGGCGGCGGCCTTCGCGGGTGTGCCCGCCGCGGAGGTCGCGTCCGGCGCGGTCAGGGTCTTGATGCCGCTGTACTGGAGGACCGGGAAGCCGGCCGCGGCGTCGATGTAGACCTCCTGGAGCACCGGCTCGCCGGTGGCCGGGTCCGTACCGCGCACGGTGACGTGCTGGGCCAGGACCCCGGCCCCCTTCGGGATGACCACGAGCCCCCGCGCGGTACCGGTGAGCGCGGCCGCCCGTGCGGACTTCTTCCCCTTCGCGCGGACCGCGTCGGCCTCGGTCAGCGTGTTGCCACCGAGCCGGGACGCGGTCGTGGCGACGGCGCGGCGCACGGCGAGCTCCGCGTCGACCTTCGCCTCGGTGCCGGTCGTCAGCCCGGTGAAGTACTTGCCCGAGGTGCCGGTGACGACGCGCTTCCCGGCCTTCTTCTCCATCCGTACGACGTACTGGCCGCCGAGCACCTCGACGCCGTGGTGCTTCTGCTGGAACCGCACCGTCTCCTCGGAGCCGCTGGTGAGCGACTGCACGGGCGTCAGATCCCGCTGGGGATCGGCGATCCGGTAGCGGCTCTTCCGGTCGGCGAGGTGGCTGCGGGCCGCGTCGGCCGGCTTCGCCCCCGCGTCCACCCGCTCGGAGATCGCGTCGACGAGGGCCGGGGTGGCGGTGCCGTCCCCGGGGACGACCTCGGACCGTGGCGCGGCGGCCGACGGGGTGACCGCCTGGGCCGGGAGCGCGGTCACGACGAGCGCCGCGCTGCCGAGCAGAGCGGCCAGGGCAGCGCCCCTCGGTATGCCGCTCCCCCTCGGTGCGCCGCTTCCCCTCGCCGCCGTGGATCCGCGTGAACCTCTTCTGGACGTACGCAATTCGACCCCTCCCACGTGCCTGGAAACCATCCAAGTCGTCATGGCCATGCAACCCGTGGGGCATCAATGGATCAATGTGACAGCCGTGTTGACAAGTGGGCACGCCCACTTGTGTGGCTTGTGAAAACGGAGTGAGAATCCAGGCATGATCCAGGGGGAGCTGCGGGATCTCGGTCTCGGGGAGGCCGAGCAACGCGTATACGAGGCACTGCTCGCGGGAAATGCCGCCGACGCGCAGGAGCTCGCCGCACTGCTGGACATGACACCGGAGCTGCTGGCGGCGACGCTCGACCGGCTGGCCGAACACGGCTTCGCCCTGCCCGGACCGCCCGGCGAACCGGATGCGCTGCCGCGGGCGGCGACCCCGGCCGGTGCGATCCGCGCGCTCATCCACCGCCGTCAGGCGGAACTCCATCTGCGCTCGGCCGAGTTGGAACAGCTCCGGATGAACGCCGACCGGCTGGCCGGCCGGCTGATGTCCGGCTCGCCCACCGCCCCGGAGGACGGCATCGAGGTGGTCGTCGGCCCGCACGCCATCGGCGAACGCGCGGAGTACCTGCTGGCCTCCGCCGAGCACGAGGTGGCGATCCTCGACCGGCCGCCCTACGTGAAGGGCCTGCCGCGGAAGGGGAGTTCACGCTCCCCCGGGCTGGACATCGAGGCGCTGCTGGACCGGGGCGTACGGGTACGCACGGTGCTGGACCGGGGCGTACGGGTACGCACGGTGCTGGACCGGGAGGGCGTGAGCTACCCGGGCCGGATGCGCTCGCTGACCGGACTGGTCGAGCGGGGGCTGCGGGCCCGGGTCGCGCCGGGCGTACCGACCAAGCTGATCATCGTGGACGGGCGGATCACCCTGCTGCCGCCGAGCGACGCCTCCGACCCGACGGCCTCCGCCCTGGTCGTCGGCGACGCGCTGCTGCGCAACGCGCTGGTGCCGCTGTTCGAGACGGTGTGGGAGCGGGCGACTCCGCTGGGCGGCTCGGGCGGGCCGCTGCCGGAACCGCAGAAGGAACTGCTCGGGCTGCTCGCGGCGGGGCTGAAGGACGAGGCGATAGCGCGCCGGCTGGGCGTCCATGTGCACACGGCCCGGCGCCGGATCAGCGTGCTGCTGGATTCGCTGGGGGCCCAGACGCGCTTCCAGGCGGGGGCGCAGGCGACGCTGCGGGGGTGGCTGGAGGTGTGACCACCGGTGCGGGACGGCGGCCGGTGCGGGGCGGGTGACGGCGCGCACCGTCGGCCGGGGCCGGTTGCCGGTACGCACCTGCGGAGCACGCGGAACGGCCCGCCTGCACGCACCTCCGGCGCACGCGGAACGGCCCGCCCACCCGTTGCCGGGAGGCGGGCCGTCCGTACCGGTCGCGTACGCGGTGCCACGTCCGTCACGCCGTGGCGGCTACGCCGCGGCCGGGATCCTCTCCTCGGGCCTGGTCGCGGAGGCCGGGGCCAGGGCGATCTCCAGGACCTGGCGGACATCGGTCACCGGGTGGACCTCCAGCGTGTCCAGCACCTCGGCGGGGACGTCGTCCAGGTCGGCCTCGTTCCGCTTCGGGATCACCACGGTGGTGATCCCGGCGCGGTGTGCGGCCAGCAGCTTCTGCTTCAGGCCGCCGATCGGCAGCACCCGTCCGGTCAGCGAGACCTCACCGGTCATCGCCACGTCCGTGCGGACCAGCCGTCCGGAGAGCAACGAGGCCAGCGCCGTCGTCATGGTGATACCGGCGCTCGGGCCGTCCTTCGGGACCGCGCCCGCCGGGAAGTGGATGTGCGCGCCGCGGTCCTTCAGGTCCGCGACGGGCAGTTCCAGCTCCGCGCCGTGCGAGCGCAGGAAGCTCAGCGCGATCTGCGCGGACTCCTTCATGACGTCGCCGAGCTGGCCGGTGAGGGTCAGTCCGGACGCCCCGGTCTCCGGGTCGGCCAGCGACGCCTCCACGAACAGCACGTCGCCGCCCGCGCCGGTCACCGCGAGCCCGGTGGCCACGCCCGGCACCGAGGTGCGGCGCTCGGCCGGGTCCTGGGCGGACTCGGGGACGTGGTGCGGACGCCCGATCAGACCGCGCAGATCCGCTTCGGTGACCGTGAACGGAAGCTCCCGGTCGCCCAGTTCGTGCTGGGCCGCGACCTTGCGGAGCAGCCGGGCGACGGCCCGCTCCAGGTTCCGTACGCCCGCTTCACGGGTGTACTCGCCGGCCAGCTTGCGCAGCGCGGACTCGTCGAGCGTCACCTCGTCCTTCCCCAGACCGGCCCGCTCCAGCTGGCGCGGGAGCAGGTGGTCCCGGGCGATGACGACCTTCTCGTCCTCGGTGTAGCCGTCGAGCCTGACCAGCTCCATGCGGTCGAGCAGGGCCTCCGGGATGGCTTCGAGCACATTGGCCGTGGCCAGGAAGACGACGTCGCTGAGGTCGAGCTCGACCTCCAGGTAGTGGTCCCGGAAGGTGTGGTTCTGCGCCGGGTCGAGGACTTCGAGGAGGGCGGCGGCCGGGTCGCCCCGGAAGTCGGAGCCGACCTTGTCGATCTCGTCGAGCAGGACGACCGGGTTCATCGAACCGGCCTCCTTGATCGCCCGGACGATACGTCCCGGCAGGGCGCCGACGTACGTACGCCGGTGGCCGCGGATCTCCGCCTCGTCCCGCACACCGCCGAGCGCGACGCGGACGAACTTGCGGCCCATGGCGTGCGCGACGGACTCCCCGAGCGAGGTCTTGCCCACGCCCGGAGGCCCCACCAGCGCCAGCACGGCACCGCCGCGCCGCCCGCCGACGACCCCCAGGCCACGGTCGGAACGCCGCTTGCGGACGGCGAGGTACTCGGTGATGCGCTCCTTCACGTCCTGGAGCCCCGCGTGCTCGGCGTCGAGGATGCGCTGGGCGCCCCGGATGTCGTAGGCGTCCTCGGTCCGCTCGGTCCACGGCAGTTCGAGGACGGTGTCGAGCCAGGTCCTGATCCAGGAGCCCTCGGGGCTCTGGTCGGAGGAGCGCTCCAGCTTGTCGACCTCCTTGAGCGCGGCCTCGCGGACATGCTCGGGAAGGTCGGCGGCCTCGACCCGGGCCCGGTAGTCGTCGGACTCGTCTGCGCCGGAACCAGGACCGCCGTTGAGATCGGAGAGCTCCTTGCGGACGGCTTCGAGCTGGCGCCGCAGCAGGAATTCGCGCTGCTGCTTGTCGACGCCCTCCTGGACGTCCTTGGCGATCGACTCGGCGACGTCCTGCTCGGCGAGGTGTTCACCGAGCCACTGGATGGCGAGCTTCAGCCGGGCGACCGGGTCCGTGGTCTCCAGGAGCTGCACCTTCTGGGCGGTGGTGAGGAAGGGCGAGTAACCGGAATTGTCGGCGAGCGCGGAGATGTCCTCGATCTGCTGGACCCGGTCCACGACCTGCCAGGCGCCGCGCTTCTTCAGCCAGCTGGTGGCGAGCGCCTTGTACTCCTTGACCAGCTCGGCGGCGGCGCCGGGAAGCGGGTCGGGGACGACCGTGTCGACCCGTGTCCCCTCCACCCAGAGCGCTCCCCCCGGCCCGCTGGTCCCGGCCCCGATCCGCACCCGGCCCCGGCCGCGGATCAGCGCGCCCGGATCTCCGTCCGAAAGCCGTCCGACCTGTTCGACGGTGCCGATGACACCGGTGCCGGTGTACGTCCCGTCGATCCGCGGCACCAGAAGCACCTCGGGCTTGCCGCCGCCGTCCCGGGCCGCGGCCTGCGCGGCCTCCACGGCGGCACGTACATCGGTGTCGGACAGGTCCAGAGGCACCACCATCCCGGGCAGCACGACCTCGTCGTCGAGCGGCAGCACGGGCAGGGCGAGCGGAGTGACCGCATTCGAATCGATAGCCATGATCTCCCCTTCGGCAGTCAAGTTGAGCTATCCAGACTCAATGCTCCTGAGCGGCCTATTGTTCCCCGGGGAGTGTTCGCTGTGAGCGATCGAGCGGTCGCGCTCGCGCCCCGACCCCCGGTCGCCGGGCCCCGGCCCCCGCCCCCGTCCGTCGGGGCGGATAAACCATTCGGCTCGTCACGGAAATGCGGGCACAGTGCCCGCATGGACGACGACAGCGGCGGCCGAGGGCTGAACCAGGACGGGACGATCCGGCGGGAGGGCTCGCTGAGCCGGGTGCCCGAGGCATTCGCCCCCGTGGTGGCGGCGGCCCGGTCCCGGATCGCCGAGGCGTTCGACGGCACGCGGCTGCACAGCGCGTACATCTACGGCAGCATTCCGCGCGGCGCGGCCATTCCCGGTGTCTCCGACCTGGATCTGCTGCTGGCCCTGCGCGGCGCGCCCACGGCCGCCGACGAAGTGACGGCCCGCGCCTTGGAGGCCGAGCTGGACGCCTCGTTCGACGTGATCGACGGCGTCGGCATCCTGCTGTCCCGCGCCGAGACCCTCACCAGCGAGCTCGAACGCAACGACCTCGGCTTCTTCGTCGCCTGCCTCTGCACCCCGCTGCTGGGCGAGGATCTCGCCGGACAGCTGCCGCACTGTCGTCCGACCCCGCTGCTCGCCCGCGAGACCAACGGGGACCTGTATCTCCTGCTCCCCCGCTGGCGGCGAAGGGCCGCAGAAGCCACCACGGACGCCGAACGCCGATATCTGAGCCGGGGCGTCGCCCGCCGTCTCGTCCGGTCCGGCTTCACCCTGGTCATGCCGCGGTGGCGCGGCTGGACCAGCGACCTGGCCGAGTCCGCCGAGGTGTTCGCCCGCTACTACCCGGACCACCCGGAGCGGATCGAGCAGATGCGGCTGGCCGCGCACATCGGCCGCAACCCCTCCGCCGACCCGGCCGTCGTCGCGGCACTCATCGACGACCTGGCCCCCTGGCTGGCGGCCGAGTACCTCGCGGTGCACGGCGAGAAGACACCACGCCCCTGACCACCGCTCCCCTGACCGCACCGGCCCGGCGCAGCAGCGGCCAGCAGGCCACACCGAGCAGCAGTGCCAGCGGATGGCCCCAGTTGGCGAGCGGGTTGTCCAGATCGAGCAGGTCGCGCACGAGCATCGCGCCCACCCCGCCGAGCACCAGCACCCGCACCAGCGGGGTGAGCAGTCCGGTGAGCGCGCCCACGCTCGCCAGCAGCCCGAAGCTGATGCCGTAGTCGAGTCGGTGCAGCGACGACTCCGGCAGATGCCCGACGACCACGGAGAGCCCGACCGGGATCTCCGTGGCGAGCGTCGCCACGACATGACCGAGCAGGAACACCGCGGCGGTCCGCCACCCCCCGATGCGGCGTTCCAGCGCGGTCAGCACGAGAGCGAAGGCGAAGACGTACGGGGAGGTGAGCCCGCCGACGACCCACAGGGCGCTGGCCACCAGGACGAGCAGCGGGGTCTCGCCGAGGTGCGCGACGTCCGTGCTCGATTCGCGCAGCACGGCGGCGACGGTGTCGGGATCGGCGTACTCCATGAAGAGGGACGTGGCGACCAGCACCAGCAGGTATCCGAAGGTGAACGGGGTACCGGTGGGCGTCGGCAGCAGCCGCGGCCATCGGCGGGCCCTGCGGACCGGAGGCGGCGGGGCGGCGGTGTCGCCCGTGCGGCTCTGGCGCGGGATGGCGTCGAGCAGCGGAGCCGCGAAGGGTTCTTCGCGGACCGCCCTGTCCGTACGCTGATGCACCGCGTGAGGCCCCTTTCCGTCACAAGCCCCCCAAAGCAACGCCCTGCCTTCTGTGATCATCCCCCGCGCCGTCCATGGCGTGAACCACACGCGCCGTCCGTGAACCGGCCCGGGTCCGTCGCCCGATAGAGAGGTGTGAAGCTGTTGCGCCCCTCGGGGGAGGACCCGAACGACGACGACGCCCTGCTGCGTGCCGTCGCGCAGGGGGACACGGAAGCCCTGGCGACGCTCTACGACCGGCACGCCGGCTGGCTGCTGGCCCGGCTGGGCAGGCGGTGCGCGGATGCCGAGACCGTACGGGAGGTTCTCCAGGACACCTTCGTGACGGTCTGGCGCTCCGCCGGTTCGCACCGCGGTGCCCGGGTCGGCGGCTGGCTGTGGGTGATCGCCTCGCGCCGGCTGGTGGACGCCCAGCGGGTCCATGCCCGTACCGATCTCGCCAACCGGGCCGGACGGACCGGGAGCAACGAGTGGGCCGCCACCGCGCCGTCCGCCGAGGAGCGGGTGCTCGCCGGGCTGGAGTACGGGGATGTGGGCGCCGCGCTCGACCGGATCTCGCCCGAACTGCGGGAGGTCCTGCGCGCCACGGTCATCGACGGGCTGACGACCCGCGAGACGGCCCGGCTCCTGGGCATACCCGAGGGCACGGTCAAGACCCGGGCGATGCGGGCCAGACGCGAGCTGCGTGCCGCACTGGAGCTGTCGGCCGCGGAGGCCGGACCGCTGGGAGGAACGGCATGACCACGACGGGAGGCGACGGCATGCCCCGCTGGCACGTGAGCGAGGAGCTGGCCGGGCGGTACGCCGCCGGTTCGGTGGCGGAGACGGACGCGTGGTCCGTGGAGAAGCACCTGGAGGCGTGCGGGGGATGTGCGGCCCGGATCTCGGCGGCGGTACGGACGCGGCCGGAGGCGGGGGCGGCGCTGGACGCGGTGCGCGCGGGGGTACTGGCCGCGGCGGCGGCGGAGGGGGTGCCGGCGAGGGTCCTTCGTCTGGATCAGGCCGGATCAGGCACCGGGGCACGCGAGTCCGGCGTGATCCGGACGAAAGACCCGAGGGGGCCCGCCCGCAGCGTCCGGCACCGCTCCCCGGGAGCCGCCCCCCGGTCGCCCCGCAGCGTCCGGCACCGCTTCCCCGGGGCCGCGACCCGCGCCGGGCGGCTGTTGTGGGCCGCCGGGCCCGCGCTGCGCGGGCCGTGGCTGCTGGCGCTGGTGCTGGTGGCCGTCGGGGCTCTCGCGCTGGCGTACGGGGCCGGGGCCGGGGACACCATCCGCCCGCTGCTCCTCGTCGTCGCGCCGGTGCTGCCGCTGGCCGGGGTCGCCCTCTCCTACGGCCGGCACGCGGACCCGATGCACGAGATCACCGCCACCACCCCGTCCGGCGGGCTGCCGCTGCTGCTGACCAGGACCGCCGCGGTGCTCGCCGTGAGCATCCCGGCGCTCACGCTCGCCGGGGCGGCGCTGCCCCCGTCCGCCGGGTGGCCCGGCGCGGCGGCATGGCTGCTGCCCGGACTCGCGATGACGCTGGCGGCGCTCGCCCTCGGTTCGTACGTCGGCTGCCGTACCGGTGCCACGTCCATCGCCGCGGCCTGGGCGGCCGCCGTCGTCCTTCCCGCCTTCGCCGCGTCGCCCCCGGCGACCGCCGAGGCGGCGGCCGAGGCCGCGCGGTACTTCGCGGGGCCCGCCGCACAGGCCGGCTGGGCGGCGGGCGCGCTGGTGTGCGCCGCGCTGCTCGCCGTACGCCGTAGATCCTTCGACCATCTGGAGAAGTTGTGAGCGTGAACACATGAGCGGTATCGAGGCCGTGAACACGGTCGAGGTCAGGGCGCTGACCGTCCGGCACCGCAGGACGACCGCGCTGGACGCCGTCGATCTGGACTTCGCGCCCGGCGTGCACGGGCTGCTCGGACCGAACGGGGCGGGCAAGACCTCGTTGATCCGGGTGCTCGCCACCGTCGCCGCGCCCTCCGGCGGCCGGGTGGAGCTGCTCGGCAGCGAGGTGGGCTCCGAGTCGGACCACCGCAGCCGGGCGGCGGTCCGGCGCAGGCTCGGCTATCTGCCGCAGGAGTTCGGCTACTACCCGGGCTTCACGGTCCGCGAGTTCGTCTCCTATGTGGCCTGGCTCAAGGAGATGGATGCGGCGACGGTCCCGGCGGCCGTGGAACGCGCGGTGGACCGGGTGGGTCTGGCGGACCGGATCGACTCACGGGTGAAGACCCTGTCGGGCGGCATGGTGCGGCGCGTCGGCATCGCCCAGGCGATCGTCAACGATCCGGACCTGCTGCTGCTCGACGAGCCCACCGCCGGTCTGGACCCGGAGCAACGGGTCGATTTCCGGGCGCTGATACGGGAGCTGGGCCGCACCACCACCGTGATCGTCTCGACCCATCTGGTCGAGGACGTCGCCGCGGCCTGCACCGATGTCACGCTGATCGAGGCGGGCCGGATCGCGTACCGGGGTACGACACGGGAGCTGACGGAGCTCGGCGGCACCGCGGACGGCGGAGCGGAGCGGCCGGACGGCAACCCGATCGAGCGCGGCTACACCGCCGCGCTGCGGGCGCACCGGGCGGCGGTGGCGAGCCGATGACAGCCTCCGCCACGTCCGTGAGGACCGCGGCCGGGAAGCCCCCGTCCGGGCGGGCCCCGGCCCGCACCGCCCTGCGCACCGCCCTGCGCACCGAACTCCGGCGCGGGATCGCCCCCTGGACCGGTCTCGCCGTCGCGCTCACCCTCCTCGTACCGCTGTGGAGCAAGGCGGCCCAGTGGCAGGGGAGCTGGGGCGAGACCCAGACCCAGCTGCACGCGGCGGCGACGCTGCTCGGCGGCCCGCTCGTCGCCGCGGCCACCTGCTGGCAGGGCGGCCGGGAGCACCGCCGACGCACCGCCGAACTGCTGCTCTCGGTCCCCCGCAGCCGGCTCGCGCAGGTGACGACGGCCGCGACACCGATCGTGCTGTGGGCGGCGGCCGGGTACCTGCTCGCGCTGGGCGTGGTGTTCGCGGCCACGGCTCCGTACACCGGGGCGGGCGGTCCGGCCCTCTCGGTCGTCGTCGCGGATCTCGGTTCCCTGCTGTCCATCGGCTTCGTCGGCTTCGTGGTCGGGCGGCTGGTGCGGTGGCGGCTGACCGCCCCGGTGCTCGCGGCCGTTCTCTACGTGCTCCTGGGGGCCCCGAGCTATGTGGAGTCGGACGCCCGGTTCCTGAACCCCGCCCAGCAGTACGCGTTCGAAGGGTCCGTCCCGGTGTGGTGGTTCGCGCCGGCCCTGCTGGCCTGGACCGGCGGCATCGCCGCCACCGCGCTGCTCGCGTACGCGGCCCGGCGGCGCCTGCTGGCCGTCGTACCGCTCGTGCTGGCGGTCGCGGCGGGGGCGGTGATCGCGCCGGCGGGCGAGAATCTGTTCCGGGACGATCCGGCCGTGGCGCGCAGGGTCTGCTCGGCACCCGCAGCCGGTACGCCGCAGATCTGTGTGAAGGCGTCCGACGCCCCGGTGCTGCCCAGCGCCTCCGCGGCCCTGGCCGGCATGTTCTCGCGGTTGGAGGGGGTCCCGGGCGCACCGGTCGGATACGTGGACCCGGAGTCCGGTCCGAAGGCCGGCGAAGCCGCGCTCGCCCACGTCATGCGCGGCTGGGGCATCACGCGGAACAAGCTGACCGCCCCTCAGGCGTACGCCTCGGAAACCGCCCTGACCCTGGTGGACCGCGACTGTCCGGACGGCTTGAGAACGAGCGACCGCAAGGTGGCCGAGCGAGTGCATCTCACGGACGACGCGGTACGCACCTGGCTGGCCGGCGACGACTCCCCGTGGGACCCGGACGCCCGCCCCCTCGTCACCCGCCTCACGACCATGCCGGACGCCGACCGCAGGGCCTGGCTCGGCCGCTTCCTGGCCACCCTGAAGAGCTGCGAGCCCGCGGAGGTGCCGGCCCTGTGAGCGCTCAGTCGTCGGCCCACACCGCTCTCCCTCTCCTCTACCTCCGCTCCCGCGCCCTCCCCCTCACCACCGCCACCCTGGCCTGCGTCGCCCTCGTCGCCGCCTGGGCCTCCCACTGGCTGCAGAGCCAGCCGTACTTCGACCACACCGCCCGTGTCCCGGTCGTCGTGCTGGCCCCGCTGCTCGCCTCCTCGGCGATCGGCACCAGCCTGCACTCGCACTCCGACGAGCTGGACCGGACCGCCGTGGGCCGCTGGTGGCCGCGCCGGCTGCTGCATCTGCTGACGCTGACCGTGCTGACGGCCGGAGTGCTCGCGGCGGCGGTCCCGGGGCACCCGGAGGAGTTCGGCGTACCGGCCATGGTGCGCAACGTGCTCGGCGCGACCGGGGTGGCCGCCGCCTCCGTCGCCCTGCTCGGCGCCCGGCTGAGCTGGCTGCCGATGACGGTCTACGGCGGCGCCGTCTACCTGGCGGCGCCCCGCACCCCGGGCGGCGCGGCGGCGGTGTGGGCCTGGCCGATGCAGCCGGGACCGCAGGTCGCTGCGTGGGCGGTGGCCGGGGCGGCGTACGTGGCCGGGGCGGTGTTCCTCACGGTGCGTGGCCCGCGCCCGGAGCGCGGGTAGCCCCGGCGGCGGGTGCCCCCTCGGACGGATCCGGCAATCCGCTGGCCTCCGGCCGCGCCGACCGGACAGGATGGCGGGGACCCGTGTCCGCCATCCACCGGAGACCCGCACCATGCCCCATATCCACCACTCCGACGCTCCCGCCCCCGTCACGCTCGACCGCCGCGAAGGCCCGCACGGCGAGGTCGTTCTGCGGGAGCGGGGCGACGACTTCGAGATCATCGCCAACGGGTGTTTCCTGATGGACACCTCGGACGGACGCTCCGAGCGCCTGCTGATCGACGCGGCGCTGGCCGCCCTGCCCACCGGCCGGCCGGCCCCGTCGGTGCTCATCGGGGGTCTCGGCGTCGGCTTCTCGCTCGTCCGGGCCGCCGCCGAGCCGCGGTGGGGCCGGATCGTCGTCGCCGAGCGGGAGCAGGCGATCGTGGACTGGCACCTGGAGGGGCCGCTGGCCGCGATCTCGGGTGCGGCGCTCGCCGATCCGCGGACCGGGATCCTGACGACGGATCTCGTCGAGTACCTGAGAACGACTACGGACCGTTACGACGCTCTGTGTCTGGACATCGACAACGGGCCGGACTGGACCGTCACCGAGGACAACACGAGCCTCTACTCCCCCGCCGGTCTCGCGGACTGCCGGGAGCGGCTGACACCGGGCGGCGTTCTCGCAGTGTGGTCCGCACAGCCGTCCGCCGATTTCGAACAGGCCCTGCGGAATGCCGGATTCGATGGGGTAAGAACCGAAGAGGTCAATGTTGCCCGAGGTGTGCCCGACGTGGTGCATCTCGCACTTCGGACAGACTGAGATCCCCCACCGGGTATCGCCGACCCCCGGAGGCCCGGGGCCAAGCGTCACAAGACAGACACTCCGCCACTTCCTCGCACCCGAGGCGTTACACCCTGCGTAGCCGAGAGCAGTCCGCTGCCTTTACGCTGCTGACCGGTAACGGGATCACCCACGAAATCCACAAGCGAAGACCGTGCGTCCGGGGGAATGGCCCCCGTGAGAACGGGGCAGGGGCGGGGCGATGGAACAGACACACACCACCCACAACGGCGTCGCGGCCACCCCTGGCGCGCAGCGCCGGGTGCTGGTGGTCGAGGACGACCCCACGATCGTCGATGCCATTTCCGCCCGGCTGCGGGCCGAGGGCTTTCTGGTGCAGACCGCACTCGACGGCCCGGCGGCAGTGGACGCGGCCGAGGCGTGGCAACCCGATCTGATGGTGCTCGACATCATGCTTCCCGGCTTCGACGGCCTGGAGGTCTGCCGCCGCGTGCAGGCCCAGCGGCCGGTGCCGGTGCTGATGCTGACCGCCCGGGACGACGAGACGGACATGCTGGTCGGTCTCGGGGTCGGCGCCGACGACTACATGACCAAGCCGTTCTCGATGCGCGAGCTGGCGGCCCGGGTCCATGTCCTGCTGCGCCGGGTCGAGCGCGCGGCGCTGGCCGCGGTGACGCCGCGCAGCGGGATCCTGCGCCTCGGCGAGCTGGAGATCGATCACGCGCAGCGCCGGGTCAGGGTGCGCGCCGACGACGTCCACCTCACGCCGACCGAGTTCGACCTGCTGGTCTGTCTGGCCAATACGCCGCGTGCGGTGCTCTCCCGGGAGCAGTTGCTGGCCGAGGTCTGGGACTGGGCGGACGCCTCCGGCACCCGTACGGTCGACAGCCACATCAAGGCGCTGCGCCGGAAGATCGGCGCGGAACGGATCCGTACCGTGCACGGTGTGGGCTATGCCCTGGAGACCCCGGCTCCATGACCCGGCCCGGTTCCGGACTGCGTCCTTTCTCGATCAAGGCCAAGATGAGCACGCTCGTCGTGGTCTCGGTCTTCATCACCACCGGCCTGCTGATGGTGGCCGTGCGCACCAGGACCGAGCTGCGGTTCATCACGGTGTTCTCGGTGATCGCGACCCTGCTGATCACCCAGTTCGTGGCGCACGGTCTGACCGCGCCGCTGGACGAGATGACCACCGTGGCCCGGTCCATCTCGCACGGCGACTACACCAGACGGGTGAGCGGCGCCGACCGGCGCGACGAGCTCGGCGACCTGGCCCAGACGATCAACCGCATGGCGGACGATCTGGAGGCCGTGGACCGGCATCGCAAGGAGCTGGTGGCGAATGTCTCGCACGAGCTGCGCACACCCATCGCGGCGCTGAGAGCCGTGCTGGAGAACGTCGTGGACGGGGTGTCCTCGGCCGATCCCGAGACGATGCGTACCGCGCTGAAGCAGACCGAGCGGCTCGGCAGGCTGGTGGAGACGCTGCTGGACCTGTCCCGCCTGGACAACGGGGTGGTCACGCTCAAGGCCCGCCGTTTCGAGGTGTGGCCGTATCTGTCGGGCGTGCTGAAGGAGGCGAACCTCGCCGCCTCGCACCGCCGGCTGTCGTCCGGTTCCGGGAACCACATGCGCAAGGACGTGCATCTGCATCTGGACGTGTCGCCGCCGGAGCTGACCGCGCACGCGGACGCGGAACGCCTGCACCAGGTGGTGGCCAATCTGATCGACAACGCCGTCAAGCACAGCCCGCCGCACGGCCGGGTCACCGTGCTGGCCCGGCGCGGGCCCGGACCGGAGTCCCTGACGCTGGAGGTCCTGGACGAGGGGCCGGGCATTCCGGAGTCCGAGCGGTACCGGGTCTTCGAGCGCTTCAACCGCGGCGAGGTGCCCTCCCCGCACGGGCCGGGCAGCGACGGCGGTACGGGCCTGGGCCTGGCAATCGCCCGCTGGGCGGTGGATCTGCACGGCGGACGCATCGGTGTGGCCGAATCCGTTCGCGGCTGCCGCATCCAGGTCACTCTTCCGGGGGTCCCTCAACCGCGAGGTTGACATAGGGTTCGAACCGGAAGAGCACGTTCTACGTGTTCCTTTCAAGGGGGTACGGCCCAGGGGGCCGTAGCCGCGATGCCGCGTACCCAAAGTGAAGCGGAACCGTGCATGTTTCCCGCCAATTCCTGCACCGAAACCCGCCTTCCAATGTGACTTGCGCGACGAAGACCGGCCCGGCCTGCGTGGAACGGCTGGGGAGGCGTAGCCTTGATTTCCGCTGTCCATCACCTTGTGAAGCGGAAGAGGGCGGTTGCCGCCGTGTCGTCTCAGTCCCCCAGTAACTCGAGCATCTCGACCGACCAAGCCAGCCCGGGTTCGAACCCGGCTGCTGCTTTCGGGCCCAATGAGTGGCTCGTCGACGAGATCTACCAGCAGTACCTCCAGGATCCCAATTCGGTCGATCGCGCCTGGTGGGACTTCTTCGCCGACTACAAGCCGGGTACCTCCGGCACGGCGGACAAGCCCGTTCCCGGCGCCCCGGCCACAGGGGCTGCGGTGACCCCGGCCCAGGCCGCGCCCGCACAGGCCACCCCGGCGCAGGCCCCGGCTCCGGCCGCACCCGCCCCGGCTCCCGCGGCTCCGGCGCCCGCACAGGCCGCCCCCGCCGCCGCTGCTCCGGCAGCCCCGGCCGCTCCGGCAAAGGCCGCTCCGGCTCCGGCCGCGCAGGCCGCCGCGCCCGCCCCGGCCAAGGCCGCGGCAGCGCCGGCCACCGAGGCCGCGGCCGGCCCGGAGTACGTGACGCTGCGTGGCCCGTCGGCCGCCGTCGCGAAGAACATGAACGCCTCGCTGGAGCTGCCGACGGCCACGTCCGTCCGCGCCGTCCCGGTGAAGCTGCTCTTCGACAACCGCATCGTCATCAACAACCACCTCAAGCGCGCCCGGGGCGGGAAGATCTCCTTCACGCACCTCATCGGGTACGCGATGGTGCAGGCCCTCAAGGCCATGCCGGCGATGAACCACTCCTTCGCGCTGAAGGACGGCAAGCCGACCCTGGTCAAGCCGGAGCACGTCAACCTCGGTCTCGCCATCGACCTGGTGAAGCCGAACGGCGACCGCCAACTGGTCGTCGCGGCCATCAAGAAGGCCGAGACGCTCAACTTCTTCGAGTTCTGGCAGGCCTACGAGGACATCGTCCGCCGCGCCCGCAACGGCAAGCTCGGCATGGACGACTTCACCGGGGTCACCGCCTCGCTGACCAACCCCGGCGGCATCGGCACCGTCCACTCGGTGCCCCGCCTGATGCCCGGACAGGGCCTCATCATGGGCGTCGGCGCGATGGACTACCCGGCCGAGTTCCAGGGCACCTCGCAGGACACCCTGAACAAGCTGGGCATCTCCAAGGTCATGACGCTGACCTCGACGTACGACCACCGGGTCATCCAGGGCGCCGCCTCCGGCGAGTTCCTGCGGATCGTCGCCCAGCTCCTGCTCGGCGAGAACGAGTTCTACGACGAGATCTTCAAGTCGCTGCGCATCCCGTACGAGCCGGTCCGCTGGCTCACGGACATCGACGCCTCGCACGACAACGACGTGACCAAGGCCGCGCGGGTCTTCGAGCTGATCCACTCCTACCGGGTCCGCGGCCACGTCATGGCCGACACCGACCCGCTGGAGTACCGCCAGCGCAAGCACCCCGACCTGGACATCACCGAGCACGGCCTCACCCTGTGGGACCTGGAGCGGGACTTCGCGGTCGGCGGTTTCGCCGGCAAGTCGATGATGAAGCTCCGCGACATCCTCGGTGTGCTGCGCGAGTCGTACTGCCGCACGACCGGCATCGAGTTCATGCACATCCAGGACCCGAAGCAGCGCAAGTGGCTCCAGGACCGGGTGGAGCGCCCGCGCGCCCAGCAGCCCGAGCGCGAGGAGCAGCTGCGCATCCTGCGTCGGCTGAACGCCGCCGAGGCGTTCGAGACGTTCCTGCAGACCAAGTACGTCGGCCAGAAGCGGTTCTCGCTGGAGGGCGGCGAGTCCGTCATCCCGCTGCTCGACGCGGTCATCGACTCCGCCGCCGAGGCCCGCCTCGACGAGGTCGTCATCGGCATGGCCCACCGCGGCCGGCTGAACGTGCTGGCGAACATCGTCGGCAAGTCGTACGCGCAGATCTTCCGCGAGTTCGAGGGCAACCTCGACCCCCGGTCGATGCACGGCTCCGGCGACGTCAAGTACCACCTGGGCGCCGAGGGCACCTTCACCGGTCTGGACGGCGAGCAGATCAAGGTCTCGCTGGCCGCCAACCCCTCGCACCTGGAGGCGGTCGACCCGGTCCTGGAGGGCATCGCCCGCGCCAAGCAGGACATCATCAACAAGGGCGGCACGGACTTCACGGTCCTGCCCGTCGCGCTCCACGGCGACGCGGCCTTCGCGGGCCAGGGCGTCGTCGCCGAGACGCTCAACATGTCGCAGCTGCGCGGCTACCGCACCGGCGGCACCGTGCACGTGGTGATCAACAACCAGGTCGGCTTCACCGCCGCCCCGGAGTCCTCGCGCTCCTCGATGTACGCCACCGACGTGGCGCGCATGATCGAGGCGCCGATCATCCACGTCAACGGCGACGACCCCGAGGCCGTCGTCCGCGTCGCGCGGCTCGCCTTCGAGTTCCGGCAGGCGTTCAACAAGGACGTCGTGATCGACCTCATCTGCTACCGCCGCCGCGGTCACAACGAGGGCGACAACCCGGAGTTCACCAACCCGCAGATGTACACCCTGATCGACAAGAAGCGCTCGGTGCGCAAGCTCTACACCGAGTCCCTCATCGGTCGCGGCGACATCACGCTGGAAGAGGCGGAGCAGGCGCTCCAGGACTTCCAGGGCCAGCTGGAGAAGGTCTTCGCGGAGGTCCGCGAGGCCACCTCGCTGCCGGCCCCGGCGCACACCCCCGAGGTCCAGCCCGAGTTCCCGGTCGCCGTGACCACCGCGATCTCCCCGGAGGTCGTCAAGGTCATCGCCGAGTCCCAGGTCAACATCCCCGACCGGATCACCGTCCACCCCCGCCTGATGCCGCAGATGCAGCGCCGCGCGGCCTCGGTGGAGAACGGCACGATCGACTGGGGCATGGGCGAGACCCTGGCCATCGGTTCGCTGCTGATGGAGGGCACCCCGGTCCGGCTCGCCGGCCAGGACACCCGCCGCGGCACCTTCGGACAGCGGCACGCGGTCCTCGTCGACCAGGTGACCGGCGAGGACCACACCCCGCTGCTCTACCTCTCCGACGAGCAGGCCCGTTACAACGTCTACGACTCGCTGCTCAGCGAGTACGCGGCGATGGGCTTCGAGTACGGCTACTCGCTGGCCCGTCCGGAGTCGCTGGTCGTCTGGGAGGCCCAGTTCGGTGACTTCGTCAACGGCGCGCAGACCGTCGTCGACGAGTTCATCTCCTCGGCCGAGCAGAAGTGGGGCCAGACCTCCGGCGTCACGCTGCTGCTGCCGCACGGCTACGAGGGCCAGGGCCCGGACCACTCGTCCGCCCGCCCGGAGCGCTTCCTCACGCTGTGCGCGCAGAACAACATGACGGTCGCCATGCCGACCCTGCCGTCGAACTACTTCCACCTCCTGCGGTGGCAGGTGCACAACCCGCACCACAAGCCGCTGATCGTCTTCACCCCGAAGTCGATGCTCCGCCTCAAGGCGGCCGCGTCGAAGGTGGAGGAGTTCACCACCGGCGGCTTCCGCCCGGTGATCGGCGACGACTCGGTGAACCCGGCCGACGTCCGCAAGGTCGTCTTCTGCGCCGGCAAGGTCTACTACGACCTGGAGGCCGAGCGCACGAAGCGCGGCGTCACGGACACCGCGATCATCCGTCTGGAGCGCCTGTACCCGCTGCCGGGTGCCGAGCTCCAGGCCGAGATCGCCAAGTACCCGAACGCCGAGAAGTACCTCTGGACCCAGGAGGAGCCGGCCAACCAGGGCGCCTGGCCGTTCATCGCCCTGAACCTGATCGACCACCTGGACCTGGCTGTCGGCGCCGACGTCCCGCACGGTGAGCGCCTGCGCCGCATCTCGCGTCCGCACAGCTCGTCCCCGGCGGTCGGCTCGGCCAAGCGCCACCAGGCCGAGCAGGCACAGCTGGTCGCCGAGGTCTTCGAGGCCTGACCGGTCGCTGTACACAACCCGAAGGGCCCGCCCCCGCGAGACGATCGCGGGGGCGGGCCCTTCGGCGCGTGGGCTGGGCGCCTCGCGTCAGATGATCTGTGGTTCGAAGTCCCAGTACGGACGGTTGCGGGAGCGGGCCGACACCGTGTGGACGTGCTGGGCGCCCAGCGTCGTGACCAGGTCGCCCAATGCCTCCCGCTCGACCTTCTCGGCACGCTCGCGGTCACGGATGCCGCGCAGGTCCGCGGCGTGTGCGATCCGGGCGGAGAGGGTCAGCGGATGGGTCCGGCCGAGGACCTCGGTGGCCCTGGCGATGATCGCGTCCGTCAGCGCGGCTGCGGATTCCGGGTCGCCCACCAGGTTGCGCAGCGCCGAGGCGTTCACCGCGCAGCCCAGGGTCCAGGGGTGGTGCTCGCCCACGGCTCGCGTCATGTCGGCGAGCGCCTCCTCCAACAGGGCGTGCGCGTGGTCGCGTTCACCCACGTTGCGGAGGATCAGAGCGTGGTTCGCCCGGGTTCCCGCCACGTACGGGTGTTGCTCGCCGAGCATGTCCACATAGCCGTCGACCACCTTCTCGCTTATGGCCCTGGCCTGGTCGATGTCGGCGTGCTCGCGGGCGAAGAAGCTCTGGCTGGCCGCGAACATCATCGTCAGCGGGTCGCTCTCGCCGAGCACCCGCTCGCTCCGTTCGAGAACCCGGGTGAACAGGGTCGCGGCCTTGGCCCGCTCCCCCGATCGGTACTGGCACAGCGCGAGATTGTGTTCGGCGCGCAGGGTCTGCGGGTTGTCGGGTCCCATGACCAGCCGGTGCACCCGGACGCTCTGGTTCTGGAGCGAGAGGGCGTCGTTGTAGCGGCCGAGGAGCCGTAGGTCGGTGGCGTAGTTGATCTCGGAGTAGAGCGTCCAGCCGTGGCGATGGCGCAACACCTGCCGCCTGGCCTCCAGCGTCCGCCGGTTCAGCTCCAGCGATTCCTCGTATCTGCCGAGCAGCCGAAGCGAGATGGCCAGGTTGTTCTGTGCGTTGAGCGTGCGCGCATCCTGGTCGCCCAGCAGTTCGCGGTACGACGTGAGGATCCAGCCGGACATCTCCAGCGCCTCGTCGTACCGGCCGAGGCCCCGCAGGTCGGCGGCGAGGCCGCCGGCGGCGCGGAGGTGTTCCAGGTCCTGTGCGCCGCGCTCGGCGCGGAGGTGGTCGACGGCGGCGCGTTCGATGGCTTCGGTGCCGGCGTAGTCGCCGACGGCGCGCAGCAGGTTCGCGTAGTTGTAGCTGAGGTCCCAGACCCTCGGGTGGTCCTCGCCGAGGAGTTCGCGCCAGGCCTTCATGGCGCGTTCGCCCAGCTTGATGCCGGCCCGGTACTCGCCGGAGAGGTACATGTAGCGCAGGCAGTTGAGCACCAGGGTGTGCACGGCCGGGTCGGTGCTCTTGAGTACGTCGGCCCACTTCAGGTGCGGGGTGATCTCGGCGTAGGCGGGCCACAGCCGGGTGTCGGTGGGGCGGCCGGGGTCGGCGGCGGCGAGGGCCCTGCGGACCACGTCGATGAACTCGTGGCGGTCGCGTTCCGGCATGTCCTTGCGGACGCTCTGGTGAACCATGCGGTGCATGTAGAGCGATTCGCCGGACGAGGCCTCCTCGCCGGCCATCTCGTGGGACTCCAGGCGGACCACGGAGTACTGGCGGAGCTGGCCGATCGCCCTGTTCCACAGCAGCGGGTCGTTCATCAGGCCGGCGAGCTGTTCCGGCAGTTCGCCGGGAGGCATTTCCCTCAGCAGCCGCACGGGGATGGAGCCGGGGGCGAAGAAGCTGCACAGGCGCAGCAGGTCGACGGATTCCGGGACGGTTTCCTTGAGCTTGTTCAGCAGTATCGACCATGCGGTCTGGAAGGCGAGCGGGAAGTCGGCGGAGACCTTGACGACGTCCTGGTCGATGCCGCCTTCGAGGAGTTCGATGTACTCCTCGACGGACATGTCGGAGTCGTTGAGCCAGCCCGCCGTCTGGTCGAGGAGGAGCGGGAGGTCTTCGAGGGCCTCGGCCAGCTGGTCGGCGTCGTCCGGGGTCAGGCGCGGTGCCCGGCGGCGGATGAAGGCGACGGACTCGTCGCGTTCGTAGACCGGGACCTCGACGAGGTTGCTGTTGTGCTCGCTCCACTCCGGGTTGCGGGAGGTGATCAGCACATGGCCGGGGCCGGTCGGTACCAGGTCCCAGATGTGTTCGGGCTCGTCCGCGCCGTCCAGGACCAGGAGCCAGTGGGAGTGCGGTTCGCCGCGGCGCAGCGCGTCCCGGACGGCCCGCAGCCGCTCGCCGTACTCGGCGCCCGTGGACAGGCCCAGTTCGGGGGCGAGTTCGGCGAGCTTCTGGCGGTAGAGGGCGCGGCGGTCGGCGGGCACCCACCACACGACGTCGTACTCGGAGCCGAACCGGTAGACGTACTCCGCCGCCAGCTGGGTCTTGCCCACCCCGGACATGCCGTGCAGGGCCACGACCCCGGCGCCGGGTCCGGCGTCCTGGAGGGCCTGGTACGCCTTGCTGAGCAGCTCCTCGCGGCCGGTGAACCGGGTGTTGCGGCGCGGCACCCCGCCCCACACCTCGGGGGTGTCGGCCGGATAGCGGGGCCCCTGCCTGGCCTCGACGGCCTCGGGCAGCGGGTCGGTGGGCAGGCCCAGGCGCACCAGGAGCCGTCGCTCGCCCTCGTCGGCGCCGACGTTGGTCAGGTCGGCCGCGCCGAGGGCCGCGGTGGCGCCGGGCAGCGCGGACGTGGTGACGCAGACGGCGGTGAAGCGGTCGGGGTCGGGGGCGACGACCTCGCGCAGTGCCCTGTTCCACTCGTCGTGGCTGCGGGGGCCGAGCTGGAAGTACCAGTCGCTGAGGATCACCAGGACGCGGCCCCGGGAGAGCGTCAGATCCCGCAGGGACTCCTCCAGCGGAACCTCCACCGGGGGGTCCCAGCGCTGCTGGACGACCGTCACCCCGCGCCGCTCCAGACGGTCCCCGATCCACGTCGCCCAGGCCCGGTTGAAACCGGCGAAACTGATGGTGACGGTTTGCGCCCCGGTTGCTCCAACTTGCCTACGCGTTCCGGGCATTCAAACGTCTCCCTGCCTCGATTCGAGCCTTGTCAACATACACCGGAGCATGGTCGTTCCGGCGGACAGTCCCGGGGTCTCTCACGGCCTGTGCGGACCGTTCCTCTGCTGCCATATCACCTTGGCGGTGGCCACGTACGCCTCCGCGCGCGCGAGGTGCCCCGTAGGAGGCGGGCAATCGTCCAGACGGTGGTAGAGCGTGATCATCTCGTTGACCAGTACCCGGCCTTCGCGGGTCAGCGCCGCCGATCCGGCCAGTACGGGCAGGACCGCTCCGACCTGTTCGCGGCAGCGGGCGTGCTCGGCCCAGGCCAGGTCGCGGTGGGTGACGCGCCGGGCGGAGAGCGCGAACCGCTGCCAGTAGTCGGCGAGCGCGATGTGCGAGTAGGCGCCCTGGAGGAGGCCGTCGAAGGGGCGGGGGTCGGAACGCCACGGTGCGAAGTGACGTGGCTCCGGGTCCTCGTGGTGCAGCGGTACGAGGGCGCCGAGCGCGGCCAGTTTGGTGTGCTGGAGTTCGTGGACGAGGGTGGAGGCGAAGTAGGCGGGGGTGGCCGGTTTGCTGCTGAGGACGGCGCCGAAGGCCTCGCGCCTGGTGCCGCTGCAGTGTGCCGCGCTCTCGCCCATGGGTCCGGAGCCGGGCGGCGGGCCGAGCGGCACCAGGCAGCGCAGCAGGACCGCCGCTTCGGTGAGGCGGTGTTCGCCGCCGACGCGGAGCAGGGGCGCCGCTCCGGTCCAGGACTCGGCCCACGCCTTGCGTTCGTGGTCGTCGATGTGGGTGGCGGCGCTCAGTCCGTGCGGCTGGAGTCCGCTGCCGTCGGTGCGGTACGGGTCGACGTCGTCCAGGGGTACGGGGCCGATGCCGGACTGCACGGCGGGCAGGGCGAGCACCGGCAGCCAGCGCGGGTCGGCCGATCCGGTCGTGCCGTCCGGCTGCGTGTGTGCCGACAGGGGTTCACCCACTTCCTGACGTATCGACAGGTCGCCGTCGGAGAAGGTGATGTCGACGGCCTCGGAGGCCGTGCGCAGCGCGCCCAGGGTGGGCAGGGACAGGAGACCGTCGTGTGCGGCGAGTCGGGTGGTGAACGGGATTCCGACACGGATCGCGGCTGCGGCGGCCAGGGCGCCCAGGTGGTCGAGGTCGGCGCGGAGTTCGGGCCCGGGTCCGGGTCCGGCGAGGGGACCGGAGCCGGAGAGGCCACGCAGGCAGCGCTGCGCCCAGGGGCCGGCGAGGGGATGGAGCAGCACGGTGCGTACGGCGGTCCGGTCGGCACGCTCGGCCGTCTCCAGCAGCGCCCAGTCCTGGCGCAGGCGGTCGAGCGACCGGGGCGGGCAGACGGCCGCGGGGGCCGCCTCGGCCGCGTCGAGCAGGGCCCTCAGCAGGAGGAGCCGACGGGTGTCCTGATCGCGCACGAGGACCTGAAGGGTGTCGGAGTCGCCCTCGGTGCGGCCGAGTTGGCGCAGCATGTGGTCGTGGAGTGGGGGGATCATCGGCGTTCTCCTGCGGTTGCGTCGGACAGCCGGGCGGCCACATGGCGTACCAGCCGTTCGAGGTCTGCGCAGTAGACGGACGGGTTGGCGAAGCCGTTCTCTGCGCGGTAGCGGTGTGCGTAGTGGCCGCCCCCGCAGACGGTCAGCAGCGGGCAGGCGCGGCAGGCTGCGGCGAGTGCGTCGGCGCCTGCCCGGCGGGCGGCGACGCCGGGGTGGCGCAGGGCGTCGTCGAAGGTGTGGCGGAAGACGTCGAGCCCGGTGGCGGCGGCCGTGTCGTAGGCGGACTTGAGGGAGTCGACCTGTTCGATCGCCCCGTCCGTCTCGATCACGATCGCGTCGACCGGGTCGAGGCCGAGGGATTCGGTGGCGCCGGGCAGCCCCAGCAGCAGGGCGATGCACTCCTCGAAGAGCCGGACCCGGGTCTCCCGCCGTCCGGTGCGCCACCAGCGGTCGAAGACGGTGGTGAGCCAGTCGCCGTACGGGGTCGGGCGGCCGGGTCCGGTGAACGGCAGGCCCGGTGGAGGGGTCGTCCAGTTGCCGTGCGGCAGCAGCAGGTCCAGGGCCGGGGGGTGCAGTTCGAGCAGCGACTCGTACATCTCGATCGGGTCGGTGTCCGGGTCGACGACGGTGAGGATGCCCGCGTACGCGTCGGGGTGCCGGTCGGCGAGGAGGCGGGCGCCGCGCGAGGCGGCGGGCCAGGAGGGGCGTCCGGCGTGGTCGGTGCGCCGGCTGTTGTGGGCGGGCCGGCCGCCGTCGAGGCTGATGCCGATGCGTATGCCGTGCCGGGCGAGGGTGGTGACGCGGGCCTCGGTGAGGAGGGTGGCGTTGGTCTGGACGGTGGTGTGGACGGTGCAGTCGCCGGGCGTCAGGCCGCGTACCCGGTCGGCGAAGGCGGCCAGCCGGTCGGCGCCCGCGAGGAGGGGTTCGCCGCCGTGCAGGACCAGCGCCACGTCCCGCAGTCCGTGGGTCGCCGCGTGTTCGGCGATGCGGTGCGCGGTGCGGTCGAGGACGGCGGGTGCGGCGGCGGCCGGACGGTCGCGCCAGGTGTGGTCGGGTCCCTCGTAGAGGTAGCAGTAGCGGCAGGCGAGATTGCACCGGCCGTGCACCTTGACGATGAACTGCCCGAAGGGGAACGGAGGTCGGCCGCCCTCGGTACGCGGGCGCGGTTTCGGCGTCGCCTGTCGAGACACTCCCGCACCCCCGCGCCGTTCACATCCGCCGGTACGGCCCCCGTCGCCGCCCCGAGGCGAGTATCCCTGGCGTGCCACAGGGGCAAACCCGTCCCTCACCACGATGTCCTGTTCAACCGGACCCCGGACCGAAATCGTGCGGCCTCAGAAGGCGTTGGTGAAACCCCACAGCATCTCCCGCGGCTGTTCGGCCCGCCCGCGCAGATCCGCGACCACCTCGGCGAGCACCGGATGGTCCAGCGTCCGCAGCGACTCCAGATCGAGCCCCAGCAGATCGGGCAGTGCGCCCGGCCCGCCGGACGCGCTGTTGTCGGGTATGCCCTGGTGTGCCGTCTCGCTCATCGTTCCTCCCCGTAACACCGCATCGTGCTCGCGGTGGTGTGCTCGCCCTTGAGCGCACCCCGTCGAGCCCGCGTCCCTGACCCGTGCACCGGTGCGGATCCCGCCCGCACCGGCCGCCCCTGTACGGATGCCCCGCACGAGGGGGCCTACGCCTCGTGAAGCGTGCCGTCCGCCGGTGCCGGTCGCGCGCCGGTCGTACGACCGCGGCACACCCGCGCACCGGCGGCACCGTTCCGCCGGAGGCTCCTTCGAGCGGCTCAGCGTTCCAGTTCCGCCAGCCGCTCGGCGGTCGCCTCGCCCGCCGAGCCGCCGCCGTCCGGCAGTTTGCGCCATTCCCGGTGGGCCGCCCGGTACGCCTCGCGTGCGGCCCGGGGGCGTCCCGCCCTCTCGTACGTCATACCCCGCCAGTGGTTGGCTGTAGCACTCAGCTCGACGGCCTGTCCGAACTGTTGCGGACCGTCCAGCTCCGCCTCCGCCGTGCCGGCCGCCTCGGCCGCGCCCCGGAACGCCTCGGCCGCCTCGTCCAGCCGGGCCGGACGGTGCAGCACCCGGGAGGCGTCGAGGTGGGACCGGCCCAGCTCAAGCCAGCAGCGCGCCTCGGTCAGCGGGTCGGCCGCCTCCTGGGCGGCGAGGCCGAAGAGATGCTCGGCCTCCCTGAGGTCGACCCGGTCCTCGGTGGCCCGGTGCCGCAGCATCAGTGCCCGGCCCAGCATCAGCAGCCGCTCGGCCTGGCGCGCGCTCCCCGCCGCCGTCTCCGTACGGCAGTCGCGCAGCACCCGGATCGCGGCACCGATGTGCGGGCGCCCGTCCGGCAGCCGGGCCCGGCGCAGCAGGGTGCCGCCCCATTCGGCGAGCAGGTCGGCGTGGGCCCGCGAGTCGCGCGGGACGCCCCGGGCGGCGCGGGCGAACCAGTCTGCGGCTTCCACGAGTTGGTCCGGTTCACCGGTGTGCTCGTACCGCGCGACACCGACCCGGCCCGCCCTGATCTGGAGCCAGGCACGCAGCCGCTGTTCGCGTACGGTCGCCAGGGCCTGCTGGATCAGGGTCGCGGCCTCGTCCGGTTCCTCGCCGGAGCCGAGCAGGGCGTCCACCAGGTCCAGCAGGATGCGCGCCTCGGTGCCCATGGTGTGCCGGCCGCCGCCCTGTTCGAACGCGGTGCGCAGGGAGCGTGCCGCCTGGCCCGCGTACACCCGGGACTGTTCGGTGTCGACGGTGGCCCCGGCCAGCTTCAGCAGGGTCCGTCCGTGTGCCAGGGGCAGGGTGGTGGGCCGGTTCTCCTGGTCGGGCCAGACATCGGCGAACGCCTCCAGCATGCCGCACGCCGCCTGGAGCAGGGCGGTGTCGCCGTCGAGCCGCCACTGGGCCTCCAGGGCCCGGACCCGTTCCAGCGTCAGCCGGAGGGCCTCGGCGGCTTCCAGTCCGGGGGCGGCGCAGGCGGCCGTGTACTCGCGGTCGGCGCGGCGCAGCAGCTCCAGCGCGCCGCGCCGGTCGCCGCGCCGCCGCCGGTCGTCGGCCGCGGCGTGCAACACCTTGGCCAGTACCGCCCGTTCACGCACGGCGGCCGGGTGTGCGGCGGCCCGTTCGGCGGCGTACTCGGCCTCGCGGAGCAGTTCGGCGTCGCCCTGGACCTCCCACAGCCGCAGCACGCAGCGGGAGTACTCCGCCCACAGTCCGGGGTCGGCGCCCGGCCGCTCCTCGCGTTCGGTGGCACCGCGCAGCAGCTGCACGGCGTCGATCAGGTACTGCACCATGCTGTCCGATTCGAACTGCCGCAGGAGGGCGCGGGCGCTCTCCACCGCCGCGTTCGGGGTCCGGACGGGGCCGCGGTGGCCGCGCCGTCCGGTCTGCATCACGAACTGCTCGGGCAGGGGCATGAAACGCTCCAGTACGCGGACCGCGACCTCGGCGAAGGGATGGGGGACGCGCGATCCGCCGCCTGCGTCGCCCTCCCCGTTCTCGCCGCCCTCCTCGATCTCCTCGTCGGGTACGCCGTTCTCCATGGGGTACGTGCCGCGGGCGGCCGACGGGGCCGCGTACCTGCCTTCGCCGAGCTGGGCGAAGGCCAGGGCCGGGAAGTTCGGCCCGCCCTTGCCGAACCGCTGCTCGATGTACTGCGAACAGTGCTTGAGCACGAGCAGCGCCTCGTCACGGCCCAGCGGCCCGAGCAGCGCCTCCCGGACGCCGGGCACGAATTCGTACCACTGGCCGTCGTACGCGCCGCCGCCCTCGCTCCTGCTCCGTGACAGCAGACCGCTCAGCAGCACCTCGGCGAGTTCGGAAGGGCCCGAGTGGGGCAGCATCGTGCGCTGCACCAGCTGCATCACCGGCAGGTGCAGCGGGGCCGCCGCGAGGTAGACGGCCAGCTGCCCGGCGGTCGGTGAGGCCGCCGCACGGAAGCGGCTGACCAGCTGGAGCGAGGAGAGTCCGCCGCCCGGCCGCTGCGCGGCCGCCGCCGGATGATCGGCCCGCACCCAGCCGACCGCGCCGGAGATCTGTCCCGAGCCGGTGCCGGAGAGCAGTCTCGCCCAGGCCGCCAGCGCCCCTTCGACCGGCGGGAGCACGGGTACGGCGAGGGCCCCCGGGTGCACGGCGGGACCCGTGCCCGGCTGCTCCACGACCTTGAGCACGGCGGCTCCGCCGGGTCCGTCGCCCCGGGACAGCGAGCCGTAGGTGACCGGCAGTCCGGTCCGGTTCCACATCCGCTGCGGCAGCGGCTGCAGCACGGCGGCCGGGGCCTGTGCGGCCAGCTGGTGCAGCAGCCGGTGGGCCCGTCCGCTGTGCCAGAGCGGACCGGCGCAGTCGCTGACCAGGACGGTGACGCGGCGGCCGGTCGGGTCGCTGAGCCGGTCCGCGGAGTGCAGGGGCGCCGCGGCCGGGTCGGGGCTGCGGCTCACCGCGGCCGCGCCGTCGGGCCCCTGGTGCAGATAGCGCACCTGGACGTCCCGGAATGCGCCCAACTGGCTGAATATCTGCTGGAGTTCGCCGAACATGCGGTCCCACACCAGCATCGAGGAGGAGGCGTCCATGACGCACTGCAGGACCGCCTCGCGCCGGGACACACCGCGGAACGCCGGCAGGATCAACCCGCCCGCCCTGGCGCTGAGTTCGGCGGTCGCCGTCTCGTCGAGGGTGCTGCGCAGCGGCGGCGAGGCGGGGTGGTAGCGCTGCAACGGTCGCAGCGCCCGCTGGAGTTCGAGGGGTGCGGGGAGTGCCGGGGCGGCGGGCACGCCGAAGGTGAGGGCGGCCGTCCGGCCCTCCCGGGCGGCACCCGGGCCGGCCCCCGACGGGCCGCCGGTACGGGCGTGGCCCGAGGGGCCGTTGCGGGGTACGGGGTAGAGGGTGATCCGGTCCGCGTCCCCGGGGTCCGCGCGCGGCGGGGGTTCCTCGCGCGGCGCGGAACGCGCGGGTCCCACGGCTTCGGGCCCGGGGTCGGCGGGCCGCCCTTCCGCCCGCTCCGGGAGAGGGAGAGGGAGCGGAGCACTCCCCGGCTCCTCGTCGCCCTCCGGCGGTGCGTCCGGGTGGCGGGCCCAGCGGGCCAGCCAGAGCGCGTCGCGGAGCTGCTCGACGTCGGGGTCGAGCCCGGCCTCGCGCAGCCGTGCCACGAACGCGGGGTAGAGCCCCGCGTCGTCGGCGCCACGCGCGTCGGGGGAGCCCTCGGGTCCGGCGCCCGCCATCAGCACATCACCTCGGCCGGTCGAGTCGCTGGATGAGCAGGTCGGCGAGGCGGTCGCGGCCGGCCGGGGCGGCGGCGTCGGTGAGGTAGATCGCGTTCAACAGCTGGTCCGTGGCGAGGAGTTCGCTGCGGGACCGCTCCAGGAAGTGGGCGATGAGATCGTCCCCGGAGCGCGCCGCCTCGTCGCCGAGGTGGGCGCGTACGAAGGTCGCGAGACGCTGGTGGTCGGGGCGTCCGAGCTCCAGATGGATGCAGCGGCGCATCAGGGGCGCCGGGAAGTCCCGTTCGCCATTGCTGGTGAGGACCACGAACGGGAAGGACGTGCACTGCACCCGGCCGCCCCGCACCTTCACCTTGTTGCCGTCGTCGTCGAGGACCTGCGCCTCGCCGTCGGGCAGCCGGTCGGCGATCCGTTCCAGTTCGGGAATGCCGAACTCGCCCTCCTCCAGCACGTTGAGCAGGTCGTTCGGCAGATCGATGTCGCTCTTGTCGAGCTCGTCGATGAGCAGGACCCGGGGCCGGTCCGAGGGAAGGAGCGCGGTGCCGAGCGGCCCGAGCCGGATGTAGCTGCCCACGCCGTCGGCGGCCTCGGCACCGCCCGCGCCGGCTGCCGCGCCGTGTGCGGCGATCTGCACGTCCTGGAGCCGGGCGATGGCGTCGTAGTGGTAAAGGCCGTCCAGCAGCGTCGTCCGGCTCACGATCGGCCAGCGCAGGACCCGCCCCAGCCCCAGCTCATGGGCGACGGAGTGGGCCAGGGTGCTCTTCCCGGCGCCGGGGGTGCCGGTGACCAGCAGCGGGCGCCGCAGATAGAGCGCGGCATTGATCATTTCGAGCTCTTCGGCGCCCGGCCGGTGGAGTTCGGCGATGTGCCGGTGGCCGCCGAGGCGGCGGTCGGCGGAACCGTCCCCGTCCGGCTCGTCGGGGCCCGGGATGCCGCGGCTCGCGAAGTCGCGCCAGGGCGGCGGCGGCGGCAACTGCTCGATGCCTTCGTGCGGTTCGCCGGCCCCTCGGTAGATGAGCCACTCGCTGGGTTCACTCATAACGTGTTCCTCGTCATCACTCGTCCGCCAGGGGCAGCAGTCGAACGTGGTTCACCGTAGCCATCCGGTCCACACCCCGTAAGGGGATTCACGGCGCCTGCAACAACGGTCCGGGCGGCGGCGGTTGCGGATTGCCGTAGATCAGGGCAATGCCGTCCGACCAGAACATGTCGGTACGGCCCTCACGCACCCCTCTTCTCAGCTCATGGATCTTCTGCGGGAGCCGGTCGGCCACGCCGGCCCCGTCGACCGTGTCGACGGCACGGAGGTGGAACTCCGTGCAGGACGCGGCCCGTTCGGTCCTCGGACGCCGCCACAGGACCACGTCGAACCCGCCGTCGAGCACCCGCCCGAACCCCGCGACGCTCTGGGTGTCGGTCCGTCCGCCGTACCGGCAGAGCACCGGGACGGTCTCGTACGCCAGTCCGCGCAGCTCCGCCATCACGGGCACGGGTACCCGCATACCGTCGTCGCAGTCGACGACGGCGGCCCGCATCGGGCCGGTGTGGATGCGCTTCCAGCGCGCTTCGCGCTCCGGGAGGACGTCCTCGGACGGGGCGGAGCGCTCGTCCGAGCAGCGGATGACGACCGGCCGCTGGACTCCGAGCGGCCGGCTGTCCGCGGGCAGCTGCCACTTCTCGACCTCCAGGTCGAGCAGCGCCGGTTCCACCACGACCTGGAGGATCGCGGGGTTGTCGGGTTCGTCGCACATCCGGAACGCCTTCCCGAGGGAGGCGGCGAGCCTGGCCGGCAGTTCGTCGGCCCTGGTGCCCTGGTAGTTCTCCGTCACGGGCAGGTCGTCGGCGGACAGGCGGGCGACGACCCGCCAGTCGTAGTGGTCCGGCTGCCAGGCGCGGGGCTCCAGGTACAGCACGACGGACGACGGGGAGCGCGGCGGCCGGACCGGCGCGTCGGCCGGTGCGGGGGTTCGCAGGTGTTCGGCGCCCCGGTCGTACCGGCCCTGGTACCGGAGCCGGGCCATCTCACGGCGGAACGGCCGCCGGAGCCGGTCCTCGGCGGTCTCCTTCACCCAGTCCCACAGGGCGTCCTCGGCGAGTTTGGTGGACGGCACCACGTACGGGCGTTCGGCGGCGATGGCGCTCATGCAGTAGCGCAGGATCCGCTCCAGCGCCTCGTCGCCCTCGCGCGCGTCGTAGAGGACGCCCAGCCCGTCGCGCCAGCCGCGGGGGGCCGGGACGCCGACGGTCCGGTACCCGTGGCCCAGGCCGCCGAGGATGTCGAGAAGGCTGCGGGTACTGACCGGTGGGGGGAGCTTGGCGAGCCGCCCCAGCAGGTCGACGCGTTGCTGCGGGGTGAGCGCCGGGCCCGCCACGGAGCCCAGGTCCCGCTGGACGTCCGCCCAGGTCTCCTCGTCGTCGACGGGGTTGTTGTGGCGGTCGGCGTGGTAGCGGTCGTGGGCGTGGAACACGGCCTGGTACGGGTCGTCGGACTCGGCCGTCGCCGCCCGCTCCGGCACGGGCAGCGTGCGCAGCCGCTCCACGCCGATCGCCGTACCGCCGTTCGTATCCGTGGCGCGCGACTTGAGCACGCCGACGACCTCGCCCCGGACCAGGTCCACGACGGGTCCGCCGGACATGCCCGCGTACAGCTGGCTCGCCTCGATCAGCACCTGTTCGTCGCCGTCGGCCCAGTCGTCGACGGTGCCCACCACCCGGCACTCCCGGCCGAGCCGCTTGAGCGTGCCCGCGCCGCCGTCCGCCCAGCCCGCGAAGTAGTACGCGCCGCGGTTCATGCCCGTGGAGCGTTCACTGAGGTACACACAGGGGTGTTCGACGGGGCGCAGCAGCTGGATGAGGGCGAGGTCGGGGGCCGGCCAGCCGCCCGTGCCGGGCCGCTCCTCGGGCAGGGCCGCCCTGACCGTGCCCCCGACCCGGACGGCGTCGCCGCCGCGGGCGGTCTTGTACACCACGTTCACCTGACGCCCCCTCCCCTCCATCGCGACATGCGCGCACGTGAGGACCCAGTTCGGGGCGATGAAGAAGCCGCTCCCCAGGAAGTCGCCGTCGGATCCTTCAGGTCCTTCAGGGGCATACCCGGGCTCCGGACGATGGATGCGCACCGTCGCGTCCTTCACGAGGCTCATCAGCGCGGATTCCGCGTCGTTCGGCCCCTGCCACGCGCCCCCGCCCGGCAGGTACGTCACGATCCGCTTCCGTCGTCCGGCCCGGTGCCGCTCGCGTGCGCCGATGCGCCGGTGGGTGCCCCGGCGGAAGGAGCGGAAGGAGCGGGAGAGGCAGAAGGGGCGGGAGAGGCGGAGGGGGCGGCCGGCCGCTGCCCCGGCGCCTGCGCGGGCACCTGTGCCGGTGGCGGTGGGTCGAGGGGTGGCCCGCCGCCGCTCCACGTCAGCGTGACCTTGATGGACCCCTTGGCCTCGCCGTCCGCGAGGAGTCCGACGACCTTGCCGGACTTCGCGGTGAGTTCGATGCCGAATTCGACGCTGACCTCGTCGGGCCGCACGGCCCGCAGCGGCTCGGCGAGCGAACGCGCGACGCTGGTCACGACCCCTTGCAGGCTCTCGACCCGGGCCTGTACCCGATCGGCGATGTTCCCGGCGCCGATGTCCGTGAACGACGGGCCCGAGCCGGGTTGCGCCAGCTCCTCCTCGGCTCCGGAGATCCGCGCCCAGACCTCTGTGCCGTCGGGCATCTCAATGCGCGTAATACGGGCGTCACTGTCACCCATGAAACCCCCCGTTCCCCAACTACCCGCAGGTTAACGGCAGTACGCGCCCGATGCGAGATACATGGACCAGGACGCGGGGGTGGTGCGGGCCGGTTCTCGGCGGGCTCGCGCGGCTGCCGGGAACCGCGGCCCGGGGTCCCGCTCCCGGCCTTCGCGGGGCTGTCACCAGGCATTAGGCTGGCCGCATGTACTTCACCGACCGCGGTATCGAGGAGCTGGAGAAGCGTCGAGGCGAGGAAGAGGTCACTTTCGAGTGGCTCGCCGAGCAGCTCCGTACGTTCGTCGACCTCAATCCCGACTTCGAGGTGCCGGTCGAGCGCCTCGCGACCTGGCTGGCCCGGCTCGACGACGAGGACGAGGACGAGTAGCCACCTGGTTGGTCAGCCGCGCCCGTCCCCGGCGTCCTCGGCGTCCCTGATCCGGTCGTAGGCGAGCCCGAGCGCCCCGTGCGCCAGCAGCAGCGCCCCCGCGAGCACCCATCCGCCGCCGCGGCGGCGGAGCCCCCAGAGAGTCAGCGGCAGTCCGGCCGCGAGCTGGGCACCGGCCAGCACCCGGGCCCTGGGACCGCGCATCCAGGGACCGAGGCGGCTGCTCTCCACCGCGTCGAGTCCGGCCCGTACCCCCTCGCGCCACCCGGTCCGGACGAGCGGTTCCGCTTCGGGCCGGTCGTCGGCCGCCGCGTACAGCCGGTCGCCGGGGGTGTCCGGGTCCAGGCCGGGCGGAAGGGCCAGCCCGATCCGGGTCAGGACGGCGAGCAGCCCGCGCAGCCGGATGCGCGCGTCGGCGTCCGGGTCCGTGCGGGTCAGCCCTTCGAGCGACTGGACGTCCAGCACGGGATCGAGGCCGAGGCGCTCGGCGAACGTACGCATGGCCTCGTCCTCGCCGGCCGGGGTGCCGTCGGCGAGCCAGACGTAGCCGACCGGACGGCGGAATCCGGACGCGAGCGTGTAGCCCGCCCGGTCGCCGTCCCACCACAGGGCGAGCACGGGCCACGTCGAGCCGACCGCGAGCGCGGTGACCCAGCCGGCCACGACCCGGTCGACCGGTTCCACGTCCGTATCACCGGCACCGGCACCGCCCTGCCAGGGCTTTCCCTCGGGTACGAGGACGGACCAGCCGTCTCCGGCGGGAGCGAGCAGCATCCGCTCGCGCAGCAGATGGGCCACCGGCCGTACGGTCTCCGGTTCGGCACGGCACAGCAGCAGCGCCCCCGCGGGGGATGTCGCGTTCATGTTCCACACGCTAGGGCAATTTGCCCACATTTGGAGCCCTTTGGTCCATCGACGACCGCGTGACGCGCCTTGACTTCCCCGATCCGCGATATATCGTGTTGAGCAAGAGACGCGATATGTTGCGTCATTCCGTGCTCCCCGGAGGTCAGATCCATGCCTGTGTCGACATGGGCCATCGCCGAGCCCCAGAAGCTGACCTTCGACGACCCCGTGACGTCACTCAGCGTGCGCATCGTCGGAGGCGCCGTCAATGTCGTCGGCACCGAGGAGCCGACCGCCCGGCTGGAGATCTCCGGGATCGAGGGACCGCCGCTGATCGTGACCCAGGAGGACGGCACGCTCACGGTCGCGTACGAGGACCTGCCCTGGCAGAACTTCCTCAAGTGGTTCGACCGCAAGGGCTGGCACCGCAGCGCGGTCGTCTCGCTCGCCGTCCCGGCCGGGTCGGCGGTGGAGGTCGGCGTCGTCGGCGCGGGCGCCGTCGTGTCCGGAATCCGCGGGCGTACGGACGTCCGCGGCGTCACCGGCGACACCACGCTGGTCGGGCTCGCGGGGCCGGTCCTGGCCGAGACGGTCTCCGGCAGCGTGGAGGCCCAGTCGGTCACCGGCGAGCTCCGCTTCCATTCGGTCTCGGGCGATCTGACGGTCGTCGAGGGCGCCGGGGCCTCGGTACGGGCGGAATCGGTCAGCGGCAACATGGTGCTCGACCTGGACCCGACCGGGAAGCCCACGGACATCCGGCTGACCACGGTCTCCGGCGAGGTCGCCATCCGGCTGCCGCACCCGGCGGACGCGACGGTCGAGGCCAACACCGCGAGCGGCTCCGTCTCCAACGGGTTCGAGGACCTGCGGGTCAGCGGCCAGTGGGGGGCGAAGAAGATCACCGGCACACTCGGCGCCGGGACCGGGCAGCTGCGGGCGACGACCGTCTCGGGATCGATCGCCCTGCTGCGCCGCCCGCCGGCCGAGGACGGTCCGTACGATGCCGAGCCGACCGGAAAGGTGCTCTGACATGCCCCCCGTATTCGCCCACGGCCGCCTCCGCCTCTACCTGCTGAAACTCCTCGACGAGGCCCCCCGCCACGGCTACGAGGTGATCCGGCTCCTGGAGGAGCGCTTCCAGGGGCTGTACGCCCCCTCGGCGGGCACGGTCTACCCGCGCCTCGCCAAACTGGAGGCCGAGGGCCTGGTCACCCATGCCACCGAGGGCGGCCGCAAGGTCTACTCGATCACCGACGCGGGCCGCGCCGAACTGGCCGGCCGTACGGGCGAACTGGCCGATCTGGAGCTGGAGATCCGGGATTCGGTCTCCGAGCTGGCCGCCGAGATACGGGACGACGTACGCGGCGCGGCCGGGAAGCTGCGCAGCGAGATGCGGGCCGCGGCGGACGAGACCAGGCACACGGGTTCCGGTTCCCGTTCCGGCCGCAAGGGTGACTGGGAGTCCGCCTTCGGCGACCTCGGGGACTTCGGCGACAAGGAGGCGTGGCGCGCCGCGAAGGAGGAGCTGCGCAAGGCCAAGCAGGAGTGGAAGGAGCAGGCCCGCCGGGCGAAGGACGAGTCCCGCCGCGCCCGCGAGGAGGCCCAGCAGGCCCGCCGCCAGGCCAAGGAGGCCCAGGACCGGGCGCGTGAGCAGATGCAGAACGCCGCCCGTCAGGTCCAGGAGCACTTCGCCCGGGGCGACTGGCCCTCGGGCGTACGGGAGGGGCTGGCCGAGATCACCGGCCAGCTGAGCGGCCTCGCCAGGTCGGGCGGCCGGCCCCCGTACGTCAAGCCGGAGCCCGCCGAACCCGACTGGGGCAAGGACACCGCCGGCACCGGGGACCCGGCCCGCGACCTGGACCGCCTGCTCGACCGTTTCCGCGACGACATCCGCGACGCGGCCCGGGACCGGGGTGTCACGGAGGAGCAGCTGAAGGAGGCCCGCCACCATCTGTCGACGGCGGCGGCCCACATCGGGGCGCTGCTGCGGAAGGACGACGGCGGGGAGAGGTGACGGGCGGGGCCGCCAGGGCCGGACGACCCGGGTGGCCCCGGCCCCGGGGCTCAGCCCGCCTTCCTGAGCTGCCCCGCGTCTCCCTCCCCGTCCCCGCCCCCGTACAACGCGCGGTTCACCGTTGCGTACGTCGCACCATGCGCGGCGAGCACGTCGGCGACCACGCCGGGGCAGGCGGTGAGCGCCAGGAGGAGGTGCTCGTCGCCGATGAAACGGTCGTGGCGCCCCACCGCGATCCGCAGCGACTTCGCCAGGGCGTCCTTCGCCCCGCGGGTGAACGGGCGACGCCCCGCGCCACGCCGCCGGGCCCTGTCCAGCGCCCCCTCCCCGTGGGCCTCCTCGACGCGGGCGACGATCTCGGTCACATCGATGCCGAGGCCGGCCAGCGCGTCCGTATCGGCCCGGGTCAGCCCGCCGTGGCGGCGGGCCGTGACCAGATCGGCCGCCACGTCCGCACGGCGGTCGGCGAGGCCCAGCGAGGCGGCGGCGAAGGCGGCCCGGCCCTGCTGACGGTCCAGCAGCGCGAGCAGCAGATGCTCCTCGGTGACCGATGCGGCATCGGTCCGTTCGGCATGGGTCACGGCGCCGGTCACGACTTCCCGGGCGCTCCTGGTGAAACGTTCGAACATCAATGCCTCCCGTACTTCTTGTGCACGGCCTGCCGGCTGACGCCCAGTTCGGCCGCGATCTCCTGCCACGACCAGCCCTGCACGCGGGCACTCCTGACCTGTACGGCTTCGAGCTGCTCCAGCAGCCGGCGCAGCGCGGCGACCGCCCGCAGCCCCACCCGGGGGTCGCGGTCACCGGCGCGCGCGGCGAGATCCGTCGCTTCAGTCATGATGTCAACCTACGTTGACACGCCATCGCTGTCAACCATGATTGACAGCCATGCCGTACGAACCGCTCAGCCGCGCGCCTTCCCGGTCACCGTCACCGTGACGCGCGCCCCCTCGCGGGCGTGGACGCGTACCTCTCCCCCGTGCCTGCGGACCTCGGCACGGCCGTCCACCGAGACCCGCCACCGCCCGGCCGTCGGCGGCAGGGAGATCTCCGTGGTGCCGCGGCGGCCCGCCGTATAAGTGAGCCGGTACACACGGGCGTTGTCGTCGTACGTGTCGGAGTGGACGGCCCCTGCGACGGCGGGGGCGTACGGGGTGGCGGTCCGCTCCTTGTTGGCGGCGAATTCCCCGTTCTCGTCCAAGGCGCAGTAGCCGCCGCCGTAGCACCACACCCAGCCGGCCCAGCCCGAGGTGTAGCGGTTCAGGGAGGCCATCGCATCCTGGTAGAAACGCCCCATCTGGGGGAGCGTGTTGTTCAACGGGCCCCACTCGCCGACGACGACCGGAATGTGCCGCTGCTCCGGGTAGGTGGTGACGGCGGCCTCGTACGACTCGATCCAGCCCGCCGACGGGTCGTAGTCGGCGCCCGCCTCCATCGCCGTGTTGTAGAAATGCGGTGCGTAGACGATCCGGTGGTCCTTGATCACGCCCAGCCCGGTGGGGACACCCTCGCCGACGGCGGGGGTGGGTTCGACGAAGAGCCAGGTGGAGCGGTCCACCGAACGAATGGCGCGGGCCAGCCTGTTGTACATCGGGGTGAGCTGGCGGGCCTCGATGCGCCGGGCGGCCGTCGGCAGGTCCTCACCCTCCTGGAGCTCCCCCATCGGCTCGTTGATCAGGTCGTAGCCGATGACGGCGGGGTGATGCGCGTAGCGGTCGGCGACGACCTTCCACATCTGCGCCTGGGCGCGCTGGAGATCGGGGTCCTCGTAGAGATGGGTGAAGGCACGCTGCACGGCGGGCTCGAAGTACTCGGCGAACCAGTCGTCGGGGTGCGGGGTGAAGGGCAGACCATCGGTACGGGTCGCCCAGGCCGGGATGCCCCGACTGCCGAAAGCCGGGCCGAAGACGTCCTGGTGGGCATCGAGCACCACCCGGATGCCGTACTTCCGCGCCCAGCCCAGGACCCGGTCGATACGGCGCAGATACGCGGTGCTGTACTGGCCCCGGCGCGGCTCCAGGTCGTCCCAGAAGATGAGGAGCCGGGCGAAGTCGAAGCCCTTGGCATGCAGATCGCGGAATTGTTTCTCGGTGATGGCGGTCAGCGCCTGGTCACCGCTGTTCGCCTTGTCCGCGAAACTCCATCCGCGCAGGGTGAGGGTGCGGCCCTCGTCGTCGGTGAGACGGGGGATGCCGGGCCGATCCAGTGGTGCGGGACGTGCGTCGGCGGCGGGGGCGAGGGCCCCCGCCGCGAGCACGAACGAAGTGACGATCGAGGTGAGTACGCTGCCTGAGCCCATCCGCATTCGCATGGCGCAGATCAGAGCAGCTCACCCAGCACACCTCAAGAGCAGGTGAGCACAATCTTTCCGAACTGGTCGCCCGATTCCAGCCGTTCGAACCCCTCGCGGGCCCGGTCCAGCGGCAGCACCTCGTCGATGACGGGCCGCACACCGGTGGTCGCGCAGAACGCCAGCAGGTCCTCCAGCTCGTCCTTGGAGCCCATGGTCGAGCCGACGACCTTCAGCTCCAGGAAGAAGATCCGGGTCAGCTCGGCGTGCGAGGGCCGGTCACCGCTGGTCGCGCCGGAGATGACGAGCGTGCCGCCGGGGCGCAGCGACTTCACGGAGTGGGACCAGGTGGCCGCGCCGACCGTCTCGATGACCGCGTCGACGCGCTGCGGCAGCCGCGCGCCCGGCTCGAACGCCTCGATCGCGCCGAGTTCGACGGCGCGCTTGCGCTTGGCCTCGTCGCGGCTGGTGGCGTAGATCCGCAGCCCGGCCGCCCGGCCGAGCACGATCGCGGCGGTGGCGACGCCGCCGCCCGCGCCCTGGACGAGGACCGAGTCGCCGGGGCGCACCCCGGCGTTGGTGAAGAGCATCCGGTACGCGGTGAGCCAGGCGGTCGGCAGACAGGCGGCCTGCTCGAAGGTGAGCTCCTTCGGCTTGGGCAGCACGTTCCAGCTGGGGACGGTGACCTGCTCGGCGAAGGTGCCCTGGTAGCGCTCGGTGAGGATGGAGCGGGGTTCCTTCGGGCCGACGCCGTGACCGGTCTGGCCGATGACGGAGTGCAGGACGACTTCGTTGCCGTCCTCGTCGGTTCCGGCCGCGTCGCAGCCGAGGATCATCGGCAGCTTGTCCTCGGCGAGGCCGACGCCGCGCAGGGACCAGAGGTCGTGGTGGTTGAGGGAGGCGGCCCGGACGTTGACGGTGGTCCAGCCGGGGCGTGCCTCGGGGGCGGGGCGTTCACCCAGCTCAAGGCCGTTGAGGGGCTGGTCGCGGTCGATGCGGGATGCGTAGGCGGCGAACATGGCCCCGACGATAGGCCGGGGCGCGGCCGGGCGTAACCGGCCACGGGTGTGACGCGCGACGCGCGGGGTGGGCGGGGCGGAGAATCGGCCCCTCCGGCGATTGAGGGGCGGGGGTCCGGGGGCGGAGCCCCGGTTACGGGAAGGGGCGGGGTGGGGAGCAAGCCCGCCGCAGGCGCACCCCGCACCCGGGAACCCGCACCCCACCCGCCCCGACGTCAGCGCCGGGCCACGCCTTCCGCCCGCGCCGCCGCGGCCACCGCCGCCGTCACCGCGGGGGCCACCCGCTCGTCGAACGGCGACGGGATCACGTAGTCCGCCGCGAGCTCGTCGCCCACGACGTCGGCCAGCGCGTTCGCCGCGGCGATCTTCATGCCCTCGGTGATCCGGGAGGCCCGGACCTGGAGGGCACCCGCGAAGATGCCGGGGAAGGCCAGCACATTGTTGATCTGGTTCGGGTAGTCGGACCGCCCGGTCGCCACGACGGCCGCGTACTTGTGCGCGATGTCGGGGTGGACCTCGGGGTTCGGGTTCGCCATGGCGAAGACGAACGCGCCGGGCGCCATCGAGGCGACGGCCGCCTCGGGGACCGTACCGCCGGAGACGCCGATGAAGACGTCCGCGCCCGCCAGCGCGCTCTCCAGCGGGCCGGAGATCCCGGCCCGGTTGGTGAGTTCGGCCAGCTCGCGCTTGACCTCGGTCAGGTCCTCGCGGTCCCGGCTCACGATGCCCTTGCGGTCGGCCACGGCGACATCGCCGAGCCCCGCCTCCAGCAGGAACTTCGCGATGGCCACCCCGGCGGCGCCGGCGCCGGAGATGACGGCGCGCAGATCGCCGAGGCTGCGGCCGGACAGCTTCGCGGCGTTCCGCAGGGCCGCGAGCGTCACGACGGCGGTGCCGTGCTGGTCGTCGTGGAAGACCGGGATGTCGAGCCGCTCCTGGAGCTTGCGCTCGATCTCGAAGCAGCGCGGCGCCGAGATGTCCTCCAGGTTCACGCCGCCGAAGGAGGGCGCGAGCCGGACGACCGTCTCGACGATCTCGTCCGCGTCGGTGGTCGCGAGCGCGATCGGCACCGCGTCGACGCCGCCGAACTGCTTGAAGAGGATCGCCTTGCCCTCCATCACCGGGAGGGACGCCTCGGGTCCGATGTCACCGAGGCCGAGCACCGCGGTGCCGTCCGTCACGACGGCGACGACCTGCGACTTCCAGGTGTAGTCGTGGACCAGCTCGGGATTCTCCGCGATGGCGCTGCACACCTTGGCGACGCCGGGCGTGTACGCGAGGGACAGGTCGTCCTTGTCACGGATGGGAACGGTGGCCTGCACGGCCATCTTCCCCCCGCGGTGGAGAGCGAAGGCCGGATCGAACGGCTCATCGGTGGTGCTGTCAGTGGTGCTGTCGCTGCGAGGATTGACGATCTCCGCTGCCATGGTGTTGACCCCTTAAGTCTTCATCGTTTGAGGGTGGCCACTCCTGGTTGAGGAGGGGTGGGCGGGCACCGCGTACGTGCCCCGCGTCGACGGTTGGCCCGCCCCGGCAGGGGGAAATACATACGCGCGGGCGCGCCGCACACGCGCCCTGAGCCCCGGATGAGGGGTGTAAAGGTCTTTCTTACCCGAAGGACCACGTCATGGACGAGTCCAAATCGACTCGGTGACGTGACTCATAGTCGAATATCTGGACAAGTCCGCCGCGCGACAAAAGCGTCCACCAGTCGAGACGCGCCACAGATCTTCCGGCGTGAAGAGGGAAACCCCGCGGATGGTCCGGCCTTGCGTACCGGCCTCCTGAGGTTCGGGGATGGCCCGTTATCCGATTTTGATATGAGCAGCGGCAAGTTTGAGCCAGTCCGAATGGCAAGATGCCCTAATCACACAGGGGGGCGAGTCCACAGTCGTGTGTCCATACCGCCTGGTAACACCACCCTCACCTGCCGGAGGAACCCCAATCATGACCGCACGCACCACACGTCGCCCGGCCGCGAAATCCAGGATCGCAGCGGTCGGCGCCATCGCGGTCGCCGGCACCATGCTGCTGGCCGCCTGCGGCGACCAGACCAAGAACGGGCCGACGAACAGCTCGGAATCGGCCCCGCTCTCCGACCTCCTGCCCAAGGAGATCAGGGACAAGGGAGTCATCAAGGTCGGTTCGGACATTGCCTATCCGCCGGTCGAGTTCAAGGACAAGTCCGGCAATACGGTCGGCATCGACCCCGACATCGCCGCCGCGATCGGCAAGCAGCTCGGCGTGACCCTCCAGTTCCAGAACGGCACGTTCGACACACTGATCACCGGCCTGCGCTCCAAGCGCTACGACCTGGCGATGTCCTCGATGACCGACACCAAGGACCGCCAGCAGGGCGTCGACTCCGAGACGAAGAAGAAGGTCGGCGAGGGCGTCGACTTCGTCGACTACTTCACCGCAGGTGTCTCGATCTACACCCGGAAGGGCGACGACCAGTCCATCAAGACCTGGGCCGACCTCTGCGGCAAGAAGATCGCGGTCCAGCGCGGCACCGTCTCGCACAACCTCGCCAAGGCCGAGTCGAAGAAGTGCACCGGCGGCAAGAAGATCGCCATCGAGACCTTCGACAACGACCTGGAGGCCCAGACCCGGCTGCGCAGCGGTGGCGTCGACGCCGGTTCCTCCGACTTCCCGGTGGCCGCGTACGCGGTGAAGACCTCGGGCGGCGGCAAGGACTTCCAGATCGTCGGCGAGCAGGTCGAGGCCGCCCCGTACGGCATCGCCGTCGCCAAGGGCAACGACCAGCTGACCAAGGCCATTCAGGCGGCCCTGGAGGCGATCATCAAGAACGGCGAGTACAACAAGATCATCTCCAAGTGGGGTGTGGAGGCCGGCGCGGTCACCGAGGCCGAGCTGAACGGCGGATCCTGAGCAGGCACCGGCGCTGAAAGGTTCTTCCTGTGACTGACATCGAGAAGACGGGGCCGGCCGACCAGCCGCCCATACCCTCCACCCCACCATCCGGACCCTCCACCCCACCGTCCAAACCCGAGGCGATCAGGGCCATTCCGGTCCGGCACTACGGCCGGTACGTCTCGGCGGTCATCGCGATCGGGGTACTCGCCTCGATCGTCTACGCCTTCAGCCAGGGCAAGATCAACTGGGGTGCGGTCCCCGACTACTTCTTCGACCACCGCATCCTCAAGGGCGTCACCCAGACCCTGCTGCTGACCGCGCTGTCCATGGTCATCGGCATCGTCGGCGGCATCCTGCTGGCCGTGATGCGGCTGTCCAGGAACCCGGTGACCTCGTCGATCGCCTGGTTCTACATCTGGTTCTTCCGCGGCACCCCGGTCCTGGTCCAGCTGTTCGTCTGGTTCAACCTGGGCCTGGTCTTCGAGTACATCGACCTCATGCCGATCTACAAGGACTACTGGTCGAGCTTCATGACGCCGCTGCTGACGGCGCTGCTCGGCCTGGGTCTCAACGAGGCCGCGTACATGGCCGAGATCTGCCGCGCGGGTCTGCTCTCGGTCGACGAGGGCCAGACGGAGGCGTCGCACGCGCTGGGCATGAGCCACGGCAAGACCCTGCGCCGCGTCGTGATCCCGCAGGCCATGCGGGTGATCGTGCCGCCCACGGGCAACGAAGTGATCAACATGCTCAAGACCACGTCGCTGGTGGCGGCCGTGCAGTTCTACGAGCTGTTCAAGAACGCCCAGGACATCGGGCAGGCGTCCGGAGCCCCGGTCGAGATGTACTTCCTGGCCGCGGCCTGGTACCTGATCATGACCTCGGTGCTGAGCATCGGCCAGTACTACCTGGAGCGGTACTACGCGCGGGGTTCGAGCCGCAGCCTGCCGCCCACCCCGTTCCAGAAGGTCAGGGCCAACCTCCTGTCCCTGGGCCGCCCGAAGGGAGGCATGGCATGACCGCCATGGTGAAGGCCGAGGGCGTCCACAAGTCCTTCGGCGCCGCGCACATCCTCAAGGGCATCGACCTGGAGGTCGCGCCGAGGGAGGTCTTCTGTCTGATCGGCCCGTCCGGTTCCGGCAAGTCGACGTTCCTCCGGTGCATCAACCACCTGGAGCAGATCAACGCCGGCCGGCTGTACGTCGACGGCGAGCTGGTGGGCTACCGCCAGAAGGGCGACAAGCTCTACGAGCTCAAGGACAGCGAGGTCGCGCTGAAGCGCCGGGACATCGGCATGGTCTTCCAGCGCTTCAACCTCTTCCCGCACATGACGGCGATCGAGAACGTCATGGAGGCCCCCGTCCAGGTCAAGCGCGAGTCCAGGGCCGTCGCGAGGGCGCGGGCCGAGCGGCTGCTGGACCGGGTCGGCCTCGGCGACAAGGCGAAGAACTACCCCTCCCAGCTCTCCGGCGGACAGCAGCAGCGGGTGGCCATCGCCCGCGCCCTGGCCATGGAGCCGAAGCTGATGCTCTTCGACGAGCCGACGTCGGCGCTCGACCCGGAGCTGGTGGGCGATGTCCTGGACGTCATGCGCGGTCTCGCGGAGGACGGCATGACGATGATCGTCGTGACCCATGAGATGGGCTTCGCCCGTGAGGTCGGCGACGCGCTGGTCTTCATGGACGACGGTGTGGTGGTCGAGTCGGGCCACCCGCGCGACGTGCTGACCAACCCTCAGCACGACCGGACGAAGTCGTTCCTGTCGAAGGTGCTGTAGGAGAACGGGAAGAGGGCGGTACGGACCCGGCGTCCGTACCGCCCTCTTCCGTACCCCCTACTTCTTGGGCAGCAGCTCCGGGCTGAGCAGCAGCGCCCGCAGCTGGGCACGGGTCAGCGGCGTCGTCTTCATGACAGGCCCCTGCGCCCGCTCGCCCTTGAAGCCGGTGCTGTCGCGGATGCTCAGCACACCGCCGTCCTTCAGCACGAGCCGGCCCACCAGCTCCCGTCCCCACTTCGGCGCCCCGTCGTAGTTCATCGGGTCGCTCCAGATCGTCAGCACCCCGCCGCCCGGCACCTTCTCGTTCACGCAGTCCGCCATGCCCGGCACCCCGTGGGCGGGCTTGCACGGATCACTCCCCGCGACGCGGCTCCCGGTGTCCAGGTAGCCGATGACGAGATAGCCGACGCCGCCGTCCTTGCGTACGGAGAAGTGCCCGTCCAGCGGTCCCGCCAGGTGCTCCATCTCCTTCTGGGAGGTGTCTCCCTTGATGATCACGGACAGCGAGACCTGCGCGATGTCCCCGACGTCCTCGGGCAGCACCTTCGCCAGGTCCTTCGCCCGGCCGCCGTTCCCCGCGAGCTCGACCGGGGCCGCCACCGCGGTCTCCTGCGTGTCCCCCTTCGGGGCCAGGTTCGGCGCGGCGACGGCTCCGGCCGCGACCACGGCGACCGCCGCGACCGAGACGCCGACCCGGCGCCGCAGCCGCACCCGGGCGGCTCCGGCGTACACCGTCCGGGTGGAGGTGGCCGGCTGCCCCGCGTCCTCCGCGGCCCGCCCCAGCAGCTCGTGCACGTCGTTGTTCATACCAATTCCTCCGCCATCTCGGCGCGCAGCGCCGCCAACCCCCGAGCCGCGTGGCTCTTGACCGTGTTCTCCCGCATCCCGAGCAGTCCGGCCGTGTCCTCGACGCTCAGGTCCTCCCAGTAGCGCAGCACCAGTACGGCCCGCTGCTTGTCCGTGAGCCGGGCGAGTGCCGCCCGTACCGCAAGCCCGGTGTCCGTGTCCGGTGCCCGGCCGGCGCGGTCGGGCAGTTCGCCGTAGGACTGTTCGCGCCGCCAGAACCGGCGACGGGATGCGATGAAGGTGTTGATCAGCGTCTTGCGCGCGTACGCCTCGATGTTGTCGAGCCGTCCGTACCGCCGCCCCCCGAGCACCACCTTGACCAGCGTCGTCTGGACCAGGTCATCGGCCTCGTGCCGGTCGCCGCAGAGCAGGTACGCGCTGCGGAACAGCGCGGTACGTCTGCCTTCGACGAAGGCGTGCAGCGCGGCATCGTCATCGATCCGCATCGTCGGCGCCCCTCTCCGGGTCCGCGGGTGCGGACCGTCTCACCCTTCCAGTGCGGCGGGAGGCACGGCGGGTTGCAGCGGATAACAGAAAAGGAGGGGCGGTACGGGCAGCCGGCCCGTACCGCCCCTCCTCACCGGTGCCGCCGCTACTTCACGGCGAGCACCAGGGTGTCCGAGGGCGAGGCCCAGACGGCCCGCGCCTCACCGAATCCCGCTTCGCGCAGGGTGCCGGTGTGCCAGTGCACCGAGGGCATGTCGCCGTCCGCGTGCTCACCGTAGATCTCGTACCGCTCGGCGGTCGGTCCGGCGAGGACCGGGTCCTTGGCGGCCAGTGCCCACCAGTCGGCCCAGTCGACCGCGCCCGCGGCCTTGGCGCGGTCCATGGCGGCGTGCCGGTGGGCGCGTTCGGCCGCGTTGATCCGGGGCGTCGCGGTGTCGATCATGTGGTCCGCGTTCATGAACACCCCGCCGTCCCGGACGAGCCCGGCGATGCGGCCGTAGAGCGCGGTGAGCGGTTCGGTGTGCAGCCAGTGCAGGGCGGTGGCCGTGAGCACGGCGTCGTACGAGTCGTACGGCAACTGCCGCGCCCACTCGGGGTCCTTGAGGTCGGCGGTGACGAAGGTGACGCGCTCGTCGCCGTCGAAGTAGCCTCGCGCGATGGCGAGCAGCGCAGGATCGAGATCCACACCGGTGCTGGTGGCTTCCGGGAACCGCTTGAGCAGCCGGTCCGTAATACTTCCCGTACCGCATGCGAGATCGAGCACCCTCGGCCGCGGCCCCACCAGGGCCTCGACCATGTCCAGCATCACCCGGAACCGCTCCTCGCGGTCGGGCATGTACCACTCCTGCTGCCGGTCCCAGCTCTCCTGCCAGGCCCGCCAGTCCGTACCTGTCGATGTCTCCGTCACCAGGAACCTCCATGTAATACCCTGGAACCACAAACGACCATTACATCGTTCGCCGCATCGACCATAGACCGACGCCGTAAGGACTACAAGTGGAACTGGCCTATTACTCGGACTACGCCGTACGTCTGGTCAACACCGAGGAGCCGGCCCGCAACAAGGACTCCCTCACCTCCGTGGAGGCGGTCCGCGAGCTGTTCGGCGCCAACGGTCAGGCGGCCCGGCGGGCGACCGACGCGGACGTGACCCGATTCAGGTCCGTACGGGGGCGGCTGCGCTCGGTCTTCGAAGCGGCCGACGGCGGTGACGAGACGCTCGCCGTCGACCTGCTCAACTCGCTGCTGCTGGAGTTCCCGGTCAGCCCGCAGATCTCCGGGCACGACATCCGCGACGAGGACGGCAAGCCGGACTGGCACATGCACCTGGCCGACCACCCGTCGAACGCGACGGCCGGGTACGCCGCCATCGCGGCGATGGGCCTCGCCTTCCACCTCACCTCGTACGGGGTCGACCGGCTCGGCCTGTGCGAGGCGTCGCCGTGCCGCAACGCCTACCTCGACACCTCGACCAACCGGTCCCGCCGCTACTGCTCGGACCGCTGCGCGACCCGCGCCAATGTGGCCGCCTACCGGGCCCGCAAGCGCCTGGAGACGGAACGGGCGGCCGACACCGGCCGCAGCGCGGAGACCGCCCAGGCCACCACACCCCGCACCGACCGCTGATCCTTCTTCAGCGGCCGGTAGCGCGCCCGGACCCTGGCCAGTACGAACTCCTCCGGCACCACCCCGTAGTCCGTACTGTCCCCGCCCGCGAAGGTGTTGTCGGCCAGCACCCACCAGCCGCCCCGACGGCGCTCGACGGCCCGCTTCACGACCAGCAGGTCCTGCTGGAACGGATGCCGCAGAATCACCACGTCACCGGGGCGCACCGTCGCCCCGTACTGCACGAGCAGCCAGTCCCCGTGATGGAGCGTCGGCACCATCGACGGCCCGGTCACCTCCACCACCTGGAACGGCACCCGCGCCGCCAGCCCTCGGCCGGGCTGCTCCTGCGTCAGCTCCGGCACCTCCGGCACCTCCCGCATCCCTCCGGCACCTCCCCGATCCGTCCAGTACACGTCCTGTACAGCGTTCCGCACATTCGGCCACTGGTCCCATCCTCGCCCTGGACTTTTGGCCTAAGCCCATGGGGGCACCCACGAAAACACGTCTCTCACGGAGTAATGTCCCACCTGAGAAGACGATCACGAGGAAGGACAGCTCAATGCTTTCCCGCCTGTTTGCCCCCAAGGTGAAGGTCAGCGCCCACTGCGACCTGCCCTGCGGCGTGTACGACCCGGCCCAGGCCCGCATCGAGGCGGAGTCCGTCAAGGCCGTCCAGGAGAAGTACCAGGCCAACGAGGACCCGCACTTCCGGGCCCGCGCGGTGGTCATCAAGGAGCAGCGCGCCGAGCTCGCCAAGCACCACGTCTCGGTGCTGTGGAGCGACTACTTCAAGCCCCCGCACTTCGAGAAGTACCCGGAGCTGCACCAGCTGGTCAACGACGCCCTCAAGGCCCTGTCGGCCGCGAAGGCCTCCACGGACCCGGCGACCGGCCAGAAGGCGCTGGACTACATCGCCCAGATCGACAAGATCTTCTGGGAGACCAAGAAGGCCTGATCTCCGGCCAGGCCGTTCGACCTGCGGTTTTCGCGGGTCGCATCGCCTACCTGCCCGCACCCGGTCCGCAGGCCGCCGAGCACGGCGTCCGTGACGGACCGGGTGCGGTCTTCTTTGTCCGGCCAGAGGTGTACACAGGTCCACAGAGTGATGGCGGCGGAGGCGTGGATGTGGACGGCAGCGTACGGCGACGCCGCCGAGGAGCTGCTGAGGAAGGCGCACTTCTTCTGGGCCGACGCCCCGCTCCAGGAGTAGATCTGCCGCTGCCGCGGCGGCGGAGCGGCCCGGTCAGGAGCCGTACAGCGGGATCTCAGCCGTGGCGACCGGCGTTCTGGCTACCGACGACAGCTCCGACCGCGTCGAGGGCGAGATGCCACGGGTATCCCTCCGGCCGCCGCTCGCCGGGCCGGTTCGGCACGAAATCGCCCTCGCCGTACAGCACGGTCACGCCCATTTCGCGCAGCTCGGCGACGCTGCGGTCGAACGCCCTGTGCTGTACGTAGGCGGCGTTCACGCACGGCATTCTCACTGCCGGGATCCGCTTCCCGATGGCCTCGGCCACGACGCCTACGACGAACCGGTCCGTGAGCCCGAGCGCCCGGGAATTGACCGTGCTGAACGTGACCGGTGCGAGCTACAGCCTGCTCAACCAGGTCGGATGCGGTGCCCGAGTGGCAACGGCTGAGTTCACCGCCGCCGTCGCCGACGCTCTCGGGATCGACATCACCGTCCTCGCAGGACCGCCGCACGTGACGGAAACGCAGCATCGGCGCCTCGCCTCCCTGGTCCACCCGATCCGCGAGTGCCTGGCCCTGTACGAGCTCGCCCCGGACGGGCACCGGCTCACGGCGAGCGCAGGCCGTCGGCCGGGAGGTCCAGCTCGGCCTCCGCGATCCTGCGGGCCAGGTCGGCGAGTGGTGCCATGCGCTGGTCCGCGCTGGTGTTGATGTACGCGCCGGCCCCGTCGACCACGGCGAGGATGCGCACCGCGGCTGCCCAGGGATCCTTGCAGCGGAACACCTGTTCCCCCACTCCCTCGGTGATGATCTGCTCGATCCGGTGACACCAGCGCAGCTCCTGGCTCACGACCTGGTCGCGGAGCGCGGGGCGATAGCGCGACAGGTTCCGCGCGTTGAGCCAGAGCTTGCTGATGTTGTCGAATTCGACGCCCGAGATCAGGGTGAAGAACCGCTGGAGGGTGCGCAGGGCGTCCCCGCTGCCGCGCTCCGGGACGGACCCCGTCGGCAGGAGGCCGTCCAGCTCCGCCGTGGTCGCGCTGGTGAACGCCTCGGCCACCAGTTCCTCGACCACCGGGAAGTAGTGGTGGATGAGTCCGGGCTGGACTCCGAGCTCGTCGGCGATCCGCTGCCGGGTGACGCACTCCAGCCCTTCCTGGAGCCCGACCTGCGCGGCCACCGTGACGATCTCGCCGCGGCGCTCGGCCGCCGATTTGCGCACTTGTTTGCCGGGACCCCTTGACGTCATGGCACTGATGCTATTGGCTTTGCTGCCAATTGAGCAATTGGCCCTATCGCCAATAGCTGGACGCCGCCGGGGCGACTGCCGTCGGGCCGGCCCCGTCACCCGAAGGTGCGGCGGCCTGAGGGCCGGCGACCCGGGGCGAGCGGCGCCACCGGGCGCGCTCTGCACTTGCACCACTGCCAGGAGACGAACGTGGACGAACCCCGCACCGATGCCGGTGATCTGGCCGAGTACGGCTACCAACAGGAACTGAAACGCACCCTGTCCGCATGGGCCGTGTTCGCCATCGGATTCGCGACGATCTCACCTGTGGTCGGCATCTACGCCGTCGTCCAGCTCGGGTTCGTCTTCGCCGGACCCGCCTGGACAGGGGCGGTCGTCGTCGCCTTCCTCGGGCAGCTGCTCGTTGCCACGGTCTACGCCGAACTGTCCTCGCAGTTCCCGATCACCGGAGGCGTCTACCAGTGGGTCCGCCGGCTGGGCGGGCCACGGCTGGGCTGGCTGGTGGGGTGGATCTATCTCGCCTCGGCCGTCGCCTCCCTGACCACCGTGGCCTACCTGGGTGCGACCTGGCTGCACATGCTCGTCAGCGACGAGGCACTGTCCCCGGCGACCCATGTCCTGCTGGGCGTGGTCTTCGTCGCCGTGGCCCTCGGCATCAACCTGCTGGGAGTCAATCCGGTCAAGCACTTCCTCAACGCGGGCATCATCGCCGAAGGCGTCGCCTCCATCGCGGTCAGCCTGATCCTGCTTCTCTTCGCACGCCACAACGGATTCCGCATCCTGTTCGACACCCTGGGAGCGGAATCCGCCTCCGGCGGGTCCGCCGCGGCCGGGTTCCTGACCTGCCTGGCCGTGGCCGGCTGGGCCTTCCTCGGTTTCGACGCCACCACGCAGGTCGCCGAGGAGACCGAGCAGCCTCGCCGCAACGTGCCCCGGGCGCTGCTGCGCGCCTACCTGTTCGTCGCCTTCACCGTCCTGCTCACCGCGTTCGCCGTGACACTGGCGCTGCCCAGCCCCGAAGAGGCCGTCTCCGGGAAGATCGCGGACCCCGTCTTCGCCGCCGTCACCGCGGGCCTGGGGGGATGGAGCGAGAAGCCCTTCATCGTCGTCGTCCTGATCGCGTTCTTCGCCTGTGCCATCTCGATCCAGACCTACATCGGGCGGGCCGTGTACGCCTTCGCACGTGACCGGCAGCTGCCCTTCTCCTCCCAGCTCGCCACCGTCGGACCGCGCCAGATCCCCTGGGTCTCGCTCGTGGTGACGGCCGTCCTCGCCAGCCTCGGCCTCGTGCTCGGGCTGAGCGGCAACGCGGCGGCCACGCTGATCGCCTTCGGGTCCGGTGGCTTCTACTTCATCTTCCTGGCGGTCGCCGTCGTCGCGCTCTTCGCACGCCTGAGCGGCCGCTGGAATCCGTCGGCGGGAGAACTTCGCCTGGGCCGTACCGGCCTGCCGATCAACGCCCTCGCCGTGGCGTGGCTGCTCTTCGAGGCAGTCAACATCGCCTGGCCCCGCGACGAACTGGCCCCGGCCGGAGGCAGCTGGGTCCAGGTCTGGGCCGTGGTCCTGGTCTTCTCCGCGCTGTTCGCCGTCGGCCTGGCCTACGTCGTGATCGCCAAGCCCCACACCCGCCTTCCCCTCAACCAGATCACCGAAGAAGTTAAGGCGTCCTGATGCCCACGCAACTCTCACCCGCCATCGCCTTCGACCCCGTCGCCGGACTCCACACCCGCGAGATCTCCCACCGGCCCGCCGGGCCGGGCGAGGTCGAGATCGACGTGCGCGCCGCGGGGGTGTGCCACTCCGACCTCCACATCCTCACGGGCGACTGGCCCAGCGACCGCCCCCTGGTGCTCGGTCACGAGGCCGCCGGTGTGGTCACGACAGTGGGGCAGGGGGTCACCGGCCTGAAGGCAGGCGACCACGTCGTACTGTCCTGGTTCGCACCCTGCCGCCGCTGCCGCAAGTGCCTGGCCGGAATGGCCTGGCTGTGCACCGGCACCCAGGCCGTCGCCAACACGCTGCCCGACGGAACCACGCCCTTCACGGATGCCCGGGGCGAGGAGATCTGGCCCTACCTGGGGCTGGGCGCGTTCACGAACCGGCTGGTCGTTCCGGAATCGGCTGCGGTCAAGGTTCCCGACGAGCTGCCGTTCGGCATCGGCGCCCTCCTGGGCTGTTCCATCTCCACCGGCATCGGCGCGGTCGTGAACACCGCCGCTGTCCGGCCCGGCGAATCCGCGGTCGTCATCGGCACCGGAGGGGTCGGACTGTCCGTGGTGATGGGCCTGCGTCTGGTGGGAGCCGACCCCATCATCGCCGTCGACCTCTCGCCCGAACGCCTCGCCGCGGCCGAACGCTTCGGAGCCACCCACACCCTCGATGGCGCCACGACCGACGTGGCCGCCTGGTGCCAGGAGGAACTCGGCGGGGTCGACTACGCCTTCGAGGCCATCGGCAGCCCCAAGGTCGTCGAAACACTCCCGGCCATGCTCACCTCGGGCGGAGCGGCCGTCCTGGTCGGCATGGCCGCCGCCGGCGCGACGGGCGCGTTCAACCTCTTCGACCTCGCCGACCAGGGCAAGCGCATCCTCGGGTGCAACTATGGCTCCAGCGTCGGCGCGATCGACATCCCCAGACTGGCCCGCCTCCACCTGGCCGGACGGCTGCCGCTGGACGAGCTGATCGGCACCGTCCGTCCGCTCCGGGAGGCAGCCGCCGCCTTCGAGGACCTCAAATCGAACGTCGGGGTCCGCACCATTCTGGAGCCGTAGGCTCCTCGACCCCGGCCCCGCGGCACACCTGTACGCGGGACCGGCCTCCGCCTCCATACCCCCCAACACTTCCGGGAGACTTGATGTACGCCGTCACCGACCCGTCCACCGGCACGACCACAGAGACCTATCCGACCGCCACCGACACCGAGATCACGGCGGCCGTCGACGCTGCCCACGCGGCCACCGCCTGGGGACGCAACAGCTCAGTGGCCGAACGTGCCACGCTCCTGCGCCGACTCGGCGATCTCCATGACCGGCACCGTGCCGAACTGGCGGGCAGCATCGTGCGGGAGATGGGCAAGCCGCTCGAAGAGGCCGAGGGCGAGATCGACTTCTGCGTCGACATCTACCACTACTACGCGGACCACGCCGAGGCGTTCCTGGCCGATGAGGAACTGCGGGTGACCTCGGGTCCCGGCCACGCCGTCATCCGTCGCAGCCCGGTGGGCGTCCTGCTCGGAATCATGCCGTGGAACTTCCCCGCCTACCAGGTCGCGAGGTTCGCCGCCCCGAACCTCGCCCTGGGCAACACCATCGTTCTCAAGCACGCCCCGCAGTGTCCGGCCACCGCGGCGCTGCTGGAGCGGCTGTGCACCGAGGCCGGCTTCCCCGCCGGGGCGTACGTCAACGTCTACGCCACCAATGAGCAGGTCGCCGGGGTGATCGCCGACCCCCGCGTCCAGGGCGTGTCCCTCACCGGCTCGGAACGGGCCGGCGCCGCCGTGGCCGAGATCGCCGGACGGCACCTGAAGAAGGTCGTCCTCGAACTCGGTGGCTCCGACCCGTTCATCGTGCTCTCCACCGACGACCTCGACTCCGTGGTGGAGGCCGCGGTCTCCGCCCGGCTCGACAACACCGGCCAGGCCTGCAACGCCGCCAAGCGGTTCGTCGTCGTGTCCGACCTCCACGACGCGTTCGTCGAGAGGTTCACCGCCCGGCTCCTCGCCCGTCAGTCCGGCGCACCGCTCTCGTCGGTCGCCGCCGCCGAGGCCCTCGGCCGCCAGGTGGACGCCGCCGTCGCCGAGGGCGCGACGCTGCACACCGAGGGGGAGCGCAACGGTGCTTACTTCCCGGCCGGGGTCCTCACCGGGCTCACCACCCACCACGCCATGGCGCGTGAGGAGCTCTTCGGACCGGTCGCCATGATCTTCCCGGCGATCGACGAGGACGACGCGCTGCGCATCGCCAACGACACCCCCTACGGCCTCGGCTCCTACCTCTTCACCACGGATCCCGCACAGGCCGCGCGCGTCGCCGACCGCATCGAAGCCGGCATGGTCTTCGTCAACGGCGTCGGCGCCGAGGGCGCCGAGCTGCCCTTCGGTGGCATCAAGCGCTCCGGGTTCGGCCGGGAACTGGGCCGACCGGGCATCGAGGAGTTCGTCAACAAGAAGCTCATCCGCACCATCGCATAGGTCCCGACGGGCGGCCGGCGCGGGCCTCCCGAGTCGCCGCTGAGGCGCCCGCTCCAACCGGACGAGCCAGCGGGACGAACACGTCGAAGGGCCCGACCGCTTCGCTTCGAGCGGTCGGGCCCTTCCGCGTTTGCGGAGCTGTTCGGGAGGCGGACGGGAGACCCGGTCCGCCGGCGGTCGACCGCGGCGCCGACGGGATTCGAACCCGCGGACGGGGAGGGCAGGTCCGCCCTCTTCCCCTCAGTCGGCGTACGGGTGACCTCCGGACGCCGATCGCAATGGGCCGCTCTGCCACGGCGCCGCAGTCTGCGGGACCGCGCGATCCCGCTGCGGTGATCCCAGGAGCAACTCCCCAGCCCGAGAAAGCCGTTTACGAAGGCGCGTGCGGAGGCGCGTGCGGAGCCGTTCGCGAAGGTGTGCGCGAAGGCGTGTGAAGGCGCGTGCGGAGGCGTCCCGAAGGTGTTTGCGAAGCCGTTTACCCGGAACGCGGCCGTGTCGCCGAAGGTTTCGCCTCTCCCGAGGGGACCATATGAAGTCGGCCTATGCCGGTCCCCCGTCGATTCGCTCCTCGTACCACCGATGAATGTTCGGGGCAGGATCGGTCGATATGGGTGGACATGCGCAGACAACGGGGCTGCGTACACGAGGGGAGACAGCGATGACCACCGAGGGCTTCACCACATGTCTGTGGTTCGACGGGCAGGCCGAGGAGGCCGCGGAGTACTACCTCTCGGTCTTCAAGAACTCCCGCCTCGGCAGGACCGGCCGCTACACCGAAGCGGGACCCGGGCCCGCCGGATCGGCGATGGCGGTCGAGTTCGAGATCAACGGCCAGAAGTTCGTCGGGCTGAACGGCGGGCCGCAGTTCACCTTCAATGAAGCCATCTCGTTCCAGATCCGGTGCTCGGACCAGGACGAGGTGGACTACTACTGGAGCAGCCTCACCGACGGGGGCGAAGAGGGACCCTGCGGCTGGCTGAAGGACAGGTACGGCGTCTCCTGGCAGGTCGTCCCCGAGGTGCTGATCGACCTGATCGGCGATCAGGACGCCGAGAAGGCCGCGCGGACCACCGCGGCGATGATGACCATGAAGAAGCTGGACATCGCCGCGCTGCGGAAAGCGCACGACAAGGGCTGAGACGCGCGGACGCGGAGATGCCGGCGGGCGGATCCGACGGAAGTCGGTGGATCCGGCCGGCATCTCCGCGCCGAGGGTGAGCGGGTGGCGCGGTGGGCGCCCCACCCGCCGTCACCGCCGCGCGCCGCTCCTCGCACTCCGCGGGCCGAGGAAGGCGCCCGCGAGCAGCGCACCGGCCAGGACCAGCGCCGAGTTCACCAGGATCGCGACCGAGACCCCCGAGAGGACGCCTTCGGGGCCGGTGTCGCCGAGGGCGGACATCCGGGCGGTGGCGACGGCGCTCATGACCGGGATGCCCATGGTGATGCCGACCTGCTGGGTCATGGTGGCGAGGCCGGTGGCCAGCCCCTGTTCCTCGTCGGGGAGTCCGGAGGTCGCGGTGACCATGAAGCCGACGATCATCAGCATGTTGCCGATGCCACCGACGAAGGTGGCCACCAGCAGAAGCGTGATCCACTCCCCCGACGTTCCGAGCGCCACCAGGGAGAGGGTCGCGACGGCCTGGACGACTCCGCCGGTGACGATGGTCGCACGGCTCCCGAACCGGCCGACGGCACAGCCGCCGAGCGTGCCGCCGATCACCGTGCCGATGCCCAGGACACCGAAGGCGAGACCGGTGGCGAGCGGTGAGTAGCCGAGGACTTCCTGGAGATAGAGGGTGAGCAGGAAGACCAGCGAGGTCTCGGTGACGAAGGCGATCAGGCCCGCGGTGTTGCCCCAGATGACGCTGCGCCGCTTCAGGATGTGCACCGGGACCAGCGGCGCCGCGGCCTTCTTCTCGACGGCCCGGAAGGCGATGAGCAGCACGAGCCCCGCCAGGAGTGCGGCCAGGGTGGTGGGCGTGGTCCAGCCGGACTCGCCGTCCTGCGTCAGACCGTAGACGAGCAGCAGCAGGCCACCGGTGACGGTCACGGCGCCGGGGATGTCGAGCCGGGGGCGCCCGGCGGGCCGCGAGTCGGCGATGACGGACGGGGCGAGGGCGACCACCAGGGCGGCCACGGGCACATTGATGAAGAACGCCCAGCGCCAGGAGAGCAGATCGGTGAGCAGGCCGCCGAGGACGGCGCCCGCGGTGAATCCGGCGGACATCAGCGCCCCGTTGAGACCCAGGGCGCGTTCGCGCAGCGGGCCCTCCTTGAAGGCGGTGGTCAGCAGCGCGAGTCCGGCCGGGGTGACGGCCGCCGTGGCGAGTCCCTGCAACACCCGTGCCACGAGCAGCACTTCGGGCGAGGTGGCGAGCCCGCCGAGGGCGGAGGAAAGGCCGAGGACGGCCATGCCGACGAGGAACAGCCGCTTGCGGCCGACGAGGTCGGCGATCCGGCCGAGGAGCAGCGTGAAGCCGGCGGCGGCGAGCGCGAACGCGGTGGCGATCCACTGGAGGTGGGAGAGGGAGAAGCCGAGCCCCTCACCGACGACGGGCAGTGCGACGTTCAGGATCGAGAAGTCCACGGCGATCATGAACTGGGCGCCGAGGAGGAGTGCGAGGACGAGCTTCTGCCGTCCGGTCATGCGGGTCTTCGACGGGGAAAGGGCGGGAGCGGCGACGGGGCCGGTCGTATCCGACGGGGCGTGACTGGGTGCGGACATGATGGGGCTTCCTCAGGGAGGTTTTAACGGGACTTGAGTTCCGTTAAGGTGGAGTCACCGTAGCAGAGGAAGCGTTACTAATGGAACTGGAGGCCCGTTATGGCATCTGAGGGTGTGGAGCCGGGCAGCGTCCGGCCCGGTGGGCGTACCGCCCGGGTCCGCGAATCGGTCCTGCGGGCGGCGGGCGACGCCCTGGCCGAGCACGGCTTCGACCGCCTGGACCTCGCCGACGTCGCGCGCCGGGCGGAGGTCGGCAAGACGACCGTCTACCGGCGCTGGTCCACGCCCACCGGCCTGATCGCGGACCTGCTCGACGACATGGCCGAGCAGTCCTCGCCCCGTACGGCCACGGGTTCCCTGGCCGAGGACCTCAGGGCCAACGCCCGGCTGGTGGTCACGACCCTCTCCGACCCGCGGCAGGGCGCGCTCTTCAAGTCCGTGATCGCCGCGGCCACCTGCGACCCGCGCACGGCCGAGGCGCTGCACCGGTTCTACGCGATCCGCATCAAGGAGTGGTCCGGCTGCGTCACCGAGGCCGTCGAGCGCGGGGAACTGCCCGCGGGGACGGACCCGGACGAGGTGATCCGCGCCGTATCGGCGCCGCTCTACTACCGGTTGCTGGCCAGCGGCGACCCGCTCGACGAAGCGGCGGCCGACCGTGCCGCCGAGGCCGCCGCGGCGGCGGCACGGTCGGGCGCGTACGTGGGCTGACGGCCGGCCGCCCCGTCAGCCCGCCGGGTGGGCGCGCAGGCGGACCGCCCACGGGTGCCCGGCGCCCTGGGCCAGGGTGATGGTCCCGGTCAGCCAGGCGCGCTGGTCCGCGGTGAGGACCGGCAGCGCCTTCGCGAAGTCCTCCTCGTCCTTGGGGCGCGGGGACCCGGCCTTGTACAGGAGCTGTACCTCGGGGCAGAGGTACGGAACGCCGTCCCCGGAGACGCGGCCGAGCCGGTCGAGCGGCAGGCGGATGCGGGGATCTCGGCGGAACAGCCAGTCGTCGCCCTCCGCGTCGTCGAGCATGAGCTGGACGCGCCAGGGTTCCCCGGGCCCCGGGCGGCACCAGATGTCGTGCACGTACGGCGGCAGCACCTCGCCGGGAAGCCAGGGGCGCAGGGTGCCGGGCGGGTCCGCGGCCCACCACTCCCAGCCCGCCAGGAGCCGCTGGGCGGCGAGCTGGTCGCGGCGCAGCAGGAGCACGTCCAAGTCGCCGTGGTCCCGGAAGGCGTGGCCCACGGCGAATTCGACCGCGTATCCCCCGGCCACCCACCAGGGGACGCGCAACGGCGCGAAGAGGCGGGCGGCCTCGTCCGGCGGAGGCGGATCCCAGGGACCCCACGGAGTTTCCGTACGCATGGCCGCAGGCCCCTTTCCCTCTCCGGCACCGCCCGCCCTGGGGTCAGTCCGTCTTCAGCAGATGCCGGTAGCTGTCCGGATGCTCTCTCAGGAAGGTGGCCAGGCTCGTCGCCGGATGGCCGGTGAGGTCCGGCACGGCGTCCGAGACCGTGGCCATCTCGCCGGTGGCGATGGCCTCGTACGACGTCACCCAGCCGGCCACCTCCCAGTCCTCGGCTCCGTACTGCGCCCGCGAGGCGTAGGCCTCCTCACGGGTCTCCGCCACGTAGGTGATGGTCCGGCCGGTGACCCTGCCGAGCTCCTCGGCGGCCTCGGCGAGGGTGAACGCCTCGGGGCCCGTCAGGTCGTAGGTGATCCCGTCGTAGCGGGTGTCGGCACTCTCGGTGTCGGCCAGCAGGACGGTGATCGCGACGTCCGCGATGTCGTCGTGCGCCACCGCCGCCACCCGGCCGTCGCCACCGGGGCCGCGCAGCACCCCGTCGGCACCGGTCATGGCCGGGATCCCGGCGAGATACAGGCTGTCGCGGAGAAAGGTGTAGCGGACATCGGCGGCCCGGATGTGCGCCTCGGTGTGCCAGTGGTCCCGGGCGAAGGTGAACGTGGCGTCGGGTGCCGCGCCCAGGAAGGAGACGTACACGATGCGTTCGACGCCCACGGCGACCGCCGCGTCCACGGCCGTCGTGTGCTCGCGCACCCGGTCCGGGTTCTCGTGCGCCGAGACGAGGAACAGCGTGTGCGCCCCGGCCAGGGCACGGCGCATGGCCTCCCCGTCGCCGTACGGGGCGGGCGGGGCGGCGACGGCGCCGGGCAGTTCGGGCAGCCGGGACGGATCGCGCCCGAGGAGCCGCACGGGCACTCCGGCGCGCGCCAGGCGCCGGGCGACACGGCCGCCGACGGCTCCGCTCGCGCCGGTGACCGCGACGATGGGGGCGCCCGGATTCTCCGGGCCGGTGGGGGGTGGGTTGTTCATGCGGGGTTGCCTTCCTTGCGCGGCCAGGGCCGCACCTCCACGACCGCGTCCACCGGGACGGGGCCGTAGATGTGCGGGAACTCCTCGCCGCCGGGCGCGACGGACTCGTACCGTACGGGCACCGGGAGCCGGTCGGGATCGATGACGAGGACCACGAGTTCCTGGTCGCCGGTCCCGGCCCCGCTCCCGGAGCCGTACAGCATCTCGGCCACGCCGGTGAGCTGGTGCGGCAGCGAGCAGTGGATGAAGCCCTCTTCGTGCAGGGTGCGGCCGCGGGTGGACATCTCGTACGTCCCGATCCCGCGGGCCGCCTCCCACAGGGGGCCTTCGGTGAGGTGCAGCAGCAGTTCGGCCATGGGCCAAAACTATCCGCGTCGACGCGCCCTGCGGGCCATCAGCGTGGCCGCCGATCCGGCCACGAGCAGAGCGGCGGCGATCCCGCCGAGAATCCACTCACCGCCGTGGGCACCCGTGTGCGGGAGCTCCCCTCCGGGGTGGGGCTTGTGCGGCCAGGTGCCGGGCTCGTCGGGCCCGCCGGGCTTGTGCGGCCAGGTGTGGGTCGGCGTGGGCTTCGGCCACGGCGTGCGGGTGGGGGTCGGGGTGGGGATACCCGTCGGAGTCGGAGTCGGCGTGGGCGTGTCCGTCGGAGTCGGGGTGGGGGTGGGGGTCGGCGTGGGCGTCGGGGTCGGCGTGGGCGACGGCTCCTCGCCGCAGGTCGGCAGATCACCGTCGAAGGGGTAGGCGTGCAGCTCCTGGCCGCCCGACTGGCCCGCCGAGGTGTGGGTCAGCGAACCGGCGGTGTAGAAACGGCCGTTGGTTCCGCTCATGTCCAGCACGGCCGTACTCGACTGCCGGCCGATCAGCACGCTGCCCTGAAACTGACCGGTGCCGTGCAGCCCGACCTCGGTGGCGTCCGGGAAGTTCCACAGCAGGCGCTCGCGCAGTCCGGCCTGCGGCAGCGAGCCCATCAGCGTGTTGATGTTGCGGCTGCTCCCGTAGACGTTGACGAGCACCGTCGCACCGTCCGGGACGGCGTTGAACGTGATGCCCTGCTGGCCGCCCTGGGCCGACACCACATCCGCGTCCACGGCGAAGACCTGGAGGGGCGAGCTGCCGTCACCGGTGAAGACGGTCTCGAAACCGGCGTTCACCACGGTGCCCGTGGCGGGACGGCGGTGGTCCTGGTTGTCGTCGTACGCGTAGCAGTGGCTGGCCGCGGTGAGCTGGTCGCGCAGCGCCGTGTACGGCTCCGTGGCGGCCGGGTCGCGGAGCGGGGCCGGGATCACCGTTCCGCTGACGTTCCCGGCGTACTTGACCACACCGTGGTTCGTCCCCTCCTCGGCGAGCAGCCGCTGCCCGGTCGCGACGGTCAGGTCCCCGCCCACGGTCAGGTAGTCGGAGTCGTTGGGGGGCGGCACCCGGGAGCCCACGCCCGCCACGCCGACGTTGTAGATCTGCGAGGCGCCTTCGCGCTTGTTCATGTCGAACTGTCCGAGGGTGACGATCTTCCCCTCGGCCTCGGCGGCGGCCTCCCGGACCAGGAAGTCGCCGCCGACGAAGATATTGATATTGCTGTCGTGATGGGTGACGGGCCCGTTGTTCGGATCGAGCCAGGTCGTCGGGCAGTCACTGCCCAGACACGGGCCGAGCCCGCCGGGCAGCGGGTCGGCGAGAGCGATGGACGCCATCGTGCCCACCATGGCCGCGGCCGCCGCCGTGGCCGCCGCCGCCCGGATACCTTTGCCGCGCCTCCGCGCTTGTGTTGCCATAAGGGGCAATATGCAGCTTTGTTTACCAAACGACAGGAATGCCACGCCGGATCGAGCCCGATGTACCCGGATACACGGGGCCGCGACCGGGTACGCCCGTGCGCGCGAGCGCGCGCCGGGCCGCCCCCGTCAGCGCGCCCGCGATGTCCGACGGCGCGTCAGGCCGAGTGCGCCAGGAGTTCGACCTCCACGCGCGGATCCAGGCCGACCGCGGGCCGGTCCGGTCGCTGCGGGGGCTTCCCGCCCAGCTCCTCCAGCCACTTCCAGGTGTCGGCGACCGTCTCCTCGACCGGGCGGCAGCGCAGCCCGGTCGCGTACGCCTTGCTGACGTCTGCGCAGTGCAGGGTGTCGTACAGCTCGCCCGGCGGCAGCCAGACCGGCAGATCGGTCCACGGCTCCACGCCCGCCGCGAGGATCTTCTCCGCGGGCGTCCAGCGCAGTGCCGCGTCGGAGCCGGTGGCCCGTACGCAGGCCTCAAGGAGTTGCCCCATGGTGGCGTGACCCTGGCGGCTGACCAGGTTGTACGGTCCGTGCAGACCGCTGCGGGCAGCGTCCAGCAGCCAGTTGGCGAGGTCGCGGGCGTCGATGTACTGAAGCCTCAGATCCGGTGTGCCCGGGGCCAGTACGGGACCGCCGCGGGCGATCCGCCCCAGCCACCAGGGCAGTCTGCCGATGTTCTCCCAGGGCCCCAGGATCAGCCCCGCGCGGGCGAGGAGGGCCCGGTCGCCGAAGGCGTCGAGCGCGGCCAGTTCGCCGCCGCGTTTGGCCAGGGGGTACGAGACGTCTCCGCCCGCGTCGGGCGAGGCGCCGGTCACCACCGGGCCCTCCTCCGGCAGACCGGCCGGGGCCGGGAAGTCGTAAACGGAGCGGCTGGAGACGTAGGCGTACCGGGCGGCCCGGCCGGCCAGCAGACGGGCCGCGTCCCGTACGGCCGAGGGGGCGCCGCTCCAGGTGTCGACCACCAGGTCCCAGGCGTACCCGCCGTCGGGGTCGTCGCCCGGTCCGGCCAGGGCGGCGAGGCCGTCCTCGGTGGTGCGGTCGCCGAGGAGTTCCGCCACGCCCGGCGGGGGTGCGTGCCGGCCGCGGTGGAACACCGTGACGTCCCAGCCGCGCGCCAGCGCCGCCTCGGTGACGGCGCGCCCCACGAATTCCGTACCACCCAGCATCAGAAGCCTCATGGGACCGACTCTGCCCGCCGGGCGGCCCGGGGGGAACCGGTCCTCGCTCTCGGCGGAATCGGGAACCGGCCCCTCACAGCGTGCGGGCCAGCGGGCTGCGGTTGCGCAGCAGCCACTGGTGGTACCCGGCCGCGCGCCGGGCCGCCTCCCGGTAGGCCGCCTCCAACTCCCCGTACACCGTGGCCGCGTCGGTGCCCGGCCGGGACACCAGCAGCAGCCGTACGGCGAGGGGGTCGTCGCGCAGCGGGCGGATCGCCATGTCGTCGCGCGGTCCGGAGGTGGGCTGGCAGGGGGCGACCGCCTCGCCGAGCACGACGAGGGAGGCGGCGGTGAGGTAGTCGCCGTGCAGGACGGTCGGTGCGAGGCCGGCCTCGCCGAACACCCGGCGCAGCCCGTCCCATTCGCCGTCCACCGTGGGGTCGACCATCCACCGGTCGGCCGCCAGGTCGACGAGGTCGACCACGGGGCGGGCGGCGGCCGGGTGGTCCCGGGCCATGGAGATGAACTGCGGTTCGCGGTCCAGGAGTACGCGCTGTTCCAGGCCGTCCGGGACGGCCAGCGGGCAGCCCTCGACCTCGTGCACGAAGGCGACGTCGAGCCCGCCCGCCCCGACGTCGCGGAGCAGCGCGCCGGCCGATACGTCGACCCGCAGCGAGATGTCCGTACCGGGCAGCCGGAGCCGCAGCCTGCGCAGCCAGCCGCCGATGACCCGGCTCGCCGTGCAGCCGATGCGCAGCCGGGGCCCGGACGCCCGGACCGCGTCCGCCTCCGCCTTCGCGTCGCTGACCAGGGCGGTCATTCCGTCGACCAGGGGGCGGGCCCGGCTGAGGACGGAACGGCCGAGCAACGTCGGGCGGCAACCGGTCCGTTCACGGCGGAACAGCTCGGCGCCCAGGGTGTTCTCGATCCGGCGCAGCTGGGTGGTCAGGGAGGGCTGGCTCACGCCCAGCCTGCGGGCGGCTTGGTGCAGGCTGCCCGTATCCGCGATGGCGCACAGCGCCCTGAGGTGTCTCACCTCAAGCTCCATACGGTCGAGCGTAGGGCGGCGGACGACTGTCGCACCAGACTCCCCAATCACGTCAAAGCCCTTTAATTCACCTGGAGTTGGCGGACCCTTCGGCAGCGGTACCGCAGTTGGCGATAGCCCGGTGCTATCGCCGGTTGACATCATCCGCCACGGCTTCCGCTCCCCGACACTCTCTCCGTACCGCACCCGTCCGAGTCCGATCATCGGACGGGTTCATCGGACCGGTAACGGTAGGAGACCCCCCATGAAACACCCCAGGACCGTCATGTCGGCCGTGGTCGGCCTCGGCTTCGGCCTCGCGGCCGCGCTGGGCACGGCACCGGCAATCGCCTCCTCGGCCCCCGCCGCAGCACCCGTCACCACCACCTCGGACGTCCGGGCGGGCTACACCGCCTACGCCGGGTCGCACGAGAACGCCGCCGCGAACAAGGCGTTCTTCGAGGCGGTCGCCAAGTCCGTGGCGAAGAAGCGGGCGGCGAACCCCGGCGCCCAGTCGGTCACCATCGTCTACAGCACCGCCAACGCGCCGAGCTTCCGCACCCAGATATCCAACAGCGCGCAGATCTGGAACAGCTCCGTCTCCAACGTCCGGCTGCAGGAAGGCTCGAACGCCGACTTCACCTACTACGAGGGCAACGACCCGAGCGGCTCGTACGCGAGCACCGACGGGCACGGCAACGGATACATCTTCCTGGACTACGCGCAGAACCAGCAGTACGACTCGACCCGCGTCACCACGCACGAGACCGGGCATGTGCTCGGCCTTCCGGACCACTACTCCGGTCCGTGCAGCGAGCTGATGTCGGGCGGCGGCCCCGGCCCGTCCTGTACCAACCCGTATCCCGACGCGAACGAGCGCAGCCAGGTCAACTACCTGTGGCAGAACGGCTTCGCGGCCGCACTCGCGCGCAGCGGCTCCTGACCCCGGTCCGGACGCATCGCACCATCGGGGCCACCTCGTAGGACGGGGTGGCCCCTCCGCCCTGCCCACCGGGACGATCAGGCGTGTTCCAGCGGGAAGGCGCCGCGGTGGCCCGTACCGGCACCCTGCTCCGGGCGGGGCTCGTACTCACGGCAGCTCCAGATCTCCTGGACGAATCCCGTGCGCCGGTCCCACAGGTCCAGGACATCGCCCTCACCGGCCGCCCCGCGGTAGGCGTCCTTGGCGCCCCGGAAGCAGGCCAGGCCGCCGGACAGTCCGCGCACCGCGGCCGGGGCCGGGAAGTAGTCCGAGAAGGCGCAGGCGATGCAGGTCTGGAGACGCACGCCGGGCGGCAGGGCGCGCTGGATCGTGGCGAGTGCGGACGCGAAGTCGTTCTCGGCGCGATGGGACGTGTAGGCCGCCCCGCCGAACTGCAGCTCCAGGCCGAGGTACGAATCGGGGCGGCGCAGCGACAACAGGCAGCTGAGCGTGGCCTGGTGGACGGCTCCTTCCCAGATGACCGGGAGCGGGAGGTCCCACTCCAGGACACAGTCGCTCAGCGCACCGTCCACCAGGGTGAACCGGTCGTCGGCCGGTGGCGTGCCGACGGCCGGGGTGAGGCCGTCGAAGCTCGCACCCTCGAAGTCGATGCCCCTTGTCCGGAGGTGTAGTTGCTGTCCGTCGGTAGTGAGGACGACGGCGTCGGAACCCTGTCGGTCCCGGTACCACCCTGCCCATGACTCATCTGTCATGGGCACGGACTGTAGCCCGTGCCCATGACAGTCGCCCTCTCGCCCTCCGTTTCGGCTCACGGGCCTTGTGACCTCGGCACCTTGTTCCGTTCCCCCTCCTCCGCCCCCTTCACCGTTCTCGGCTCCGTGCCCTGCTCTCCGCTCCCCGCTCTCAGTGCGTCCGGCGGGTGACGAACTCCGCCAGGGTCAGGAGGTCGCCGGCGCCGGCCAGGTCGGGGACCGCCCGGGACAGGTGGTGGACCGCGCGGGCCATCCGGTCCGCCGCGGCGATCTGCGCCCAGTCCCGGCCGCCGGCCCGGTCGACGGCGTCGGCGGCGCTGCTCACCTCGCCGGGTGTGGTCATCGATCCCCGGTAGAGCGTGGCGAGTTCGGCCGCCGCCGGGGTGCCGGAGGTCAACGCGGCGACGACGGGCAGGGACTTCTTGTGGGCGACGAGATCGGCCCCGACCGGCTTCCCGGTCCGCGCCGGATCCCCCCAGATGCCGATCAGGTCGTCGATCAGCTGGAAGGCGAGGCCCGCCTCCCGGCCGAATCCGTCCATCGCGCCGACCGCCCGCTGCCCCGCGCCCGCGTACAACGCGCCCAGCGCGCAGGCGCAGCCGAGCAGGGCGCCGGTCTTGGCGGTGGCCATGGTCAGGCACTCGTCCAGCGTGACCTCGTCGGGGCCCCGGTCCTCGAAGGCGCAGTCGGCCTGCTGGCCCGCGCACAGCTCGATGACGCAGGTCGAGAGCCGTGCCGAGGCGCGGGCCCCGGCCGGGGACGGATCCTCGGCGAGCAGCCGCTGGGCGAGGGCGAGCATGGCGTCGCCCGCGATGACCGCGTCGGGAATGCCGAAGACCGCCCAGGCCGTGGGCCGGTGCCGACGGGTCCGGTCCTCGTCGATGACGTCGTCGTGCAGCAGGGTGAAGTTGTGGGCCAGCTCCACGGCGACGGCTGCCCGTACCGCCTGTGCCGGGTCGCCGCCCAGTGCGCGGGCGGCGGCGAGGACCAGTGCGGGTCTGATCGCCTTGCCCGCCGGTCCCGAGGACGGGCTGCCGTCGGCCTCCTGCCAGCCGAAGTGGTACATCGCGACGCGGCGGATCGATCCGGGCAGGGATTCGACGGCGGCGCGCAGTTGGGGATCCACGAGGGCCCTGGTCTGCTCCAGGAGGACCTCGGCCTCCTGGCCCTGCGCCGCGGGGACGGGCGGGTCGTCGGCGCCCTGCGTCGCGGGGGCGGCCGGGGCACCGACGGGTGGGGCGTTGTCGCCCGGGGCCCGGGGTGTCGGTGGTTGGGGTGCGTGGTGGGTCTTCACTGGGGCGTCCTCCCGAGGCCGCCCCGGGCACGGCTGCCCGGTGGCGGAGATTGACGGGGCCCGGACATCGTCGTCCGGGCCCCCGAGGGGCTACCGCCAGCGGCTGACCTCGACGTTTTCCAGTACGCCCAGGGCGTCCGGCACGAGGATGGCCGCGGAGTAGTAGGCCGTCACCAGGTAGGAGATGATCGCCTGCTCGTCGATCCCCATGAAGCGGACCGAGAGGCTGGGCTCGATCTCGTCGGGGATGCCGGACTGCTGGAGTCCGATGACGCCCTGCTCGGCCTCACCCGTCCTCATGCAGATGATCGACGTGGTCCGGGCGTCGGTGATCGGGATCTTGTTGGACGGGAAGATCGGCACCCCCCGCCAGGCCGGCACATGGTGTCCGCCGATGTCGACGCTCTCCGGCACCAGGCCGCGCCTGTTGCACTCGCGGCCGAATGCGGCGATGGCCCTCGGGTGGGCGAGGAAGAGCTTCGAGCCGCGGCGGCGCGAGAGCAGCTCGTCCATGTCGTCGGGGCTGGGCACACCGTCGTGCGGCTGGAGGCGCTGCCCGTAGTCGCAGTTGTTGAGCAGCCCGAACTCGCGGTTGTTGATCAGCTCGTGCTCCTGGCGCTCGCGCAGCGCCTCGACCGTGAGCCGCAACTGCTGCTCGGTCTGGTTCATCGGCTGGTTGTAGAGGTCGGCGACCCGGCTGTGGACCTTCAGCACGGTCTGGGCGACGCTCAGTTCGTACTCCCGCGGCGCCGCGTCGTAATCGACGTACGTGTGCGGGACGACGGCTTCGCCGACATGGCCGGCGGAGAGGTCGATCGCGGCCTCGCCGTACTTGTTGGTGCGCTGCTCCGGGATGCTGAGCAGTCCGGCGAGATGTTCGCGGAGCGAGTCCGCGCGCTCGGCGAGGTTCAGCACGTCCGCCCGGCTCAGCCTCAGCACCGTGCAGGCGGTGACGGCACGGGCCGTGTACTCCCAGACGGCGTCGCCGTCGACCAGGGCCTGGTCCCCGAAGTAGGCCCCGTCGGCATGGACCCCGAGCACCGTCTCGTCCCCGTAGGGGCCGGTGCCGACCCTCTCGACCTTGCCGTGCGCCAGGAGGTAGACGCTGTCCGCCGCGTCCCCCGACGCGGCCAGTACCTGTCCCGCCGCGATCTCGCGCTGTTCGCACCGCCGGGCGAGCTCGCCCAGCACCTCCTCGTCGCCGAAGTCCCGCAGGGCGGGGAGCTCTCCGAGCTCGGCGGGGATGACCGCGACCCGGTCACCGGTCTGCACAAAGGTCACCCTGCCGTCCCCGACCGAGTAGCTCAGCCTGCGGTTCACCCGGTAGGTACCACCTTGCACCTGCACCCACGGCAGCATCTTCAGCAGCCACCGCGAGGTGATCTCCTGCATCTGCGGGGCGGACTTGGTGGTCGTCGCGAGGTTCCGCGCCGCTGCCGTCCCCAGACTCTGCTGCGGCGGCACCGACGCGTTCTGAACCTCTTCACCAACGGACATCTGTGGTCCTCTCGATTTCGGCTGACCTGCGAGAAGGAGCCTTTCAGCACAGAGAGCACCCACGCCATTACACAAAAGAGTGTGATTAATCGGCTTTGGGCTGGGCACCACGCACAGCGATACCCGCGCGACACTTTAATTTGCATCCTTGATGCAACTTATCTACGGTGGTCGTCATGCGGCTGACGAGATTCACCGACGTGGCGCTGCGCGTACTGATGCGCCTCGCCGTCGCGGAGAACGAGGACCCGCCGACCACCCGGGAGGTGGCGGCCACCATGCAGGTGCCGTACACCCACACGGCCAAGGTCGTCGCCAGACTCCAGCACCTCGGCCTCATCGAGGCGCGACGGGGCCGCGGCGGCGGACTCAGCCTCACCGGAGCGGGCCGTTCCGCCTCGATCGGCCAGCTCGTCCGGGAGCTGGAGGGGCCCGGCGACGTCGTCGACTGCGAGGGCACCACCCCCTGCCCGCTGCGCTCGGCCTGCCGGCTGCGCGGCGCCCTGCGCCGCGCGGAGGAGGCCTTCTACGCCGCCCTCGATCCGCTCACCATCACCGAACTCGTCGCATCCCCCACCGGACCGCTGCTGATCGGCATCAGCCGCGGCCGCCCGGACACCGGCTGAGCCGCCACCGACCGCACCACGGGCCCCACGCCCGGCCTCACTCCACCCGGATTCGCGCCGCCCCGCTTCGCGCTGCCGGTTCCACACTGGTCAAAAATACGAATCTCAAATACCAATTAAAATCCAAGGAGTCCCGATGCTCTCCGAGACGTCGACCGCCACCGTCCGTGCCACCCTCCCCGCCGTGGGCGCGGCCGTCGGAGACATCGCCGACCTCTTCTACCGCAAGCTCTTCGACGCCCACCCCGAGCTGCTGCGCGACCTCTTCAACCGCGGCAACCAGGCGTCCGGCGCCCAGCGGCAGGCCCTCGCGGGCTCCATCGCCGCCTTCGCGACCCAGCTGATCGAGCACCCGGACACCCGCCCCGACGTGATGCTCGGCCGGATCGCGCACAAGCACGCCTCGCTCGGCGTCACCGCCGCCCAGTACGACGTCGTGCACACCCACCTGTTCGCCGCCATCGCCGAGGTGCTCGGCGACGCGGTCACCCCGGAGGTCGCAGCGGCCTGGGACGAGGTCTACTGGCTGATGGCCGGCGCCCTGATCTCGATCGAGGAGCGGCTGTACGCACAGCAGGGCGTCGTCGCCGGCGACGTGTGGCGCGCGTGGGAGGTGGCCGCCCGGATCGAGGAGACCGCCGACGTCGCCACCTTCCAGCTCCGCCCGGCCGACGGAGCGCCCGCGCCCGCCTTCCGGCCCGGCCAGTACGTCTCCGTACAGGTGGAACTCCCCGACGGGGCCCGCCAGATACGCCAGTACAGCCTCTCCAGCGCCCCCGGCTCGCGGCTCCGCTCGATCACCGTCAAGCGGGTGCACGGCGGCGGCTCGCCCGACGGCGAGGTCTCCCGCCATCTGCACACCGAGGTGGCGGCCGGTGACGTGCTGCGGGTCTCCGCCCCGTACGGCGATCTCGTGCTCGACTCCGCCGACGCACCGCTCCTGCTCGCCTCCGCGGGCATCGGCTGCACCCCGATGCTGTCGATGCTGGAACACCTCGCGGCGACCGGCCACCGCGCCCCGGTCACCGTCGTGCACGGCGACCGCTCCCCCGCCACCCACGCGATGCGCGCCGACCACGCCCTGCTCACCGGCAAACTCCCCGACGCCGCCGCCCACTTCTGGTACGAGGACCCCGAGGCCGGCCACCCCGCCGACCGCACCGGCCGGGTCGATCTGAGCGGCCTCGCCGTCGCCCCCGGCACCCACGCCTATCTCTGCGGCCCCCTGCCGTTCATGCGCGCCGTACGCACCCAGTTGCTGGCCAAGGGCATCCCGGCGACCGACATCCACTACGAGGTGTTCGGCCCCGACATGTGGCTGGCACAGGACTGAATCCGGCCCACTGCTCGCGGAGTTGACCGGATCGGATCGCACACAGCCCGAACAGCCGCCGAAGGGATGGTTCGGAGAGCGACATTCCAGTAAAAGCGGATCAAGGCTGGTTCCCCTCACGTACGAAGGAGACGGCCATGTCCTCCCCCATGTCCGCGAGCAGGTTCCTGGAAGTCCTGATGGACGAAGGGCTCACCGTCGTCCAGGTCGGTGACTGGCGTACCCACAACCGCGACCACAAGGGCCCCTGGGGCCCGGTCAACGGCGTGATGATCCACCACACGGTCACCGAGGGCACCGAGTCCACCGTGCGCATCTGCCGTGACGGCTACCCGGATCTGCCCGGCCCGCTCTGCCACGGCGTGATCGCCAAGGACGGCCGGGTCCATCTGGTCGGCTACGGCCGCGCCAACCACGCCGGACTCGGCGACGACGACGTACTGCGCGCCGTCGTCGCCGAGAAGCGCCTCCCGGGCGACAACGAGGCCAATACCGACGGGAACAGGCACTTCTACGGCTTCGAGTGCGAGAACCTCGGCGACGGCAAGGACCCCTGGCCCGATGTCCAGCTCGAAGCCATCGAGAAGACCGCCGCCGCGATCTGCCGTCACCACGACTGGGGCTCCCGCTCGGTGATCGGACACAAGGAGTGGCAGCCGGGCAAGGTCGACCCGCGCGGCTTCACGATGGACTCCATGCGGTCCCGGATCCACGAGCGCCTCAAGTGACCGGTGCCCGCCCGGCCCGGCGACAATTGCGGCATGCCCTCCGAAGCTCTCGACCTCTCCCGGCTGCGGCCGGTGCTCCCCTCGCCCCTGCGGCCGGTCGAGGACGAGCGCTTCGCACGCCACGGCGTACGGCTGCTGCTCAAGCGCGACGATCTCATCCACCCCGGCCTGCCCGGCAACAAGTGGCGAAAGCTCTCCCTCAACCTGCGGGCCGCCGCCGGGCGCACCGTGCTGACCTTCGGCGGCGCCTACTCCAACCATCTGCGGGCCACCGCCGCGGCCGGCCGGCTGCTCGGCTTCCCCACCGTCGGGGTCGTGCGCGGTGACGAGCTGGCCGGCCGCCCGCTGAACCCCTCGCTCGCCCGGTGCGCCGCCGACGGGATGACCCTGCACTTCATGGACCGCGCGACCTACCGCGCGAAGGGTGATCCAGAGGTCCTGGCGGGGCTGCTGAGCGCCTTCGGGGAGTGCTGTGTCATCCCGGAGGGCGGCAGCAACGCCCTGGCCGCACAGGGCTGTACAGAGCTGGGGCGCGAGTTGCGCGGCCGGGCCGATGTGGTCGCGGTGGCCTGCGGCACCGGGGGCACCCTCGCCGGTCTCGCCGCCGGCCTCGCGCCGGGGCAGCGGGCGCTCGGCGTCCCGGTGCTGCGCGGCGGCTTCCTCGGGGAAGCGGTGCGGGAACTGCAGGAGGAGGCCTTCGGCGGCCCGGCCGGGTCGTGGTCCCTGGACGAACGCTTCCACTTCGGCGGCTACGCCCGTACGACCCCGGCCCTGCACGCCTTCGCCGAGGACTTCGAGCGGCGGCACGGCCTGCCCGTCGAGCGGCTCTACGTCGCCAAGCTGCTGTACGCGCTCACCGAACTGGCCGAGGAGGGTGCGTTCCCTGCGGGAACCACGGTCGCGGCGGTCGTCACGGGCAGCCCTCAAGGAGCCCCCGACTCCTCCCGGTAGGCCGCCGCCTCCTCCAGGTCGAGCCGTCTGAGCAGCGTCCGCAGCATCTCGTCGTCGATCCGCCGCTCGTCCCGCAGCGTCACGAAGACCGAGCGCTCGGCGTCGATCATCTCCCTGGCCAGGCGCCGGTAGGTGTCGTCCGCCGACTCCCCGGTCACCGGATTGGCCGCACCCAGCCGCTCCCACACGGCGTTGCGGCGGCGCTCCAGAACGGTGCGCAGCCGGTCGGCGAGGGGTCCCGGCAGCTGGTTGCGGTCATCGGAGAGCAGCTCCTCCAGCCGTGCCTCGGCGGCCACGGAGGCCTCGCTCTGGGCCTGCGCCTCGGCCAGCGTCTCGGCCTTCGCGTCGCGCCCCGGGAGCTTCAGGACCCGCACCAGCAGCGGCAGGCTGAGCCCCTGGACGACCAGGGTGCCGATGACGGTGGTGAACGTCAGGAACAGCACCAGGTTGCGGGCCGGGAAGGGTCTCCCGTCGGACATGGCGAACGGGATGGAGAAGGCGATGGCGAGCGAGACGACCCCGCGCATCCCGGCCCAGCCGACGATCAGCGGCGCCGTCCAGTTGGTGTCGGGCTCGCGTTCCCTGATCCGTTTCGACAGCCACCGGGGCAGATACGTCGCCGGGTAGACCCAGATGAAGCGGACCACGACCACGGCGAGGAAGACGAGCACCGCGTACCGGGCGGCTTCGCCCACGGCGTACGCGCCGAGCCCCTTCAGCACGAAGGGCAGCTGGAGCCCGATCAGCGCGAAGACCGCGGACTCCAGGATGAACGCGACCATCTTCCAGACCGCCGCCTCCTGGAGCCGGGTCGCGAAGTCCACCTGCCAGGACCGGTGCCCCAGATAGAGCGCCACGACGACCACGGCGAGCACCCCGGAGGCGTGCACGCGTTCGGCCGCCGCGTACGCCACGAAGGGGATCAGCAGTGACAGCGTGTTCTGCAGCAGCGCCTCTTTGAGGTGGGTGCGGAGCCAGTGCAGCGGCACCATCAGCGCCAGGCCGACCACGACGCCGCCGACCGCGGCGAGGAAGAACTCGCCGATCCCCGCGCCCCAGCTGATGCCCTCGCCCACGGCGGCGGCGAGCGCCACCTTGTACGCGGTGATCGCGGTGGCGTCGTTCACCAGGGACTCGCCCTGCAGGACCGTCGTGACCCGGCCGGGCAGCCCGACCCGGCGCGCGATCGCGGCGGCCGTGACCGCGTCCGGCGGGGCGACGACCGCGCCGAGCACCAGCGCGGCGGTGAGCGGCAGGTCGGGCACCAGGCGGTACGCCAGCCAGCCGACCGCGACGGTCGCGAACAGGACGTAACCGACCGAGAGCAGCGCGACCGGCCGCAGATTGGCCCGCAGATCGAGGTACGAGCTGTCGACGGCCGCCGTGTAGAGCAGCGGCGGCAGCAGCAGCGGCAGCACGACGTGCGCGTCCAGGGTGTAGGCGGGCACCCCGGGCAGATAGGAGGCGATCAGGCCCACGGCGACGAGCAGCAGCGGGGCCGGCACCGGTGTGCGGCGGGCCGCCCCCGCGACCGCCGCACTGGCCGCGACCAGTCCTACCAGCGGCAATACGTCCATTCCACGGTCCTCGCATCCGCATTTCACGGTCCACGCATCCGTCGTAACCTGACAATCATGAGTGACTGCCCTCACGTGTCCGGTCTGCCGCGCCCCGAACCGGCCCCGCTCAGCGGGACCTGTCCGGGCTGCCTCGCGGCCGGCACCCACCCCGTGCAGCTGCGGCTCTGCCTGGTCTGCGGCCATGTCGGCTGCTGCGATTCGTCACCCCTGCAGCACGCCACGGGGCACTACAAGGAGACCGGTCATCCGGTGATGCGGAGCTTCGAGCCCGGCGAGAGCTGGCGCTGGTGCTTCGAGGACGGTTCGATCGTCTGACGTCTGGGTACGTCAAACCGGCGCCGGTTGTTCGTAATTGACCGCCGCAGACCCCTAGCCACTGTGTGTACTCGTGGGTTTACCATGAGTGACAGCCATGGGCTGGGGCTCTGGCGACACGGCATCATGGGTCGCGATAGCGTCGCGGACCAGAACCGAAGACGTACCACATGGCTCCGGGGCACCCTTCCCGGATCCTCGAAAGAGTTTGTGCCACCTTGGAGGTGAGGGTGTCCCAGATCGCAGGCGAGCCCGGGAATCAGGACTTCGTAGAGGTCCGGCTGCCCGCTGCGGGTGCCTACCTGTCGGTGCTGCGTACGGCCACGGCCGGTCTCGCAGCACGCTTGGACTTCACTCTCGACGAGATCGAGGATCTTCGCATCGCGGTCGACGAGGCCTGCGCGATCCTGCTTCAGCAGGCCGTGCCGGGCTCCGTCCTCAGCTGCGTCTTCCGGCTCGTCGAGGATTCTCTCGAGGTCACGGTGGCCGCCCCCACGACGGACGGACGGGCACCGGAGCGCGACACCTTCGCCTGGACGGTGCTCTCCGCACTGGCCGGGAAGGTCGACTCCTCGGTGGCCGACGACCGTACGGTCAGCATCAGCCTCTACAAACAGCGCGGCGCGGGACCCGGGCCGGCGTGAGCAACGGGAACGGGGACGGTCCTGTGCGGGACGAAACGATGCGACCAGGGGTGGTGCGCGCAGCAGGCATCCCGGAACAGCAGGCCCTGCCCCATCCGGTGGACGGGGCGGACGGGCCTGTGGGCCGTACGGTCGCGGTGGAGCAGTCGCAGGCGGAGCGGGCAGGCCAGATGAGCGAGCACGGGCACCACGATCCACACGACCGCAGCGGGGCGCGGGCGCTGTTCATCGAACTGCGCGCGCTGCCCGACGGGTCGCCCGAGAAGGCGGAGCTGCGCAATCGGCTGGTGCGGATGCATCTGCCGCTCGTGGAGCATCTGGCCCGCCGGTTCCGCAATCGCGGCGAGCCGCTGGACGACCTGACCCAGGTCGCCACGATCGGCCTGATCAAGTCGGTGGACCGGTTCGACCCGGACCGCGGCGTCGAGTTCTCGACGTACGCGACTCCGACGGTCGTCGGCGAGATCAAGCGCCACTTCCGTGACAAGGGCTGGGCGGTCCGGGTGCCGCGCCGGCTCCAGGAGCTGCGGCTGTCGCTGACCACGGCCACCGCCGAGCTCTCCCAGCAGCACGGCCGCTCGCCGACGGTCCACGAGCTGGCGGAGCGGCTGGGCATCTCCGAGGAAGAGGTCCTGGAGGGCCTGGAATCGGCGAACGCGTACAGCACGCTCTCGCTGGACGTGCCGGACACGGACGACGAGTCCCCCGCGGTCGCGGACACGCTGGGTTCCGAGGACGAGGCGCTGGAGGGCGTCGAGTACCGGGAGTCGCTCAAGCCGCTGCTGGAGGACCTGCCGCCGCGCGAGAAGCGGATTCTGCTGCTGCGCTTCTTCGGCAACATGACCCAGTCGCAGATCGCGCAGGAGGTCGGCATCTCGCAGATGCACGTCTCGCGGCTGCTGGCCCGCACGCTCGCGCAGCTGCGCGAGCGGCTGCTCGTCGAGGAGTAGCGGGCAGGGCCGCTCGCGGGCGCGGGCCCTCCCGTGCCCGCGGCCGTCCGGTGGAGCCGTGCCGCTCCGCCCGGACAGCGGGCGGCCGGCTCAGCCCTCCGGCGTGGTGCCCGGCCGGCGGATGCCGAGTGCCTCGATGGTCGTCGGCCTGACCAGCTGGTAGAGCGCCGTCAGCGTCACCGCGGCGAGAACGATCCCGGCCGGGATCAGCACGCCGTGCGACCTCAGCAGCGTCCAGGCCACCGGGAGCGCGATGATCTGCGTGATGAGCGCGGGGCCTCGGCTCCAGCTGCGCCGCCGCAGCAGACCACGGGCGGCGAACAACGGGATCAGGGCGAGCGCGATCAGCGTCAGGCCGCCCATCTCCGCCTGCTGCGGGCTCTCGGGGCGTCCGAGCAGGCCCATGACCAGCATGCAGATCCCGCCGATGGCCAGCGCCGCCCCTTCCAGGGCGGTGAGTGCGGCAACGAGAGTGATCCTGCTCGGCTTCGCCGGTTCGAGCCTCGGCGAGGGCGACGAGGCGGGCGTGTTCTGCTGAGTACTCACCCTTGCAGGTTGGCATCCCGGCGCCGCGGAAGCGAAGCCGGGGTCGGAATCGGTACGGGAACGGACGGCCGGCCCGCCCCGCAGCACCCGGGTCGTCACCGAGCGTGAATGTCATGGGGCGGGACTTCAGAGTGATACCGCGCGGTAGGTAGTCTGGCGGTCATGCGCGCACTCCTCGTGGTCAATCCAGCTGCTACCACCACCAGTGCGCGGACGCGTGACGTGCTCATCCACGCGCTGGCCAGCGAGATGAAGCTGGAGGCCGTGACCACGGAATACCGGGGCCACGCCCGGGATCTGGGGCGGCGCGCCGCGGATGCCGACGACATCGATCTGGTGGTCGCCCTGGGCGGCGACGGCACGGTCAACGAGGTCGTCAACGGTCTCCTCCACAACGGCCCCGATCTGGATCGCCTGCCGAGCCTCGCGGTGGTTCCCGGCGGCTCCACCAATGTCTTCGCGCGCGCCCTGGGCCTGCCCAACGACGCGGTGGAGGCGACCGGCGCGATCCTGGACGCGCTCGCCAACCGGACCGAACGCACGGTCGGGCTCGGACTGGCGGCCGGCACCCCCGGCACCGAGGACGAGTCGGTCCCGGAGCGCTGGTTCACCTTCTGCGCCGGACTCGGATTCGACGCGGGCGTGGTCGGCCGGGTCGAACAGCAACGCGAACGCGGCAAGCGTTCCACGCACGCGCTCTATGTACGCCAGGTGGTCCGGCAATTCCTCGACGAGCCGCACCGCAGACAGGGCGTGATGACCCTGGAGACCCCCGGGCAGGAACCGGTCACCGACCTGGCACTGTCCATAATTTCCAATACCGCACCCTGGTCCTACCTGGGCAATCGTCCGTTGTACGCGTCCCCGAAGGCCACTTTCGACACCGGCCTGGACGTGCTCGGACTGAAGCGGCTCTCCACTCCGGCGGTCGCTCGTTACGGCACCCAGCTGCTCACTTCGAGTCCGGAGAAGGGCCCGTCCGGCAAGCACGCCGTTTCACTTCATGACCTCACGGACTTCACCTTGCATTCAAAGGTTCCACTGCCTTTCCAGATGGACGGCGACCACCTGGGAGTGCGCAGAAGTGTGACGTTCACAGGCGTACGCCGTGCACTGCGTGTGATTGTGTGAGTGGAAGGGACCAAAGTCCTTTAACTCGAACGTTTGGGCTGGGATCCACCCCATAGAAGTACGGCTGTGACCTAGTCGACACCGAGGAATCAAAAAAAAGTTTCCAGAAGGGGTTGTATCCGCCGCCGAGGTTTGCGAATCTCTACATGGCGATCGGGACGGCCCGCAACACCGGCCTCCACTGAAAGCCAGAACCCCTCCTCACTGCACAGGACCACAACCAGTTCATCTGGGCGTCGGCCCGTCATCCGCGGGGGGATTCGTGAAAGCGTTCACATTCACAAGCACCAGTATGTAATACCAAGGAGAGGTAGCAGCCATGGACTGGCGTCACAACGCCGTTTGTCGTGAGGAAGACCCCGAGCTGTTCTTCCCCATCGGCAACACCGGTCCTGCGCTGCTGCAGATCGAGGAAGCCAAGGCCGTCTGCCGTCGCTGCCCCGTCATGGAGCAGTGCCTGCAGTGGGCGCTCGAGTCCGGCCAGGACTCCGGCGTCTGGGGTGGCCTCAGCGAGGACGAGCGCCGCGCGATGAAGCGCCGTGCCGCTCGCAACCGGGCGCGTAACGCCAGCGCCTGACCGACGCCACCGCTACGAGCCTCAGCCAGGCGGCGCGTACAGAGCGTACGCACAACCCCGCCCCCCGAGTCGCAGCGCGCAGTACCCCCGAAGCGCATGCATGAACAGTGAGCCCGGACCGTGACAACGGTCCGGGCTCACTGCTGTGTTCGTGGCCGCGTTCATGCCGCCGCCCGTCCGTCCACGCGGGCGAACGGACGAACAGGCGGACCGGAAGGGCTACTTCTCGGACCGGACCGGGATGTCGAGCACGACCTGGGTGCCGCGCTCGGGGGCCGGGACCATGCCGAAGGTTCCGCCCAACTCGCCTTCCACCAGCGTCCGGACGATCTGCAGCCCCAGATTGCCGGCGCGCTGCGGGTCGAATCCCTCGGGCAGACCGCATCCGTCGTCCTGGACCGTGATCAGCAGCCGCGTCCCGGCGGAGGAGCCGCCGCGCACCGCGGACACCTCCACCGTGCCGGACTCGGCGAGCGTGAAGGCGTGTTCCAGGGCGTTCTGCAGGACTTCCGTGAGCACCATCGCCAGCGGCGTGGCCACTTCGGCGTCGAGGATGCCGAAGCGTCCCGTCCGGCGGCAGGTGACCTTGCCCGGTGAGATCTCGGCGACCATCGCGATGACGCGGTCGGCGATCTCGTCGAACTCCACCCGCTCGTCCAGATTCTGGGACAGCGTCTCATGGACGATGGCGATCGAACCGACGCGCCGTACCGCCTCGTTGAGCGCCTCGCGGCCCCGTACGGAGTCCATCCGCCGGGCCTGGAGCCGCAACAGGGCGGCAACGGTCTGGAGGTTGTTCTTCACCCGGTGGTGGATCTCCCGGATGGTGGCGTCCTTGGTGATCAACTCACGTTCGCGACGGCGGAGTTCGGTGACGTCCCGGAGCAGGACCAGGGAGCCGATGCGGACGCCCTTGGGTTTGAGCGGGATCGCCCGGAGCTGGATCACCCCGCCCGCGCACTCGACTTCGAACTCCCGGGGGGCGTAGCCGCTGGCCAGCTTGACCAGGGCCTCGTCCACCGGGCCCCGGGAAGGGGCGAGTTCGGCGGTGATCCCGCCCAGGTGCTGGCCGACCAGGTCGGAGGCGAGGCCGAGCCGGTGGTAGGCGGACAGGCCGTTGGGGCTGGCGTACTGGACGACTCCGTCGGCGTCCAGCCGGATCAGCCCGTCGCCGACGCGCGGCGAGGCATCCATGTCGACCTGCTGGCCGGGGAAGGGGAAGGACCCGGCGGCGATCATCTGGGCCAGGTCGGAGGCCGACTGGAGGTAGGTGAGCTCCAGCCTGGACGGGGTCCGGACGGTGAGGAGGTTGGTGTTGCGGGCGATGACCCCGAGGACCCGGCCCTCCCTGCGTACGGGGATCGACTCGACCCGTACCGGCACCTCCTCGCGCCACTCCGGGTCGCCCTCGCGCACGATCCGGCCCTCGTCCAGCGCCGCGTCCAGCAGCGGACGCCGGCCGCGCGGCACCAGGTGCCCGACCATGTCGTCCTGGTAGGAGGTGGGGCCGGTGTTGGGGCGCATCTGTGCCACGGACACATAGCGGGTGCCGTCGCGGGTGGGGACCCAGAGCACGAGGTCGGCGAAGGACAGGTCGGAGAGCAGCTGCCACTCCGAGACCAGCAGATGCAGCCACTCCAGGTCGGTGTCGCTGAGGGCTGTGTGCTGGCGGACGAGGTCGTTCATGGAGGGCACGTGTGCGAGCGTACCCGCGGATGGGCAGTGGTTCCGAACCGAACGGCCCGGCCGCGCGTGCAGAGGGAGGAGGCCGGAAAATTGCGGCTCTCCTATGGATGGACACGGGTGAATGGTCTAGTCCACAATGCTGAAGACAGATCTTCCGCTCTCCCCGCACAGGAGGGCGGATCGAGGTACCGCGCTCTCTGCCCTGACCGCGTCGGTACCTCTCCCCGGCCGGGGGCACCGCACACCGCCGGCCGAACAGACCGTCCGTGATGGCCGGTCTTACTCCGGGCTGCGGTGCCGGACGGGCTGAGGGTCCCGTCCCGGCGCCGTGGCCCGCGGGTGTTCCCGGGGCCGTTCGCCGCGTTCAGCGGGTCTCGGTGACCTTGGCCAGGGCGCGGGGCGCGTCCGGGTCCTGGCCCCGGGCGATCGTCACCTCGTACGCCAGCATCTGCAGCGGCAGGATCTCCAGGACCGGCTGGAGCTCCTCGGCGACCCCGGCCGTCGGCAGCACGAAGCCCGCGGACGCCGCCTCCACCTGGGCCTTCGGGCCGACCACGAAGAGGTCCGCGCCGCGTCCGCGCAGCCGGTCCAGGACCGGTTGGAGCGCCTCGCCGCCCCGGCCGTCGGTGACCACGGCGATCACCGGGGAGATGTTGTCGACCATGGCGAGCGGGCCGTGCAGCAGGTCGGCGCCCGAGTACGAGAGAGCCGGGATGTAACTGGTCTCCATCAGCTTCAGGGCGGCTTCCTTGGCGGTGGGGTAGCCGTAGCCGCGGGAGGTGATGACCATGCGCTCGGCGAAGCGGTAGCGCGACGCCAGGGCCCTGACCTCGTCCTTGCGGGCCAGGATCTCCTCGGCCCGCTCCGGCAGGACCTCGGCCGCCGAGCCGTCGCCGCCGGCCAGCCCCTCCACGAAGAGGTAGAGGGACAGGAGCGAGGCGGTGTACGTCTTGGTGGCCGGGAGGGCCTTCTCCGGGCCGGCCAGGATGTCGATGTGGTACTCGGAGACGGCGGACAGCGGCGAGTCCCGGTTGTTGGTGACGGCCAGGGTGATCGCACCGGCCTCGCGCGCCGCCCTGGTGGAGGCCACCAGGTCGGGCGAGCCGCCGGACTGACTGACGGTGATGACGAGGACGTCCCTGAGGTCCGGCTTCGCGCCGTACGCGGTGGTGGTCGACATCGAGGCGAGACCGCAGGGCAGGCCGAGCCGGATCTCCAGCAGGTACTTGGCATACAGCGCGGCGTTGTCAGAGGTGCCACGGGCGGTGAGCAGGACGAAGCGCGGCTTCCTCGCCGCGACGGCCGCGGCCACCTCACGGATCCCGGGGGCGCCCCGGTCGAGGATGCGCCGGAGCATCACGGGCTGCTCGGCCATCTCGCCGGACATGATCCTGCCCGGCTGCTCGCTCTCCTCGGCCGGAGATGTGGCGGACATGTCGAGTGCCTCCCAGCGGGGTCCCGGTGCGTCGGCGGCGCCGTCCGGACCAGTCGACCACGCAGGACCGGACAGCCGCCAGCGGACCGCGTCCGGGACGGGCACATTCCCCGTGCCCGCGTTGCCGGGGTCTGCTAGATTGGAGACCGATTGGTCTATACCACCTGACTCAACTCTTCAGATCGGCAGGCCCCGCGTGGAAGTTGTCATCGTCCCGGACGCCAAGGCAGGCGGCGAACTCATCGCGGAGGCCATCGGCGCCCTCCTGAGCCGCAAGCCCGACGCCCTTCTCGGCGTTGCCACCGGCTCGACCCCGCTGCCCATCTACCAGGCGCTGGCGGCCAAGGTCCGCTCCGGTGCCGTCGACTCCTCGCGTGCCCGCATCTGCCAGCTCGACGAGTACGTCGGGCTGCCCGCGGGCCACCCCGAGTCCTACCGCTCCGTGGTGCTGCGCGAGGTCGTCGAACCGCTCGGCCTGTCCGAGGCGTCCTTCATGGGCCCCGACGGCTCCGCCGAGGACGTCCGGGCGGCCTGCCTGGCGTACGACCGGGCGCTCGCCGAGGCCGGCGGGGTGGATCTGCAGCTCCTCGGCATCGGCACCGACGGGCACATAGGCTTCAACGAGCCGTGCTCCTCGCTCGCCTCCCGTACCCGGATCAAGACGCTGACCGAGCAGACCCGGATCGACAACGCGCGCTTCTTCGACAACGACATCGCACAGGTGCCGCACCACGTGATCACCCAGGGCATCGGCACCATCCTGGAGTCCCGTCACCCGATCCTGCTGGCCACCGGCGAGGGCAAGGCGGACGCCGTGGCGCAGACGGTGGAGGGGCCGGTCGCCTCGATCGTGCCCGCGTCGGCGCTCCAGCTGCATCCGCACGCGACGGTGGTGGTCGACGAGGCCGCGGCGTCCAAGCTGAAGCTGGCGGACTACTTCCGCGCCACGTACGCGGCGAAGCCGTCGTGGCAGGGGCTGTAGCCGTCCCGGACACGTGGAGAGGGCCGGGGCACCCGTGGTGGGTGCCCCGGCCCTCTCGTATGCCGTCGCGGCCCGGGGGGGGGGGGGGGGGGGGCCCCCACCCCCCCCCCCCCCCACCCCCCCCCCCCCCCCACCCCCCCCCCCCCCCCCCCCCGG
>NZ_JBHWIY010000011.1:0-31819 GCF_042731715.1 Streptomyces sp. NPDC059832 | reverse complement strand
CGGAGAGAGACTCGGGCCCCTCGGGGGGGGTCCCCCCCCCCTCCCTGGCTTCTTCTCCGGCTTGTCTGGCGTTTCGCCCCCCCCCGCCCCCCCACCACCCCCGACCGCTCAGGCCGTCGGACCGTCCGTGCCCCTGACGATGAGTTCCGCCGCCGCGAGGCCGCAGACACGGGCCGCGCCATGGGTGGCGATGTACAGGGCGCCCCTGGGGGCCGCCTGCGGTACGCCCATCTCGACCACGACCGTGTCGGGGCGCTGTGCCACCAGGGCGTCGAGCGCCTCGCCCATCCAGGCGTGGCGGTGGACGTCGCGGACCACCACGACGATGCGCCGCTCACCCGCCGCCCGCAGCACGGCCGCGACGGGCGCCTCGGTCTCGCTGCTGTACATGTCGGTCCCGGTGCCCGGCAGCAGCCGGGCCAGCTCCGCGGCGACACCCCACGGGGTCTCGTCGCCGACGGCGATGTTCGACGCGGAGGTGAAGGCGGCGACGTACACGGGCTCGGTCAGCGGTCCGGCGGAGCCGGTCGCCCGCACGGCCCGTCGGGCGGCGACCAGGCCGATGTCGGAGCCGATTCCGGTGCCGGGCGCGGTCCCTTCCTGCGTTGCCGCACCCGGCCCCGAACCGGACCTCTTGGCCTCCTGCGTCCAGGACGCGAGGGCACGTACCCGTGCGGCCGCGTCCGCGAGCCGCTCCTCGGCGAGTTCACCGCTGTGCACCGCCCGGACCAGCGCGTCGCGCAGCCGGAGCACCGTGCCGTCGTCCTCCAGGCCGCCACCGACGCACAGCGCGTCGGCCCCGGCGGCGATGGCGAGGACGGAGCCGTGCTCGATGCCGTACGTCGCGGCGATGGCCTGCATCTCCACGGCGTCGGTGACGATCAGGCCGTCGTAGCCCAGCTCCCCGCGCAGCAGACCGGTGAGGATCTGCGGGCTCACCGTGGCGGGGCGGTCCGGGTCGAGCGCCGGCAGCAGGATGTGCGCGCTCATCACGCACTTGGAGCCCGCCGCGATGGCCGCCCGGAAGGGCACCAGCTCACGGGCGTGCAGGGTCTCCAGGTCCACGTCGATGCGCGGCATCGCGTGGTGCGAGTCGATCGCGGTGTCGCCGTGCCCCGGGAAGTGCTTGGTGCAGGCGGCGACCCCGGCGGCCTGGAGGCCCTCGATGTACGCGGCGGTGTGCCGGGCCACGAGCCGGGTGTCGGCGCCGAAGGACCGTACGCCGATGATCGGGTTGCCCGGGTTGGAGTTGACGTCCGCGGACGGCGCCCAGTTGAGGTTGACGCCGCACTCGGCGAGCCGGCGGCCGAGCTCCTGGGCGACCGCGCGGGTCAGGGCGAGGTCGTCGATGTGTCCGAGGGCGAGGTTGCCCGGGAACGAGGAGCCGGTGCGCACCTCCAGGCGGGTGACGTCACCGCCCTCCTCGTCGATCGCGACAAGGAGGTCGTCGCGCCCGGCCCTGAGCTGGGCGGTGAGCGCGGCCACCTGCTCGGCCGTGCGGATGTTGCGGCCGAACAGGGCGACGGAGGCGAGGCCCTCGTCGACCCGGCGCAGCACCCAGTCCGGGGCGGTGGTGCCGGTGAATCCGGGCTGCAGGACGGCGAGCGCGTCGCGGGTGACGGTGTCCGTGGCTGATATCAGGGTGGTCATGGGCGCGTTATCCCTTCACGGCACCGTCGGTGAGGCCGCTGACGGCCTTGCGCTGCAGGAAGACGAACAGAATGAGGATCGGGATGGCGAAGATCGAGGCCGCCGCCATGGTGGCGCCCCAGTCGTCGCCGAACTGGCTCTGGAACTGGGAGAGCCAGAGCGGGAGCGTCTTGGCCTCGGGGTCCTTGTTGAGGATCAGCACCAGCGGGAATTCGTTCCACGCGGTGATGAAGCCGAAGAGCGAGGTGGCCATCAGGCCGGGGGCGAGCAGCGGCAGGATCACCTTGACGAACGCCTGCGGGCGGGTACAGCCGTCGACCATGGCGGACTCCTCCAGTTCCTTGGGCACCGCGGCAACGTAGCCGCGCAGCGTGAGGATCGTGAAGGGGAGCACCATCACCATGTAGAAGAGCGTCAGCGGGACCAGGCTGTTGAGCATGTCCGCGTCGCGGACCAGCATGTAGATCGCGATGACCATGACTTCCCACGGCGCCATCTGCGCGATCATGAAGACCAGGATCATGCCCTTGCGGCCCTTGAACCGCATCCGGGCCAGCGCGAACGACGCGAAGAGCGCGATGATCAGCGAGAAGGCCACGGCGAGCAGCGTGACGGTGAGCGAGTTCCGGACCAGGGTCAGGAAGTTCGGTGCGTGGTACGCCGTCTTGAAGTGCTCGAACGTGATGTCGGTCGGGAACCAGACCGGCGTCTCGGTGATGATGTCGCCGGTCGGCTTGAACGCCGTACTGAACATCCAGTAGACGGGGAAGACCAGGGCGGCGAAGAGGACGATCGCCGTCGCGTTGGGCCAGATACGGCCGAACAGTGAGCGCTTCACAGCTCGTCCTCCTCTTGCTTGAGAACGATGCGGAGGTAGTAGGAGGTCAGCCCCAGCATGATCAGGATGGTCAGCAGCGAGATCGCCGCGCCCATGCCGTAGTGCTGGTTGCCGACGCCCTCGACGAAGGCGTAGATCGGCAGGGTCTCGGTGAGGCGGTTGGGGCCGCCCTCACTGATGGTGAAGATCTGCGGGAACGCCTTGAAGACCCAGATGACTTCGAGGAACGTCGTGGCGTAGAGGAAGGGCCGCAGGAACGGGAACGTCACCGAGGTGAAGCTCTTCCAGACGCCGGCGCCGTCGAGTGAGGCGGCTTCGTACAGTTCCTTGGCGATGGTGGTGGTCGCCGCGTACAGGTTGATCGCCACGAACGGGATCGACTGCCAGACGATCATCAGGGTGACCACGAAGAAGGTGGAGAACTGCGAGCCGGTCCAGTTGAAGTCGGCCATCGAGTGCCAGCCGAGCTTGTCCAGCGCGTAGTTGATGACGCCGAAGCGTGAGGCGAACAGCCACTGGAACACCGTGGACGCGGCCACGACCGGCATCGCCCAGGCGAGCACCAGGCCGACCATCAGGGTGAGCCGCATCTTCTTGCCGAGACGGGCGAGCAGCAGTCCGACCAGCGTACCGATGATCATGATCAGAACGACGTTCACGCCGGTGAACACGATCGTGCGGAGCGTGACTTTCCAGAAGTCCTCACCGGTGAGGATCTCCTGGTAGTTCTTGAAGCCGTTCCACTCGGTGACATGCTGGATCAGCTGTCCCATATTGAGGTTCTGGAACGACAACATGGCGTTCTTCACCAGGGGGTACCCGAGGAGGAGCGCCGTCACCGCGAGTGCGGGAATCATCAACAGGTACGGCGCCGCGCCGATACCCGGCTTCCGCTTGTTTCCCCCGTGCTGCCCGACGGGTGGTTTCCCGTCCTGCCCGCGGACTGCGGCCGTCTTGGCCACATCCGAGGGATCGGTCTGCACTGCCATGCTCGCCATCTCTTCCAACAAAGCCCTACACGGAACGGTGCGTACAGCCGGGGCGGCGGGTCGGGACCCGCCGCCCCGGCGCGGGACGCGCTGGCGACTACTGCTGCTGGCTGAGGCGCTTGTTGAGCTCGCCCTCGACCTGCTTGGCGGCGTCGGCGGGCGACTTACCCTGCAGGACCAGCGTCATGTAGGTCTTGATCGGGTTCGGCGGGTTCTCGACCGGCGCCCACTCCGGGATCAGCGGCGTGGTGCCACCGGACTTGGCGGCGGCCGGACCGGCGGCCTCGGCGGCGGGCTGGCCGACGGTGTACTTCTGCATGGCGTCGTTCTTCGGGGACCAGCCGGCCTCCTTGATGAGCGCGCCGTCGTTCTGCTCGGAGAGCGCGATCTTCAGGAATTCCTTGGCCAGGTCCTGCTTCTTGCTGCCCGCGGCCACGGCGAGGTTCGAGCCGCCGAGGAAGACGCCCTCGGGCTTGTCGGCGGTCTCACCGGGGATGGTGAAGAAGCCGATGTCGTCCTTGAGCTTCGGGTTGGCCTTGATGGCGGTGCCGGCCTCGTAGCCCATCGCGATGATGGCGCCGGTCTTGCCCTTGGCGAAGACCTCGGCCTGCTGCGGGGTGGCCTCGTCCTTGTCCTTGGGGGCCTTGGAGTAGGACTGGTACTTCTTGTACACGTCCATGGCCTCGGCGACCTTCGGGTCGGCCAGGTTGGAGACGTACTTGTCGCCTTCCTTCTTGACCGGCGAGACGTCCTTGCCGACGAGCAGGCCGTCGAAGAAGTACCAGTTCTGGCCGGGCAGGTAGATCGGCTCGGCGTTGCCCTTCTTCTCGATGGCCTCGAAGGCCTTGAAGAGGTCGGCGCGGGTCTTCGGCGTCTCGGTGATACCGGCGTCCTTGAAGACCTTCTTGTTGTACATGACGACGCGGTTGCCCACGTACCACGGCAGGGCGTACTGCTTGCCGTCGTAGATGGAGGGCTGGTTGACGCCGTCGGCCCAGGCGGAGCCGATCTCCTTCTTCAGGTCACCGAGGTCGGCGAGGCCGCCGGTCTTGGCGTACGCCGGGGTCTGGGTGTTGCCGATCTCCAGGACGTCCGGCGGGTTGGACTCGGAGAGGGCGGTGGTGACCTTCTGCTGAATGCCGTTCCAGTCCTGGACTTCGATCTTCAGCTTGGCCTTGGTCTTCTTCTCGAACTCCTCGGTGACCGTCTTGGTCCACCCGTCCGGGTTCGAGCCGGACATCGTCCATACGGTCAGGGTCTGGCCCTTGTACGCGTCCGGACCGGCCTTCTTGCCGCTGTCGCCGCCGTCGTCGGACCCACACGCCGCGAGGCCGATCATCATGCCCGCGACGCCGATCGCCGCGATGAGCTTGCGCTTCACGCCAAACCCTCCTCAGGGATACTGCAACCCCGCCCACCGCGAAGACATTCGACGAGTACTGCTGGGGCTGGACCTGGTCTTTAATGGTTTAGACCAGTACCGGGAGCTTGGCCTAGACCTTTAGGGGTGTCAAGGGTGTATAAGAAGTGCACTCGCGTCCGTTATAGGACCGACACCTAAGGGAGGGCGACCAGCCGTGACGGGACCGTGCCACCATGTGAGCCGCGACAGACGGAGGAGCCGGTGACGGCAGCAACGCAGCAGTCGGGAAGGCGGACCATGGGTGCCGACGGGGGCAGTACGGAGAACGAGACGGGCGCGGCCACGCGGACGGCGCGCGTCCCGAAGTACTACCGGCTGAAGCGACATCTGCTCGACATGACGGACACCATGCCGCCGGGCACCCCCGTGCCGCCGGAGCGGACCCTGGCCGCCGAGTTCGACACCTCGCGCACCACCGTGCGCCAGGCGCTCCAGGAGCTGGTCGTCGAGGGCCGGCTGGAGCGCATCCAGGGCAAGGGCACCTTCGTGGCCAAGCCGAAGGTCTCGCAGGCCCTGCAACTCACCTCGTACACCGAGGACATGCGCGCCCAGGGCCTCGAACCGACCTCCCAGCTGCTGGACATCGGCTATGTGACGGCCGACGACACGCTCGCGGGACTGCTCGACATCACCACCGGCGGCCGGGTGCTGCGGATCGAGCGGCTACGGCTGGCCAGCGGCGAGCCGATGGCGATCGAGACCACCCACCTTTCGGCCAAACGCTTCCCCGCACTCCGCCGTTCGCTGGTGAAGTACACCTCCCTCTACACCGCGCTGGCGGAGGTGTACGACGTACGGCTGGCCGAGGCCGAGGAGACCATCGAGACCTCGCTGGCCACCCCGCGCGAAGCCGGCCTGCTCGGCACGGACGTGGGTCTGCCGATGCTGATGCTCTCCCGGCACTCGCTCGACGGACAGGGCGAGCCGGTGGAGTGGGTGCGCTCGGTCTACCGCGGCGACCGGTACAAGTTCGTGGCGCGCCTGAAGCGGCCCACGGACTGACCCCGGCGCGGGGACGGACCCCAGCCGTCCCGCCCGTACGGAACGTCGCTCGCGGCCCCCGTGGAACGCACCACTCCACGGGGGCCTTTCGCATGCCCTGGTACGGACCAACTGCCGTACAGTTGGCGGGTTTTCGAGCATACGTACCCGATCTGCGGACCGTTTCCGGACCGCAATGCGGACAGGGGGTGACGGTGACCGGAAGCCTCCCCTAGATTTCCTGCGCATTACAAGGTGATCAGCGAGGGGACGGAGTCGCCGCATGCCAGCAGACCCAGAAGGAAAACCACCCACCGTCACACCGGTCCGGGTGGTCATCGCCCTCTGTCTCGTCGCGCCGTTCGTGGCGATGCTCTGGGTGAGTTCGTACGCGAAGGTGGACCCCACCTTCATCGGCATTCCGTTCTTCTACTGGTACCAGATGCTCTGGGTGCTGATCTCCACCGCGCTCACGATGACCGCGTACAAGCTGTGGCAGCGTGACCAGCGCGCCCGCAAGGGAGGTGAGTCGGCATGAAGGACGGTGTGAACGGCGTCGCGCTCGGCGTCTTCATCTTCTTCTTCGTGGCCGTCACGGTCATGGGCTTCCTGGCGGCGCGCTGGCGCAAGGCCGAGAACGAGGCCAGCCTCGACGAATGGGGCCTGGGCGGACGGTCGTTCGGCACCTGGGTCACCTGGTTCCTGCTCGGCGGCGACCTGTACACCGCGTACACCTTCGTCGCCGTTCCGGCGGCGATCTACGCGGCGGGCGCGGCGGGCTTCTTCGCCGTGCCCTACACGATCCTCGTGTACCCGCTGATCTTCACCTTCCTGCCGCGGCTCTGGTCGGTCTCGCACAAGCACGGGTACGTCACCACCTCGGACTTCGTCCGTGGGCGCTTCGGCTCTAAGAGCCTCTCGCTGGCGGTCGCCATCACGGGCATCCTCGCCACGATGCCGTACATCGCGCTCCAACTCGTCGGCATCCAGGCGGTGCTGGACGTGATGGGCGTCGGCGGCGGCGAGAACACCCACTGGTTCATCAAGGACCTGCCGCTGCTGATCGCGTTCGCGGTGCTCGCCGCGTACACCTACTCGTCCGGCCTGCGGGCGCCCGCGCTGATCGCGTTCGTCAAGGACGGACTGATCTACCTGGTCATCGCGGTGGCGATCATCTACATCCCGATCAAGCTGGGCGGCTTCGACGACATCTTCGCCAAGGCGGGCGAGGCGTTCTCCCGGACCAACCCGGCCACCGGCAAGCCGCGCGGCGCGCTCGCACCGGGCGAGGCCGGCCAATGGGGTTACGCCACCCTGGCGTTGGGCTCGGCGCTGGCGCTGTTCATGTATCCGCACTCGATCACGGCGACGCTCTCCAGTCGCAGCCGCAACGTGATCCGGCGCAACACCACGATCCTGCCGCTGTACTCGCTGATGCTGGGCCTGCTGGCGCTGCTCGGCTTCATGGCCATCGCCGCCGGGATCAAGGTGGACAACGGGCAGCTGGCCATCCCCCAGCTGTTCGAGACCATGTTCCCGGACTGGTTCGCGGGCGTCGCGTTCGCCGCCATCGGCATCGGCGCGCTGGTGCCCGCCGCGATCATGTCGATCGCCGCGGCGAACCTCTTCACCCGCAACATCTACAAGGACTTCCTGAAGCCGGACGCGACCCCGGAGCAGGAGACCAAGGTCTCCAAGCTGGTGTCGCTGCTGGTCAAGGTCGGCGCGCTCGCCTTCGTCCTCACCATGGACAAGACGGTCGCGATCAACTTCCAGCTGCTCGGCGGCATCTGGATCCTCCAGACGATGCCGGCCCTGGTCGGCGGCCTGTTCACCCGCTGGTTCCACCGCTGGGCGCTGCTCGCGGGCTGGGCGGTCGGCATGGTGTACGGGACGGTGGCCGCGTACGGGGTCGCCAGCCCGACCCAGGCGCACTTCGGCGGGTCCTCCAAGGAGATCCCCGGCATCGGCGAGATCGGCTACATCGGCCTCACCGCGTTCGTGCTGAACGTGGTGGTGACGGTGGTGCTCACCTTCGTCCTGAACGCCGTGAAGGCGCCCGCCGGGATCGACGAGACCTCCCCGTCCGACTACACGGCCGACGCGGGCGACCCGGGCGTCAGCACGGAGCTCCCGCCGGCCACGGCGGGGGCGCCGGGCGGTCACTGAGACTCGCGCCAACGGCCCGTCGACGGCCCGTCGAGCCCCCTCCAGCGGGGCACGGCGGGCCGTCGGTTCGATCCGGCCGGGCGGCCCGGGAAAGGGCCGTACGGCTCGTTCTGTGGGCCCGCCCCGACCGGCGCGACACAACATGTGGGGGCTGCCTCATCGGGCAGCCCCCACATGTATGCTCGTCCTCGCTGTCGCCGCAGGGGAATCCGGTGCGAATCCGGAACTGTCCCGCAACGGTGTATTCAGTGCGCTTTTGTGCACCCCCGAGTCAGTCCGATGACCTGCCGGCAGCGCATCCGGCTCGACCGAACCGGATGCCCAGACGTCCGGGCCTCGCGGTTGGGCCGGTGGACGCCGTGCGGAGTGCTGCCCTGCCCCGGGTACGCGCCCGTAGGGCTGCCCCGTTCCCCGCCGGCCCCGAGCCGAGCGAGGGAGAGCACCACGTGACCATCGCGCCAGCCGATCCGGCTTCAGTCGCCGTGTCCGCAGCAGCCGAGTCCGAGGCAGTCGCACAGGACGGACCGGGAACCGCACTGCTGCGGACCCTGACCGACCTCACCGCCGATCTGCCCGACACCGACCCCGGCCGCGTCGCCGCTGCCGCGCTGCGCGGTCGCAGCGCCCGAGCGGACGAGGCCGAGCTGCGCTCGCTGGCCACCGAGGCCGCCGCGGGCCTGATCTCCGAGGACCCCGCCTACTCCCGGCTCGCCGCCCGGCTCCTGACCCTCACCATCGCGGACGAGGCGGCCGGCCAGGGCGCGGTCTCCTTCTCCGCCTCGGTCGCCGTCGGGCACCGCGAGGGCCTGATCGCGGACCGTACCGCCGAGTTCGTCGCCCGCCACGCGGCCGCGCTGGACGCGCTGGTGGCGCGTTCGCTCGCCGACGGCGCGGACGACCGCTTCGGCTACTTCGGTCTGCGGACCCTGCACAGCCGCTATCTGCTGCGCCACCCGCACACCCGCCAGGTCATCGAGACGCCCCAGCACTTCATGCTGCGGGTCGCGTCCGGGCTCGCCGAGGACGACTCGCAGCGCGCGGTGGACGAAGTGGCGGCGCTGTACGGGCTGATGAGCCGGCTCGACTACCTTCCCTCCTCCCCCACGCTCTTCAACTCCGGCACCCGGCACCCGCAGATGTCCTCCTGCTACCTGCTGGACTCCCCGCTGGACGAGCTCGACTCGATCTACGACCGCTACCACCAGGTGGCCCGGCTCTCGAAGCACGCGGGCGGCATCGGTCTGTCGTACTCCCGCATCCGCTCCCGCGGTTCGCTGATCCGTGGCACCAACGGGCACTCCAACGGCATCGTGCCGTTCCTGAAGACGCTCGACGCCTCCGTCGCCGCGGTCAACCAGGGGGGCCGCCGCAAGGGCGCCGCCGCCGTGTACCTGGAGACCTGGCACGCGGACATCGAGGAGTTCCTGGAGCTGCGCGACAACACGGGTGAGGACCAGCGGCGTACGCACAACCTCAACCTGGCGCACTGGATCCCGGACGAGTTCATGCGCCGGGTCGACGCGGACGGCGACTGGTCGCTGTTCTCGCCCGCCGACGTACCCGGTCTCGTCGACCTGTGGGGCGACGAGTTCGACGCCGCGTACCGGGCCGCCGAGGCGAAGGGGCTGGCCCGCAAGTCGATCCCGGCCCGCGAGCTGTACGGCCGGATGATGCGCACCCTCGCGCAGACCGGCCAGGGCTGGATGACGTTCAAGGACGCCTCCAACCGGACCGCGAACCAGACCGCAGAGCCGGGCAGCGTCGTCCACTCCTCGAACCTGTGCACCGAGATCCTGGAAGTCACCGACGACGGCGAGACGGCGGTCTGCAACCTGGGCTCGGTCAACCTCGGCGCGTTCGTCGCCGACGGTGACATCGACTGGGAGCGGCTGGACGCCACCGTCCGCACCGCCGTGACCTTCCTCGACCGGGTCGTCGACATCAACTTCTACCCGACCGAGCAGGCCGGCCGCTCCAACGCGAAGTGGCGCCCGGTGGGCCTGGGCGCCATGGGTCTCCAGGACGTCTTCTTCCAGCTGCGGCTGCCCTTCGACTCCCCCGAGGCCCGCGCGCTCTCCACGAGGATCTCCGAGCGGATCATGCTCGCCGCGTACGAGGCGTCGTGCGAGCTGGCCGAGCGGTCCGGCCCGCTGCCCGCCTGGTCGCAGACGCGCGCCGCGCGCGGTGTGCTGCACCCCGACCACTACGACACCGAGCTGAACTGGCCGGAGCGGTGGGACGCGCTGCGCGCCCGCGTCGCGAAGAGCGGGATGCGCAACTCGCTGCTGCTCGCCATCGCGCCGACGGCGACGATCGCCTCGATCGCGGGGGTCTACGAGTGCATCGAGCCGCAGGTCTCCAACCTCTTCAAGCGCGAGACGCTCAGCGGTGAGTTCCTCCAGGTCAACGCGTACCTGGTGGATGAGCTGAAGCAGCTCGGGGTGTGGGACGCGCGGACCCGTGAGGCGCTGCGCGAGGCCAGCGGCTCGGTGCAGGGCTTCGCCTGGATCCCGGAGGACGTGCGGGCGCTGTACCGCACGGCGTGGGAGATCCCGCAGCGCGGCCTGATCGACATGGCGGCGGCCCGTACGCCGTTCCTGGACCAGAGCCAGTCGCTGAACCTGTTCCTGGAGACGCCGACGATCGGCAAGCTCTCCTCGATGTACGCGTACGCCTGGAAGCAGGGGCTGAAGACGACGTACTACCTGCGCTCGCGCCCGGCGACCCGGATCGCCCGTGCCGCCTCCGGCCAGGCCGCGACCGCCGCCCCCATTCCCGTACAGCAGGCTTCGGCGCCCGACGCGGACGCCATCGCCTGCTCCCTCGAAAACCCCGAGTCCTGCGAGGCCTGCCAGTAATGAGCTCCACCGACGCCGACAAGAACCTTCTGGACCCGGGCTTCGAACTGACGCTGCGGCCGATGCGCTACCCGGACTTCTACGAGCGCTACCGCGACGCGATCAAGAACACCTGGACGGTGGAGGAGGTCGACCTGCACTCCGACGTCGCCGACCTCGCCAAGCTGTCCCCCGGCGAGCAGCACATGATCGGCCGGCTGGTCGCGTTCTTCGCGACGGGCGACTCGATCGTCTCCAACAACCTCGTGCTGACGCTGTACAAGCACATCAACTCCCCCGAGGCGCGGCTGTACCTGTCGCGGCAGCTCTTCGAGGAGGCCGTGCACGTCCAGTTCTATCTGACGCTGCTGGACACCTATCTGCCCGACCCGGACGACCGTGCCGCCGCGTTCGACGCGGTCGAGGAGATCCCCTCGATCCGCGAGAAGGCGCAGTTCTGCTTCAAGTGGATGGACTCGGTCGAGAAGATCGACCGGCTGGAGACGAAGGCCGACCGCCGTCGTTTCCTGCTGAACCTGATCTGCTTCGCGGCGTGCATCGAGGGGCTGTTCTTCTACGGCGCGTTCGCGTACGTCTACTGGTTCCGCTCGCGGGGTCTGCTGCACGGTCTCGCCACGGGCACCAACTGGGTGTTCCGTGACGAGACGATGCACATGAACTTCGCCTTCGAGGTCGTGGACACCGTCCGCAAGGAGGAGCCGGAGCTCTTCGACGACGAGCTCCAGCAGCAGGTCACCGACATGCTGAAGGAGGCCGTGGCCGCGGAGCTGCAGTTCGGCCGTGATCTGTGCGGCGACGGGCTGCCCGGCATGAACACCGAGTCGATGCGGCAGTACCTGGAGTGCGTCGCCGACCAGCGGCTCACCCGGCTGGGCTTCCCGGCGGTCTACGGCTCGGAGAACCCGTTCTCGTTCATGGAGCTGCAGGGCGTGCAGGAGCTGACGAACTTCTTCGAGCGCCGCCCGTCCGCGTACCAGGTGGCGGTGGAGGGCTCGGTCGCCTTCGACGACGACTTCTAGGGCCGGGGGCTAGATCCTGGCCCAGCTTCTGAGGTAGGGGCGCCGCGCAGCCGTGACGGGCTGCGCGGCGCCCGCCGTTTCCGGGGGTCCGTCGCTCCGGGCCCGTTCCGCGGCACGGAGCTCGCGGTCGATGCGGCGCTCGCGGGCGAGTCCGGCGAGGGCGGGCAGCAGGACGAGAGCGATGAGTGCGGCTGTGCCCAGGACGTTCTGGAATGCGTTCATGGCTCTACTCTCGTCCGCGCGGACGGATTGCGGCAGTGGCAGGACTGTCATAGAACATCGAATTACTGCCACACTGGCTCCATGCTGAAAAACGTCGCCGCTCTGCTGCTCGACGAGGTCCACCCCTTCGAACTGGGTGTGCTGTGCGAGGTCTTCGGACTCGACCGCAGCGACGAGGGCCTGCCGGTCCACGATTTCGCCGTGGTCTCCGCCGAGGGCCCGGTGCTGCGGACCCACGCCGGGTTCACCATCAGTACGCCGCACGGCCTGGACCGTCTGGAGGAGGCCGACCTCATCGCCGTACCGGCCGGCAGCCACTTCATGGACCGGGAGTACCCCGAGGAGGTCCTCGGCGCCCTGCGCCGGGCCGTGGACCGGGGCGCCCGGGTGCTGAGCGTCTGCTCCGGCGCGTACGTTCTCGGCGCGGCCGGACTGCTCGACGGGCGCCGCTGCACCACCCACTGGCGCCACGCCCCGGAGCTGGCCCGCCGCTTCCCGCGCGCCGTCGTCGAACCCGATGTGCTGTACGTGGACGAGGGCCAGGTCATCACCTCGGCGGGCACGGCGGCCGGGATCGACGCCTGTCTGCACCTGGTCCGGCAGGCGTACGGCCCCGATGCCGCCAACGCTATCGCCCGCCGCATGGTGGTGCCGCCGCACCGGGACGGCGGCCAGGCGCAGTACATCGAGCGGCCACTGCCCCGCACCCCCTGCGACACCGTCGGCGAGACGCTGGTCTGGATGGAGCGCCACCTCGACCAGGAGATGACCGTCGAGCAGCTCGCCGCCCAGGCGCACATGTCGCCGCGCACCTTCGCCCGCCGCTTCCAGCAGGAGACGGGCACCACTCCGTACCGCTGGCTGCTGCGCCAGCGGGTGCTGCTGGCACAGCACCTGCTGGAGACATCCGATGAAACGGTGGACACGATCGCCGGACGCACCGGCTTCGGGACCGCCGCCGCACTGCGGCACCAGTTCGTACGCTCCTTGGGCACCACACCGAACGCCTATCGCCGGACTTTCCGTGGCCCCGGCACGGTGGTCGAAGTGGCCTGACCCCTCATCCACGCCCGACCCCCAACAGATCTGACGTCCGATCAATCGTCCAACCGCTCGCCGCACCTGTCCATGGACCGCTGCCCGGTCGGCCCAAGAGGGTCGGTCGCATGGACATGCGGAAGACAGGACGAAGGATCGGACGAAGGACCACAGGGGCCGTGGTGGCCGCGCTCGCCGCCGCACTGCTGCCCTGGCAGAGCGCCTCGGCAAAGGACACCTCCGCCGCCGCACCCCCGCCCGAAGTACTGCCCTCGTTGCGGCAATGGCGGCCCGGGGAGGGCGAGTTCACACTGGCCGACCGGGCGCGGATCGTGCTGGACGGGGTGCGCGACAGCCGTACGACCGCCGACGCGCGCCGTTTCGCCGGTGAACTGGCCACCGGGCGGGCCTCGGTGTCGCGGGGCCTCGCGGCGGCCCGTCCCGGCGATGTCGTGCTGCGCCAGGACCCGTCCCTGAAGGGCTCGTTGGGCGCGGAGGGCTACCGTCTCGATGTCGGCGACCGGGTCACCGTCACGGCCGCCACCTCCACCGGTGTCTTCTACGGCTCCCGGACCGTCCTCCAGCTGCTGAACGACGACGGCAGGGCCGCGCGCGGTTCGGCGACCGACGTGCCGGCGTACCGGGAGCGCGGCGTCGGCGTCTGCGCCTGCTACATCAACGTGTCGCTCCCGTGGTTCGAGCGGCTGATGAAGGACATGGCGTCCCAGAAGCTCAACCAGCTGTGGATCGAGGCCAAGGTCAGGAGCGACACCGACCCGGCGTCGGCGTTCTGGGGCTACTACACGAAGCCGCAGGTCCGCACCCTGGTCGCGCTGGCGAAGAAGTACCACGTCGAGCTGGTGCCGGAGATCAACTCCCCCGGCCACATGGACACCTACCTGGAGAACCACCCGGAGCTCCAGCTCAAGGACCGGAACGGGGTCGCCTCCCCGCCCCGGCTCGACATCTCCCGGCCCGAGGCGCTCACGTACTACACCTCGATGGTCGACGAGGCGCTGGAGGTGTGGGACACCCGCTCCTGGCACATGGGCGCCGACGAGTACATGATCGGCTCCTCGTACCCGGACCACCCGCAGCTGCAGACCGCCGCGACCGCGAGGTTCGGCGCGGACGCGACCCCCGACGATCTCTTCGTCGACTTCATCAACCAGGTCGACGAGCACGTGAAGGCCGGCGGCCGGTCGCTGCGGATCTGGAACGACGGTCTGGCGGGCAAGAACGGGGTGGTCCCGCTGAACCGCGACATCACCGTCGAGCACTGGCTGGGCGGCGGCAGCGTCCAGAAGCCGTCCGCGCTGCTCGCCGAGGGCCGGCCGGTCATGAACTCCGCCTACGCGCTCTATCTGGTGCGCGGCGGCTACACCACGCAGACCCGGCAGCTCTACGAGAGCGACTGGACCCCGCTGCGCTTCGAGGGCGAGACCCTGCCCGCGGCGGCGGCGAACCTCACCGGGGCCAAGATCAGCCTGTGGCCGGACAGCGCAGCGGCCGAGACCGAGAACGAGGTGGAGGCGAAGACCTTCATGCCGCTGCGCTTCCTGGCCCAGGCCACCTGGGGCGGCCCGAAGCCGAGCGGGACGTACGCCGGTTTCGAGGCGCTGGCCCGGAAGATCGGTCACGCGCCGGGGTGGTCGAACACCGACCGCACCCCGCTCCCCGACGGTACGTACCGGCTGACCGCGGGCGCCAGGTCCCTCGCCCCCGGGGCGGATTCGGGCGTCTTTCTGGTCCGCGGCGTCGCGGCCTCCTGGACGCTGACGGCGACCGCCGACGGGTACTACACGGTGCGCTCGGCCGGAACGGGCCAGTGCCTGGACGCGGTGCGCGGCAAGAAGTACCTGGGCGCGCCCCTGGAGGTGGGGGCCGAGCTGTCGCTCGGCGGCTGTTCGGCGACGTCCCGTACGCAGCGCTGGCAGCTGGACACCGCGGCCGGCGCGCTGACCCTGCGCAACGCCGTCTCGCAGCTCCACCTGACGGAGCGTGCCGAGGACGGCGCCGCGGTCCAGACGACGGACGGTACGCGGCTGACGGCGAAGGCGGCCTGAGGCGGCACACGGAAGGGCCCCGTACGCCGGTTCGGACGGAACCGGCGTACGGGGCCTCGTACGTCAGACGCCGCAGTTCGGCGCCGACCAGTAGTGGCTGGGGCCCTGGTTGACGTGGATGTGGTCACCGTGGTCCGGGTAACCCGGGCCGAGGATCCCGTTGAAGCCGTGGTTGCGGGCCTGCTTGGCGAGGGTGCACAGGGAGTGCGGTCCGGCGCCCAGGTCGGCCGCGTCGCCGTACATGTGGCGGCTGTTGGACGCGCCGCCGACCGCGCTGTTGCAGGACGCGGAGCGGAAGCCGCTGGTGATCCGGATGGACTGGTCACCGAGCGCGTGCCGCAGCGCCTCCAGCTTCCACATGGTGCTCAGCGCGTTGGCCTTCGCCGTGCCCGCCGCGACGGCACCACCCGCCCAGGTCGAGTTGCACTGGTTGTGCTCGGCGTACGTGAAGTGCGCCGGGGTGCAGTCGTTGTCCTGGAGCTCGTAGATCTTGGCCTGGGTGGCCGGGCCCGCGATGCCGTCGGCGGCGAGGCCGTAGGCGGCCTGGAAGCGCTTGACGGCGGCGGTGGTGGCCGGTCCGTAGGAGCCGTCGATGGCGAGTACGGAGTTGTAGCCGGGGTAGCCGGCCACCCGGATCTGGAGCTGGACGACGTCGTTGCCGGTGACGCCGGGGGACATCGTGCGGGTCCAGGTGTAGCAGCCGTCGGCCTGTGCGGTGCCGGCGGTCACCACGGCACCACCCAAGGCGAAAGCCATGGTCATGACAAGTCCGAGCAGGAGTCGTGCGGTGCGTCTGAGCATGGGGGGGCTCCCTACCGTGACGGAGATATGGGGAGAGAGCCTGTCGGACGAGTCGACGCGCGTCAACTACCCACGGATGAATGGCAGTTGACGGCCATTCGGGGTTGAAGCCCGACGGGCCCGGTCCTCCTCACGAGAAGGACCGGGCCCGTCGGTGACGGTCGGCTGCGCACTCAGTCGTTCGGCACGATCTCGTAGCGCGGCGTGTTCTCCGCCATCTGCCGCAGCGCGTCCTTGCGGTCCCGCTTCGAGAGCCGGTCGATGTACAGGTAGCCGTACAGGTGGTCCGTCTCGTGCTGGAGGCAGCGGGCGAAGTAGCCGTTGCCCCGGATCTTGACCGGGTTGCCCTTGGCGTCCTGTCCGCGGACCACCGCGTAGTCCGGGCGGGCCAGCGAGGCGTACGCCGTCGGGACGGAGAGGCAGCCCTCGTTGGAGTCGTCCAGGACCCGGTCCTCGGGCGCCAGGTCTTCGAGCACCGGGTTGCAGACGGCGCCCACGTGCCGCACGCCCTCGTCGTCCGGGCAGTCGTAGACGAAGACCTTGAGGTCGACGCCGATCTGGTTGGCGGCCAGGCCCACGCCCTCCGCCGTCCGCTGGCTCGCGAACATGTCGTCGATCAGCCGGCCCAGCTCGTCGTCGAACGCGGTGACGTCCTTGCACTCCTTGTGGAGCACCGGGTTGCCCACGACCGTGATCGGACGGGAGGTGCCGCGCTCGCGACAGGCCGCCTCGCGCGCCTCACAGTCCTCCGTGTCCACGACGAAACCCTCGTCGTCGACGCTGATCTGCTCGTCCGTCTCCTGCTGCGCCATGTCCGCCGTACGCCTTCCTCAAAACCTGAAACCCGGCCATCCGACAGTTCCGGGGCCGGGCACCCGAGCACCGCGACCGGTGCCCGTACAGCCTACGGGCACCGGTCAGCAGACTTCTTCGAGATCCCGCCACTCACGGCTGTCCGGGCTGTCCGCCACCCAGCCGTCCAGCAGACCTCGCACCAGCCCGGCCGGTGCCGCTATCCCGCACTCCCGTTCGGGCACCCACAACTCACCGGCGGTGCGGTGGCCCAGCGGTCCCGGATGCCCCGGTTCGCTGTGGTCGTGCGGGTCGAGGTGCTCGCCGTCGCCCTCGTCGCTCTCCATCCGGCTCTCCGAGCATGCCCGGCAGAGCAGCCGCACGGAGGACGACCAGTCCTCGGCGGCGAACCCGGCATCGGACGCCAGCTGCTCCAGCGCGTCCCGGTCCTCCTCGGTGGCCGCTTCGAGCAGCACCACCCAGGTGGGCACGGGGGACGGCGCCCACAGCTCGATCTCGTCGAAGACGGGGTACGAGGGCCCGGCCGCGGTGACCCGCTCGCCGTGCGGCACCCCGTCGTGCAGGACGACCTCGCCCCAGCGGCGGCCGGACGACGGCAGCGGGATGGAGAGCACCTCCATCCGGGCCGGATCGAGCCGACGGCCCCACACGACCTCGGCCTCGCCCTCCGGCGACAGCCGTACCGCGGCGCTGCCCAGCTCCATGCCGACCGGCTCGCTGTTGGCCGCCGAGGTGTGCTGGCCGGCGCCCGGCACCTTCAGGCCGTACGCCTGCCAGGCCCGGCGGGCCAGCGGCCAGTCCTGCAGCGCGGTGGCGGCGATCCCGACGTTCCACCAGTCGGGAGCGCCGGATTCCTTGTCGAGCAGCGCGACGGCCCGCAGGCCGGCGGCTCTCGCCTGTTCCCAGTCATGCCGGAATTTGTGCAGCAGCGCCAGGTTGAACCACGACTCGGAGAGCCAGGGTTCCAGGTCCGCCGCACGTGTCAGCAGTGCACCCGCGTCCTCGTACCGGCCGTCGCCGATCAGCGTGAACGCGCGGTCGGTGGCCTGCCGCCAAGAGGCGGAGGGCCGATGCCGTACCTTCCCGAAGATCCTCACGATTCCCGCCTGTCCCGACTGGACACCCTCGTTTTCCGCTCTTCTTCGCATCCAACCATGCCGGACCGGACGCCCGCTCATTACCCATGGGTTACCCGGGCAGGACCGGGGCCGGACCGCCCCGGGACAGCACCCTGGCCAGTGATTCCACGACTTCGGGCTGATAGTCGTGGGCGGTCCCGAGCCTGAGTTGTTCCAGCGCGCCCAGCGGCCCGATGAGACTTTCCCCGCAGAGGTCGTCGTATGCGTTGACGACCCTGACGATCCTGGCGGACAACGGCTGCTCGCGATAGGGGTCGGCCTGCCGTTCCACGACGACGGCGACCTCGGCGTCCACCCCGGTCTGCCGGACCACGGCGCCGCCGAGCAGCGCGATGCGGCGCTGCTCGGCGGCGGGCAGGGTGGCCGTCGCCCCGTCCGGGACCGGGTCGACGAGCGAGAGCTGGCCGATGTCGTGCATCAGGGCGGCGTGCTCCAGCACGGTCAGCCGGATCCCGGAGAGCCCCAGCTCACGGCCGACGGCCCGGCAGAGCACCGCGACCCTGCGGGCATGCCCGTGCGGGGTGTACCCGGCGATCTCGGTGGACCTGGCGAGCGAGGCCATGGTCTGCCGGTAGGTGGTGCGCACGGCGACGAACCGGCGGAACGAGACCTGGGTCAGCAGCAGCGGTACGCACAGGACCGGCAGCGCCCACAGCCCGGCGACGGCCACCCCGAGGGCCATCACGACCCCGGTCGCGCACACCGCCGACCCGATGCCGATGAGCCCGCGCAGCTCGTCCCGGAGCAGCGGCGGATAGGGATGACGGGTGTACGAGCGCAGCAGCAGGGCCGCGAGCACGGCGTCGCACAGCGCGGTCAGGACGAGGATCAGGAGCAGGACGAGCACGTAGTACGGTCCTTCGCCGAACCAGCTCCCGCTGCGGCCGCTGTTGTACAGCGGCTGGAAGCACACGGCGGCGAAGGTGACGGTCAGGACGCGGCGGGCCACCCGGTCGGGGGCGGGTCCCGCGCCACGCGCCACATGGGGCACGCAGGCGACCAGCTGTGCCGCGACGAGCACGGCGATCACCTGGAGGACACCGTGCGCGGTCGATTCGCCGCCGCTGCGGCCGAGGAGGGCGTACGCGAGTGCTCCGGCGGCCCCGAGCGGTGCGGGCTCGCGCTCACCGGGCAGCGCGCCCCAGCGGGCCAGTTCGCCCACCGTGATGAGCACCCCGAAGGCGAGGGCGTGGCCGGGGTCGTGGACGCCGTCCCAGAGGGTGTGGCCGAGCCCGGCGGCGGCGAGCAGGGCCGTGGCGGCGCGGACGGTGAGGACGACGGGCGGCAGCCGTGTCCCGGCCCTGGCCCGGGTCATCCGCGGCGGTCCGCGCGCGACTGCGGACCGGACACCGCGCCGAGCCCGTCCGCCGACGGCTGCGGAGAGGGTACGCGGTCGAGCCCGCCGGGCGGCCCGGGACGATCCGCCGGGCGGCCGGGGACGGCCCCCGCGTCCTCGCCCCTCGACCTCGGGACCCCGGGCTCGTCCGCCGTCACGGCCGTCGTCACCGCCGACCAGCCGTGCCGTTCGAGACCGCGCACCAGCGCCCGGACCATCTGCGGGTCGAACTGCGTGCCCGCGCACCGCTTCAGCTCCTCCAGCGCGGCCGGCACCGGTCTGCCCCGCCGGTACGAACGGGTCGAGGTCATCGCGTCGAAGGCGTCCGCCACCGCGACCACCCGGGCGAACTCCGGGATCTCGCGCCCGCTGAGCCCGTACGGATAGCCGCTGCCGTCGAGCCGTTCGTGGTGGTGCAGGATCGCGGCCCGCGCCTCGCCGAGGAAACCGATGCCGCGGACGATCTCGTGCCCGTACTCCGGATGCAGTTCGATCACCTGTCGCTCCTCCGGCGTGAGCGGCCCGTCCTTGCGGAGCACCCGGGTGGGGACGCCGAGCTTGCCGACGTCGTGCAGGATGCCGGCGAACCGGACGACCTCCAGGCGGTCCTGGTCCATGCCGAGTTCGCGGGCGATGAGGACGGAGGCCCGCCCGACCCGTTCGCTGTGGCCGCGGGTGTAGGTGTCCTTGATGTCGACGGCCTGCACCAGCGCCCTGATGGTGGCGCGGTGGGCGGCGTGCTCGCGGTGGTACTGGGCGAAGACCCAGCAGGAGATGTACATCGGCAGCAGGACGATGAGCGCGGACAGCGGCCCGTACGGGCCCCGCCACAGGACCGCCATCATCAGCCCGGCGAGTCCGTGCACCAGATGCGGCCCCAGCGAGCGGGGCAGCAGCCCGCTCCAGGCCCGCCGCAGGGGCAGCCGCTCGGCCGCGACCAGGATGGAGCCGTCCAGCGCGGTCAGGACGAGGCTGAAGGCCAGGGCCGCGGCGCAGGCGGGCAGGATCGCGTAGGGAAGGTCGGGGGTCCGGTCCGGGCCGGTACCGATGCCGCCGAGCGTGGCGGGTCCGCCGAGCAGTCCGTGGACGGACGAGGCCGCCCAGACCGTGACGGCGAGCTGCGCGGCCCGCCAGACGCGCCGTGCGGTGGCGGGCGGCTGTTCCACCCGGCCGACGAGCGATCCGGGCACCGCGACGAGGGCGGCCGCGGCGGGCGGCAGCAGGAAGGCGGCGGCGAGCAGCAGCGGAAAGAACGATCCGGCACGGATCGGCACGGAGCTGCCGAAGAAGGGGCAGCACCCGGGGAGTTCACAGACGAGATAGAGCCCGGTGAGCAGTGCAACGGTGACCCACGGGGTCCCCGCACCGCTCCGCAGCGCGGGGAGCACACAGAGCAGGGCGCCCGCCGCGACCGCCGGAATGTACGTGCGCGCCGCCCCGCGTGTGGCTCTCACCCGCTCGGCCCGCCCCCCAACATGGTCAATGGAGGCGCCAGGCTAGCGAGTTGTGCAACCGGTCGAGCGTCAATGAGCCCGATTAGCACATTCGGGTGATTCGGTGGCGGCGGCCGGTACCGGCCGGCCGCCGGGTGTCACTCCTTGGCGGCGGTCGGCTGTTCGCTTCCCGCGGCCGTCACGTCCTGCTCGGGCACGACCTGCCCCGAGCGGATCAGATCGATCCGGCCCATCACCTTGGACCGCAGATCACTCGGCACGTCGTCCTGGCCGCAGCAGCGCTTCACCAGCTTCTTGACGGCCTGCTCCAGGCCGTACTTCTCCAGGCACGGGGAGCACTCCTCGAAGTGCACCTCGAACTTGGTGCAGTCGCTGTCGGGCATCTCGTGGTCGAGAAACTCATAGAGATGATCGAGGACTTCCGAGCAGTCCGTCTCGTGCGGCTCTCCGCAGCTCATGAGCCCGAGCCTTTCCGATCGTCCGACTCTCCGGCACCGGCCGGGACGAGCCCGCGCTCACGGGCGTAGTCCTCCAGCATGCCGCGCAGTTGGCGGCGGCCCCGGTGCAGTCGGGACATCACCGTACCGATGGGAGTCCCCATGATGTCCGCGATCTCCTTGTAGGCAAAGCCCTCGACATCGGCGAGATACACGGCGATGCGGAACTCTTCGGGGATCGCCTGCAGAGCGGACTTCACGTCGGAGTCCGGCAGGTGGTCGAGCGCCTGCGACTCGGCGGAGCGCAGACCGGTCGACATGTGCGACTCGGCGCGCGCCAGCTGCCAGTCCTCGATCTCCTCGGCGGCGCTGCGCTGGGGTTCGCGCTGCTTCTTGCGGTACGAGTTGATGAACGTGTTGGTGAGGATGCGGTACATCCACGCCTTGAGGTTGGTGCCCTCACGGAACTGGTGGAAGGAACCGTACGCCTTGGCATACGTCTCCTGGACCAGGTCCTCGGCGTCCGCGGGGTTGCGCGTCATGCGCAGCGCGGCCGAGTACATCTGGTCGAGGAAACCGAGAGCGTCCCGTTCGAAGCGCGCGTTGCGCTCGGCGGGCGTCTCCTGTGCGCGGCCGTCGTCGGTCCCTGTGTCGGTCCCAGTGACCGGACCCACCTCCTCCAACGCTGTGGCGGAGCCGAAACCGGACCCGCTCGAATCGGAGAATAGTCGACCTTGCTTCGAGACGGGCTGTCGATCCGATCCGCCCAGGGCCCGCTCGGGAGTGGTCTTGGCCGCGTGCAGCACCGTCCACTCCAGGTCAGCGGCGTTCGAGCGGCGCGGGCAGATGGTCGAACCCATGCGACGGACTCCCTCTCCACGTACGACGTTGATGTACCGATGACACCGACAACAGTGGCCCCCCGCGCAACATTCCCGGGGTGTACGTCACACGAGGGCGGCCAGCCATCGGGTCACGGCGGCGGTCAGCATCCCCATCGCCTCGTCCTGGCCCGGACCGGCCTTCTTCGGTACGCCGAACCCGTGGTCGCCGTACGGCACCTCGGCGATTTCGTACTCCCCCGGCGGGAATTCGGCGGGCCGCCCGAACGGGTCGTGGCCGCCCTGCACGACGAGCGTGGGGACGCCGGAGCCGAGGAGCTCGTCCGCGCGGGACTTCTCCGGCCTGCCCGGTGGGTGCAGCGGGAAGCTGAGCGCGAGGACCGCGTGTGCGCCGAGCTCCCGGGCCGTCCGGCAGGCCACCCGTGCCCCGGCGCTGCGCCCGCCCGCGACGACGGGCGGCCCGGCGGCGGTGAGCGCGGGCCACAGCCCCCGCCAGCCGGTGTCCAGGGTCTTAGGGGCGGGCGCGAGCCGTTTCCCGGCGACCCGCCACGGCTGCTCCACCAGGGCGACGGTCACCCCGTGGGCGGGCAGCGCGGCGGCCAGTGCCTGGAGGTCGCGGGCCTCGATGCCGCCGCCGGCGCCGTGGCCGAGGGCGAGGACCAGCCGGGCGTTCCCGGCCTTCGTCGTGCCCGTCGCGGGGAACCAGGTGATCCTGGCCGGTCCGGCATCGGTGTCGACCGTTTCGGCCGCCTCGGCTCCGCGGCCCGTCTCTGTAGTACTCACGCACCCCATCCTCCCCGCCGAGAGCCCGGGAGGCCGACTGCCGGGGAGCCGACTGCCCGGGAAAGCGTGCTTGTTCGGAAGAGCGTGTCAGAAGAGCGTGCTCACTTCCGGGGCGGCCAGCTCCTCCAGCAGCTCGGGGCCGTTGTTGCGGACGTTGCTGACGGCCGTGGCCACCGGATAGGCCCGCATCAGCCCGCCCGGCGGCGGTGCGAGCAGGGCCTTCAGCTCCTCGACGTCGGTGCGCGACGGGTCGAGCCAGGCGTCCCAGCGGTCCGGGGTCAGCATCAGCGGCATCCGGGGGTGGATGTCGGCGAGCGCGGCCGGGCCGTCGGCGGGGGCGACGGCGAGCGGGGTGGTCTCCGCCTCGGTCGTGATCACCGAGCAGGTCACCCACCAGGCCATCGGGTGGTCGTCCGGCAGGGTCCGGTCGCGCCAGAACTCATAGAGCCCGGCCATCGCGAAGACCGATCCGTCGGCGGGTGTCACGAAGTACGGCTGCTTGCGCGGGCGCTTCTTCTTCCCCTTCTCCTCCAGCTGCCGTTCATCCGCGCCGGTGACCCACTCGTAGTAGCCGTCGGCGGGCAGGATGCAGCGTCGGGAGACGAAGGGACGGCGGAAGGACGGCTTCTCGTGGACGGTCTCCGCGCGGGCGTTGATCATCCGTGCGGCGCCCTCCGGCGACTTCGCCCAGGACGGTACGAGTCCCCACTTCAGCACGCGCATCTGGCGAACCGGACGCTGATCGTCTGCGTCTTTCAGAGGACGCTCCAGTACGGCGTAGACCTCCTTGGTGGGCGCCACGTTCCAGTCGGGGGCCAGGGCCTCCGCCGGTTCCCACTTCTCGACCTGGAAGAGTCCGGTCAGGTCCTCGGGCCGCCGACTCGCTGCATACCGTCCGCACATAAGTGCCAGACTGCCACGACCGCCACGCCGACAAGATGCCGATATCGCAAGCCGAAACCACGAGGAGCCGCCCACACCATGGACAGCACCGATCTGGGCAATCTGTGGGACCGCGTGTTCGGCACCCAGCCCGCCCCCGAGCAGTGGCTCGTGGTGGTGACCGGCACGCTCGCGCTGATCGCCGTCGTGCCGAACCCGATATGGCGGCTGACCCGCAACGCGATCACCATCGCGCACGAGGGCGGGCACGGGCTGATCGCGCTGCTCACCGGACGGCAGCTGTCCGGCATCCGGCTGCACTCGGACACCAGCGGCCTGACCGTCAGCCGCGGCAAGCCGACCGGTATCGGCATGATCCTCACCGCGGCCGCCGGCTACACCGCCCCGCCACTGCTGGGCCTGGGCGGCGCGTGGCTGCTGGTCGACGGCAGGATCACGCTGCTGCTGTGGGTGGCCACCGCGCTGCTGGCGGTGATGCTGGTGATGATCCGCAATGTGTACGGGGCGCTGACGGTGATCTTCACCGGATCGGCCTTCCTGCTGGTGTCCTGGCTGGCCTCACCGGCCTGGCAGTCGCTGTTCGCGTACACCGTGGTCTGGTTCCTGCTGCTCGGCGGCGTGCGCCCGGCCTTCGAGCTCCAGTCCAAGCGGCGGTACGGCGGTGCGCCGGACTCGGACGCGGACCAGCTGTCCCGGCTGACGGACGTACCGGCCGCGCTCTGGCTCTTCCTCTTCCACGCGGTGTCGCTCTGCTCCCTGATCGGCGGCGGGCGCTGGCTGCTCGGAATGTGAGGGCCGGCGGCACGGGAGCGCCGGTACCGGCCGACGGCTTCCACCACGCTTGCGTTACGCACCTGTTTCGACCCATTTGATCGAGATTCGGGTTTGAGGTGAGCCACTAAAGTAAGGGCCATGACCGATAGTTCCGTGCACCCCGCCCTCTGGCCCGCCCCGCATGCGACCGGGGCCGTCGACGCGACCGTCACCGTGCCCGGATCGAAATCGGTCACCAATCGCGCGCTCGTCCTCGCCGCGCTCGCCGCCGAGCCCGGCTGGCTGCGCCGCCCGCTGCGCTCCCGCGACACCCTGCTGATGGCCGAGGCGCTGCGCGCGATGGGCGTCGGCATCGAGGAGGGCGTGGGCCCGGACGGCTCCGGCGAGGCCTGGCGGGTCATCCCGGCCGGACTGCACGGCCCCACCACGGTCGATGTCGGCAACGCCGGCACGGTCATGCGCTTCCTGCCGCCGGTCGCGGCCCTCGCCGACGGCCCGGTCCGCTTCGACGGCGACCCGCGTTCGTACGAGCGCCCGCTGACCGGCGTGATCGACGCGCTGCGGGTGCTCGGCGCCCGGATCGACGACGAGGGGCGCGGCTCGCTGCCGATGACGGTGCACGGCGGCGGCGCGCTGGACGGCGGACCGGTGGCGATCGACGCCTCCTCGTCCTCCCAGTTCGTCTCGGCGCTGCTGCTGTCGGCGCCGCGCTACAACCAGGGGGTGGAGGTGCGCCACACCGGTGCCAGGCTCCCCTCCATGCCGCACATCCGGATGACCGTCGACATGCTGCGGGCGGTCGGCGCGCAGGTCGACGAGCCGGAGACGGGCGGCGAGCCGAACGTCTGGCGGGTCTCCCACTCGGCCCTGCTGGGCCGTGATCTGACCATCGAGCCCGATCTCTCCAACGCCCAGCCGTTCCTCGCGGCCGCGCTGGTCACCGGCGGCCGGGTCACCATCCCCGACTGGCCCGAGCGCACCACCCAGCCGGGCGACGCGCTGCGGGAGATCTTCACGGTGATGGGCGGCAGCTGCGAGCTGACCGAGCACGGCCTCACCTTCACCGGTTCGGGCCGCATCCACGGCATCGACGTCGACCTCGGCGAGGTCGGCGAGCTCACCCCCGGCATCGCGGCGGTCGCGGCGCTGGCCGATGCGCCGTCCACCCTGAGCGGTGTCGCCCATCTGCGGCTGCACGAGACGGACCGGCTGGCCGCGCTCACCAAGGAGATCAACGAGCTCGGCGGCGACGTCACCGAGACCGCCGACGGCCTCCACATCCGGCCCAGGCCGCTGCACGGCGGTACCTTCCATACGTACGACGACCACCGGATGGCAACCGCGGGGTCGATCATCGGCCTTGCCGTCCCCGGAGTGGAGATCGAGAACGTGGCGACAACCGCCAAGACCCTGCCGGACTTCCCGCAGATGTGGACCGGAATGCTCGGGGCCTGAGACATGCGCCGCTACGGCAAGAACCCCGACGAGGACGACATCCGGTTCCGCCCCAACCCGAAGGGCAACCGGCCTCGCACCCATACCCGCCCGAAGCACGAGGACGCCGAGGAGGGCATGGTCCTCACCGTCGACCGCGGCCGCCTCACCTGCCTCGTCGACGGCCGTACGGTCATGGCGATGAAGGCCCGTGAGCTGGGCCGGAAGGCCGCCGTGGTGGGGGACACGGTCTCCATCGTCGGCGATCTCTCCGGCGACAAGGACACCCTCGCCCGCATCGTCCGCATCGGTGAGCGCCGCTCGGTGCTGCGCCGGACCGCGGACGACGACGATCCGTTCGAGCGGGTGGTCGTCGCCAACGCCGACCAGCTGGCGATCGTCACCGCGCTGGCCGATCCGGAACCCCGTCCGCGGATGATCGACCGCTGTCTGGTGGCCGCGTACGACGGCGGGCTCTCCCCGCTCCTGGTCCTCACCAAGTCCGATCTGGCCTCCCCGGACAAGCTGCTGGAGGCGTACACCCCGCTGGGCGTCCCGTTCATCGTGACCAGCCGCGAGGAGCTGGAGAACGGCGACGCGGCCGAGCGGGTCCGCGAGCAGCTGCACGACCGGGTCACCGCCTTCGTCGGGCACTCCGGCGTCGGCAAGACCACGCTGGTCAACGCGCTGGTGCCGAAGGACCGGCGGCGTACCACGGGAGTGGTCAACGCGGTCACCGGCCGCGGCCGGCACACCACCACGTCGGCGCTGGCGCTGCCGCTGCCCGACTACCGCGGCTGGGTGATCGACACCCCCGGTGTCCGCTCCTTCGGGCTCAACCACATCGACCCGTCCCGGGTGATCCACGCGTTCCCGGACCTGGAGCCCGGCACCGAGGACTGCCCGCGCGGCTGCACCCACGACAGCCAGCAACCGGAATGCGCCCTGGACGCCTGGGTGGCGGAGGGCCACGCCGATCCGGCCCGGCTGGACTCGCTGCGCCGGCTGCTGTCCACCCGGGAACGACGCGAAGGCGACTGACCGGGGCACGTTTGCGATCTGCCGCCGCCGGTAAATGCATAATCACACCCAGTGTGGCAAGGCGGTCACCGACGTGGGAGGGCACTGACGATGGCGTGGCTGCTGGTCGTGGTCGCAGGACTTCTGGAGACCGGCTTCGCCGTCTGTCTGAAGCTCTCGCACGGCTTCACCCGGCTCTGGCCGACCATCGCGTTCTGCGTCTTCGCCCTCGGCTCCTTCGGGCTGCTGACGATGTCGCTGAAGAAACTCGACGTGGGGCCCGCCTACGCGGTGTGGACCGGCATCGGTGCGGCGGGCACCGCGATCTACGGCATGGTCTTCCTCGACGACGTGGTCTCCACCCTCAAGCTGGTCTCGATCTCCCTGGTGATTCTCGGGGTGATCGGGCTCCAGCTCTCGGGCTCGTCCCACTGACCGCGCCCGGCGCCCCCGCCACCACGTGGCGTACCAGCGGTGCCGTCTCGCCGTCCGCCCCCGAAGGCGCGGGCACCAGCGCGTAGCTCAGGGCGAGCCGCAGCGCGATCTCGCAGGTCACGGCCAGTGCTTCCGGGTCGTGCGTCGGCTGTCCCCCGTCGAAGGCTGCCACCACGCGTTCGCCGGCCCGGCGGAGCAGTTCGGCGGGGGTCGGCGGCCCCTGGTCGGCCCGCCGCCGGCCGGGCACCGGGGGCGCACACCCGGCCGCGCGGGGTGCGGGGCGGGGCAACCGCTCGCTCCAGCAGCCGGTGAGCAAGGCCTTGACCAGCACGTTCGTACGTACGGCCCGGACGGTCCAGGCAGCCACGGCGGCCAGCCCGTCCTCCGTACCGCCGGCCGACCCCAGCGCCCACTCGACACCGGCCAGATAGCCGTCGGCGGCATCGTGGACCAGGGCACGGGCCAGGCCGTCCTTGCCGCCGAACTCGTTGTAGAGGGTCTGCCGGGAGACCCCGGCGGCGCACGCCACGTCAACCATGCGCACCGACGTCCAGGGCAGGGTCTCCAGCGCCGAGAGGGCGGCGTCCAGCAGTACGTCTCGCGCTGTGGGCATCGTCGCCTCCTGCGCCGGGCAGGCCCGAGGGCTGCGCGTCCCAGAGTTGACCCGCTCCCGGGGACTGTCAATGGTCCGCGCGGCTCCAGGCTCCTGTAGCCCTGCCCACCTGTGATCGATACTGTGACGGCATGCCCGATTACCACGATGATCTGCGCCTTGCCCATGTTCTGGCGGACGCCGCCGACGCGGCGACGATGGACCGGTTCAAGGCTCTCGACCTCAAGGTCGAGACCAAGCCGGACATGACGCCGGTGAGCGAGGCCGACAAGGCCGCCGAGGAACTGATCCGCGGCCACCTCCATCGGGCCCGCCCGCGCGACGCGATTCTGGGCGAGGAATTCGGGATCGAGGGCACCGGTCCCCGGCGCTGGGTGATCGACCCGATCGACGGCACCAAGAACTATGTGCGCGGCGTGCCGGTCTGGGCGACGCTGATCTCGCTGATGGAGGCCGGCGGAGGGGGTACCTCCCGTTCGAGCGGAGCCGAGAGTGGGGGAGGCTTCCAGCCGGTGGTCGGCGTGGTGTCCGCGCCCGCGCTGAACCGGCGCTGGTGGGCGGCGAAGGGGGCGGGCGCGTTCTCCGGCCGCAGTCTGACCTCCGCGACCCGGATCCAGGTGTCGAAGGTCGAGCGGATCGCCGACTCCTCGTTCGCGTACGCGTCGCTGAGCGGCTGGGAGGAGCAGGGCCGCCTCGACGGATTCCTGGATCTGACCAGGGCCTGCTGGCGCACCCGCGGGTACGGGGACTTCTGGCCGTACATGATGGTCGCCGAGGGCTCGGTGGACATCTGCGCGGAGCCGGAGCTCTCGCTCTGGGACATGGCCGCCAACGCCATCATCGTCCAGGAGGCGGGCGGGAAGTTCACCAGCCTGGACGGGGTCTCCGGTCCGGGCGGCGGCAATGCCGCGGCCTCGAACGGGCTGCTCCACCACGAGCTGCTCGGCTACCTGAACCAGCGCTACTGAGCCGGCGCCGCCGACCGGGATCACGTCACCGAAGGGCGTCGCGCGCCGTCGCGCGCCCTTCGGGCTACTTCGCCCCCCTTGTCCCGTCCACACATCGGTGCAACTCTGAGAGTCCCCCCGCTTGTGAATTTGTGAATCGGCTCACGCGGCCTTTTCACCAAGGAGGTGGCTCTTTTCATGCTCGTCCGTGACGCCATGAGCACGCTGGTCCTCACCATCGGCCCCGCCCATACGCTCCGCCAGGCCGCCCGGCTGATGTCGGTCCGCCATATCGGAGCCGCGGTCGTCCTCGACAAGGACAACAGCGGGCTCGGCATCCTCACCGAACGCGACATCCTCAACGCCGTCGGCTCCGGCCAGGATCCGGATACCGAGACCGCCGCCACCCACACCACCACCGATGTGGTCTTCGCCGCCCCCACCTGGACCCTGGAAGAGGCTGCGGAGGCCATGACACACGGCGGGTTCCGCCACCTGATCGTGCTGGACGACCACGGGCCCGTGGGCATCGTCTCCGTCCGCGACATCCTGCGCTGCTGGGCACCCACCAGGCGCCGCCACCACGCGCAACTCATCGGCTGAGCCCCGGTGAACGACCGGTGGGCCGGCCTCCCCCGAAGGGGAGACCGGCCCACCGCCGACGACAGGCGCCCGGATCAGCCGCGAAGGGCCTGGACCGCGGCCTCCAGACGCTTGCCGAAGTCGCCGTCCGCCTGGCGGAAGTTGTTGATCGCGCGCTCGGCGATGTCGTCGCGCGACACCTTGGCGATGAACCCGGCGAGGTTGTCGATCAGCCGCGCCTTCTCGTCCTCGGAGTAGAGCCGGTAGAGGTTTCCGGCCTGCACGAAGTCGTTGTCCTCGGCGTGGCTCGGAGCCTCGTGCGTGGCGACCTCACCGGTGACGGTGGCGGGCCCCCACAGCGGGCGGTCGGTCTGGACCGGACCGCCGAAGCTGTTCGGCTCGTAGTTCTTCGCGCCCTTGTGGCGGCCGTCGTACAGGTAACCGTCACGGCCGTGGGTGCGCGCCTCGGTGGCGTGCGGACGGTTCACCGGCAGGTGGTCGGCGTTGATGCCGACGCGGTAGCGGTGGGCGTCGCCGTACGCGAAGAGGCGGCCCTGGAGCATCTTGTCGGGGGACGGACCGATGCCCGGCACGAAGTGCGCGGGGCTGAAGATCGACTGCTCGGTCTCCGCGAAGACGTTCTCCGGGTTGCGGTTGAGCTCCAGCTTCCCGATCTCGATCGGCGGGTAGTCCGCGTGCGGCCACACCTTGGTGAGGTCGAACGGGTTGAAGCGGTACGTGGCCGCCTCGGCCGCCGGCATGATCTGGACCTGCACCGTCCAGGACGGGAAGTCGCCGCGCTCGATCGCTTCGCGCAGATCGCGCTGGTGGCTGTCCGGGTCCTCACCGGCGAGCTTGTTGGCCTCGGCCTGGGTGAGGTTCTTGATGCCCTGGTCGGTCTTGAAGTGGTACTTGACCCAGAAGACCTCGCCGGCCTCGTTGTTCCACTGGAACGTGTGCGAGCCGTACCCGTTCATGTGGCGCAGCGTGGCCGGGATGCCCCGGTCACCGAAGAGCCAGGTCACCTGGTGGGTGGACTCGGGCGACAGACCCCAGAAGTCCCAGACGTTGTCCGCCTCCTGCGAGCCGGTGTACGGGTCGCGCTTCTGGGTGTGGATGAAGTCCGGGAACTTGATGGCGTCCTTGATGAAGAACACCGGGGTGTTGTTGCCGACGAGGTCGTAGTTGCCCTCCTCGGTGTAGAACTTCAGCGCGAAACCGCGGGGGTCGCGCACCGCGTCGGCCGAGCCGAGGTTGCCGGCGACGGTCGAGAAGCGCAGGAAGGTCTCGGTCTGCTTGCCGACCTCGGAGAGGAACTTCGCCCGCGTCCACTGCGAGACGTCGCGGGTCAGCGTGAACGTGCCGTACGCGCCGGCGCCGCGGGCGTGCACGATGCGCTCCGGAATGCGCTCGCGGTTGAAGTGCGCGAGCTTCTCCAGCAGCGACTGGTCCTGCACCAGGACGGGACCGCCGACGCCCGCGGTCTGGCTGTTCTGGTTGTCGGCGACCGGCGCGCCGGCCTCCGTGGTGAGCGGTCCCTGCGTCACGTGCGCCTCCTGCGTCGTTCCTGCACATTCGTCTTGTCCTGCACAGCCTGTCCCTTGGCGTATGCCGATGCCGATCCTACAATGGACTTAGTCCAAGTCAAGTGAACATCCAAAGTCACACCCGTTCGGGACCTGGTCCCTTCACTGTTAGGCTTGTTTCTATGAGTGACCTGTTGGAACGACTTCGCGGACGCGGCTGGCGCATGACTGCGCAGCGGCGCGTCGTGGCCGAGGTCCTCGACGGGGACCATGTGCACCTGACGGCCGACGAGGTCCACGCGCGGGCCGTGGCCAAGCTGCCCGAGATCTCCCGCGCCACCGTCTACAACACACTGGGCGAGATGGTGACGCTCGGCGAGGTCATAGAGGTCTCCACGGACCGCCGCGCCAAGCGTTACGACCCGAACGCGCACCGGCCCCACCACCACCTCGTCTGCGCGAGCTGCGGCACGATCCGCGACGTGCACCCGGCCGGCGACCCGATGGCGGATCTGCCGAGCGCCGAGCGCTTCGGCTTCACGGTGTCCGGCGTCGAGGTGACCTACCGGGGCATCTGCCCGAACTGCGCCGCGACGACCTGACCCACCCGACGAAGGCCCCGGTGCGAGCATCACGGCGAATTCCAAGGGTCGTGGCAACACAGGTGATCAACTGGCTGTTGCCAGGAGCTTAGCGAGACGCTCGGCTGGGGTTTCCCAGTCGAGCG